>CAJTNK010000036.1 GCA_910577885.1 uncultured Rikenella sp.
GCCCGCGGGGATTTCATCTCGATTGTGCTCGCGCACAACGACTGAAATCCCTCTTTAGGCGGGCGGGCGACAAAAAACATCTCCGACTGCGCTCAGGCCGCGCAGGCCCCGCGTGCTCGCGGTGAGCCGGCGATACTACGTATCGCTGGGGCCTGCCGGGAGAGAAAACCCCGGCAAAACACCCAACGGGTGCACTGGGCGGGCGCGCCCAAAGGGCGTTTATTGTCCTGACGGAAGAGAAAGCCAACGAATCCGACGCATCGCACGGGCCATCCGGCGGAAACCATAGCCCCCAACCCAACCACTCTCCCTCAAAAAGAATAGTCGAGCGGTTCATAATGAACCGCTCGACTATTCTGATTCGAAGCTTCGATAGGTGTTATCCCCATCATATCATCGCATCCCTACCAGCTCGCCTTCTTGACCCCCGGCAGCAACCCTGCCGAAGCCATTTCGCGGAACTGGATACGGCTGATCCCGAACTGCCGCATGTAGCCTTTCGGCCGCCCCGTCAACTGACACCGGTTGTGCAACCGAATCGGGTTCGAGTTTTTCGGCAGCTTGGCCAAACCCGCATAATCCCCCGCTTCCTTGAGCGCCTTGCGTTTCTCCGCATATCTGGCCACCAGCTTGGCCCGTTTCACTTCGCGGGCTTTCATCGATTCTTTTGCCATGGCTTAGTTCTTTTTAGCGTTTTTAAAAGGAAGACCGAACTGTTTGAGCAGTGCATAAGCCTCCGTATCATTCCCCGCCGTCGTTACGAACGTGATTTCGACCCCGAAAATTTTGGTGATCTTATCGATGTCGATTTCCGGGAAGATGATATGCTCCTGCACCCCCAGCGTATAGTTCCCCTGGCCGTCGAACTTGTCGTTGATCCCCTTGAAGTCGCGGATCCGCGGCAGCGAAACGGCGATCAGCCGTTCCAAGAATTCGTACATCCGTTCGCGACGCAAAGTAACCCGCACCCCGATCGGCATTTGCTTGCGGAGTTTGAAGTTCGAGATGTCTTTCTTCGAACGGGTCTGTACGGCATGCTGTCCGGCAATGGTAGAGAGCTCGGCCTGTGCCACTTCGACGAGTTTCTTATCCGCAACAGCCGCCCCAACCCCCTGGTTGATGACGATTTTTTCGAGCTTCGGCACCTGCATGATGCTTTTGTAACCGAACTCTTTCATCAATGCGGGAGCGATCTCCTCTTTGTATTTGGTTTTGAGTGAAGGTACGTATGCCATTATTTGATCTCCTCCCCTGATTTAACGGCCACGCGGACCAGTTTGCCTTTATCGTTGAGTTTACGTCCCACGCGGGTCGGCTTGCCTGATTTGGGATCGAGAGGTTGGAGGTTGCTGATATGAATCGGCGCCTCTTGCTTCACAATCCCGCCCTGAGGATTGGCGGCATTGGGTTTGGTGTGTTTGCTCACCAGGTTGACCCCTTCGACGATGGCCCGTTGTTTGTCGACGATCACTTCGAGCACCTTACCCTGCTGCCCTTTGTTTTCGCCGGCATTGACGTACACCATGTCTCCTTTTTTGATATGAAATTTGGTCGACATTTCTGTGTGTTGTGAGTTAAAAAGGTTTACAGCACTTCCGGCGCCAAGGAGATGATTTTCATATTGGCATCCCGGAGTTCTCTGGCCACCGGACCGAAGATACGCGTACCGCGCATTTCGCCGGCATTATTAAGCAGCACGACCGCATTGTCGTCGAACCGGATATAAGATCCGTCAGCGCGACGAATCTCTTTTTTGGTGCGTACCACAACGGCTTTCGAGACCGCCCCTTTCTTGATATCCCCCGACGGGGTAGCGCTTTTGACGCTGACGACGATTTTGTCCCCGATCGAGGCATAGCGCCGTCCGGTACCGCCAAGTACACGGATACAGAGGACTTCCTTCGCTCCGCTGTTATCGGCTACGGAGAGCCGGCTTTCTTGTTGTATCATGGTTACTTAGCTCTTTCGATGATTTCTACTAATCTCCACCGTTTCGATTTGCTGAGGGGCCGGGTTTCCATAATCCGGACCGTATCTCCCTCGCCGCAGGTGTTTTCTTCGTCGTGGGCGACGAATTTGGTGGTTTTATTAACAAACTTACCGTAGATCGGGTGTTTCACTTTGCGTTTGACAGCAACGACGATCGATTTGTCCATCTTGTTGCTGACGACCACCCCGGTTCTCTCTTTTCTAAGGTTTCTTTCTTCCATGTCCTCTACTTGTTAATAGTGGCGGTTTGTTTTTCGCGCAGGATGGTCAGCAGACGGGCAATATCACGGCGCATGTTTTTGATCGTGTTGGTGTTTTCGGCCGGCGAAACGGCATGGTTCAGTTTCGCTTTGAGCAGATTGGCTTTCTCCGCCTCCACACGTTCGATGATTTCGCCCGCGGTCAATTCACGTATTTCCGTAGTTTTCATGTCGTTCGTGTGTGAGATTTAGAGTGAAGATTCCGTGTAGTCGCGACGGATGATGAACTTCGTGGTAATGGGCAGTTTCTGCGCTCCGAGCCGCAAGGCTTCCTGTGCCACTTCCAACGGCACTCCTTCTGCTTCGAAGAGAATACGTCCCGGGGTCACCGGCGCCACGAATCCTTCGGGCGAACCTTTCCCCTTACCCATACGCACTTCGGCGGGTTTTTTGGTGATCGGTTTATCCGGGAAGATACGAATCCAGACTTGGCCTTCACGTTTCATCTGACGCACGATAGCCTGACGAGCCGCCTCGATCTGCCGCCCGGTGATCCACGCCGACTCCAGCGCCTTGATCCCGAACGAACCGAAAGACAATTCAGCTCCTCTCTGTGCCAGACCTTTCATGCGGCCTTTCTGCATTCTGCGAAATTTCGTCTTTTTTGGTTGTAACATGGTTAGTTCCTTATTAAGTCTGACGACAGATATTACTGATTATTGGCGTTGCGTCCTCCGCGACGATCCCCGCCCCGGCGATCTCCGCCCCGACGGTCATCGCGCCGGTCACCGCCTCTGCGATCCCCGCCGCGACGATCGTCCCGACCACCACGACCCGCCGTTCCGGCAGCCGAAGCGCTCATCCCGACGATCGGCGACAAGTCCCGCTTGGCATAGACTTCGCCGTTGCAGATCCATACCTTCACCCCGAGCAAGCCCACTTTGGTCAAGGCCTCAGCCAAGTTGTAGTCGATATCCGCCCGGAACGTGTGCAACGGAATACGTCCTTCCTTATAAGATTCCGAGCGTGCCATTTCCGCACCGCCGACACGCCCCGAAATCTGGATCTTAATCCCTTCGGCACCCATCCGCATCGTCGAAGCGATCGTAGTCTTAATCGCGCGCCGGTACGAGATCCGCCCTTCCACCTGCCGCGCAATGTTATTGGACACAATCACCGCATCCAACTCCGGCCGTTTTACTTCAAAAATATTGATCTGTACTTCCTTCCCGGTGAGCTTGCGCAACTCTTCCTTCAACTTGTCCACCTCTGCTCCCCCCTTACCGATGATGATCCCCGGCCGTGCCGTACTGATGGTAACGGTAACGAGCTTCAGCGTCCGTTCGATAACGATTTTCGAGATGCTTGCCTTCGCCAAGCGCGCCCCGAGATATTTTCTGATCTTGGAGTCTTCCACGAGCTTTGCCGGGAAGTCCTTGCCGCCATACCATGACGAGTCCCAGCCACGGATAATACCCAGTCGATTGGCTATCGGATTAACTTTTTGTCCCATCTTAGTTCGCAGCGTTTTCAGGTTTCACTTCGGTTTCGGCAGCGGCAGCGGCGGTTTTCTTCGTCACGGTTTTGGTTTTGGCCGCAGCAGCGGTATTTTTCTTGGCCGCAGTTTTGGTTTCCGCCTTGGTAGCAGTCGTCGCAGCAGTTTCCATCCGGTCGACGATCAAGGTCACGTGATTCGACCGTTTCCGGATCCGATGCGCGCGTCCCTGCGGTGCCGGCTGAATGCGTTTGAGCTGCCGTCCGCCGTCGACACAAATGGTCTTCACGCACAGCGGTGTCTCTTCCAACGCCACCCCTTGGTTCTTAGCTTCCCAGTTGGCAATGGCCGACCGGAGGAGTTTTTCGAGGCGTACCGAAGCCTCTTTCTTGGAATAGCGCAGCATCCCAAGCGCTTTATTGATTTCCACGCCGCGAATCATATCCGCCACGAGTCTCATTTTTCTCGGGGAAGTCGGGCAGTCGCGCAGCGAAGCGATCGCCGTAACGCGCTTTTCCGCCTTGAGCTTTTCAGCTCTCAATCTTTTTCTTGCACCCATTATCGTGAAATGAATTACTTTTTAACACTATTTTTTCTTGTTGCCCCCGTGACCGCGGAAGCTGCGGGTCGGAGCGAATTCTCCGAGTTTGTGTCCCACCATGTTTTCGGTGACGTACACCGGGATGAACTTGTTCCCATTGTGCACGGCCAAGGTGTGTCCCACAAAGTCCGGTGAGATCATGCTGGCTCTCGACCAGGTCTTGATAACCGATTTTTTGCCGCTATCGTTCATGGCAAGGATCTTGCCTTCGAGTTTCGGTTCGATATACGGTCCTTTTTTCAGTGAACGGCTCATTTACGCTAACTCTTTAGAGATTATTTATTTTTCTTCTTCCGTGCTTCGACGATGAACTTGGAAGTCGTTTTCTTCGGGTTGCGGGTTTTGTAGCCCTTAGCGAGCACACCCGTACGCGAGCGCGGATGTCCCCCCGAAGCACGTCCTTCCCCCCCACCCATCGGGTGGTCTACCGGGTTCATCACGACGCCGCGGTTTCTGGGTCGGCGTCCGAGCCAGCGGCTGCGCCCGGCCTTCCCGCTGCGTTCGAGGCTGTGGTCCGAGTTGGAGACGGTCCCGATCGTAGCGCGGCAGGTGGTGAGCACCATGCGGGTTTCGCCCGAAGGAAGTTTGATAATCGCATACTTGCCCTCGCGAGCTTGCAGCGTAGCGTAAGTTCCGGCCGAGCGAGCCATGACGGCTCCTCGTCCCGGCGTGAGTTCGATGCAGTGCACAACGGTACCAAGAGGAATTTCCGAAAGGAATAGTGTGTTGCCCACTTCAGGTGCGACGCCCGTTCCGCTGGCGATTTTCTGGCCTACGGTAAGCCCCGTCGGCGCAACGATGTAGCGTTTTTCGCCGTCGGTATAGACTACCAAGGCAATCCTCGCACTACGGTTCGGGTCGTATTCGATGGTTTTGACCGTAGCGGTCATTCCATCTTTGTTGCGCAGGAAGTCGATGATGCGGTACTGACGTTTGTGTCCACCACCGAGATAGCGCATGGTCATTTTCCCGCTGTTGTTCCGCCCGCCCGATGATTTGAGGGGTTGAACGAGGGATTTCTCCGGGGTCGATGCGGTAATATCGTCAAAGGTTCCGATAACTTTATGTCTCTGACCCGGGGTCATCGGTTTGAATTTTCTAACTGCCATCGTCTTTTAGATATTACTGTAAAAATCGATCTTGTCATCGCCCCCGAGGGTAACGATTGCTTTTTTGTAACGGTTCTGACGCCCTTCGAGCATCCCGGCCTTGGTGTAGCGGCTCTTGTACTTGCCGTCGTAGTTGCAGGTGTTGACCTCGGCCACCACGACGCCGTACATAGCTTCCACCGCAGCTTTGATCTGGAGCTTGTTCGCCCGCGGATCGACAATGAAACCGTAGCGGTTCAGTTTTTCGCCCTGAGCCGTCATTTTCTCGGTTAGTATCGGCTTAATTAAAATTTCCATGATCTTTCTTTCGTAAAAAGATGTCTTCGTTACTGTGTTCGTCCGGTTCTTTCCATCGGGTGAAGAAGGAGCCTCGCCGGACTATAGCTGGACTACTGAATGCCGCAAACCTGCTGCATCACCGCCACGGCGCCTTCCCCGCCGACCAGCAAATGGGCAGCGTTCATCACATCGTACGTATTGATGTTCTGCGCCTGAATGACTTTGACGTTCGGAAGATTGCGCGCCGCCAGAATCACCCCGGCATTATTCATATCCCCGCACAGCACGACAAGGGTTTTCTTCTCAGCAATCCCGAGATTCTTCGCAGCAGCGATGAATTCTTTGGTCTTCGGTTGCATTTCGAGGCTGTCCACCACCGTAATGGCCGCATTCTGCGCCTTATAGGTCAGTGCGCTCCGCCGTGCGAGCTGTTTGAGTTTTTTGTTGAGCTTGAAGCTGTAGTCGCGCGGCACCGGTCCGAAAACACGCCCCCCGCCGACAAAAAGCGGCGACAGGATCGAGCCGCTTCTCGCTCCGCCGGTCCCTTTTTGTTTTTTGAGTTTGCGCGTCGACCCGGCCACCTCATTCCGCTGCTTGGCCTTGTGCGTCCCCTGCCGCTGATTGGCCAGGTACTGTTTCACATCCAAGTAGATCGCATGGTCGTTCGGCTGTTCGAGCGCGAACACAGCATCGTTCAAGGTAATCTTCTTCCCGGTTTCTTTACCGGCGATATCGAGTATGTTCAATTCCATAACTGTAAGTCTCCTCCCTTGAATGATATTAGCCTTCGATTAACAAGTACGATCCTTTTGCCCCCGGAATCGACCCTTTGACAAGGATGAGGTTGTTTTCCGGGATCACCTTGAGGACTTTGAGGTTGAGCACTTTCACCTGCTCGCCGCCCGTTTGTCCCGGCATGCGTTTCCCTTTGAACACCCGCGACGGATACGAAGAAGCCCCGAGCGACCCGACATGGCGCTGGCGGTTATGCTGCCCGTGAGTCTGCCCCCCCACACCGCCGAAGCCGTGCCGTTTGACAACCCCCTGGAAGCCTTTCCCTTTGGAGATGCCGGTCACATCGACCCACTCCCCTTCAACAATCACATCCACCCCGACCGTATCCCCGAGATTCGGCATCGTTTCGAACGACTTGAACTCGGCGATCTTCCGCTTCGGCGTAGTCCCCGCCTTGGCAAAATGGCCCATCATCGGCTTGCTGGTGTGTTTTTCCTTCTTGTCGTCATAGGCAAGCTGCACCGCCGCGTAACCATCTTTTTCGACAGTTTTCACTTGCGTAACCACACACGGACCAGCTTCGATAACAGTGCATGGGATATTCTTCCCCTCGGCACTGAAAACGGATGTCATTCCGATTTTTTTCCCAATTAGTCCTGACATTTTGGTTGATTAATGGTTATTTGTTTTTACTCTCCTTTTCAACTCGTGCCATCGGCAAGCCACCTGACAGCCAGTCGGTTACCTGCATAACAAGAGCAAAGGCGAGTGCAAAGATAGTGCTTTGGGGTTGATTATCAAAATTTTCAGCACACTTTTTCACCCCCCGACCCCTCATTCCCAGGCACTAACAACCAACCACCCCCGACCACCCTCTCTGCCACAAAAATTCTTATTTGAATAGCCGTTCCTTGGTGACGAGCTGGAACCGTACCTTTTCTTCAGTTTCCTCGCATTACTTCGGTATAATGTGTAAACAGTTTTTTTAGCGACGGGAGGGTACTGTACCTTTTCTGAAGAAAAGGTACCCAAAAGACTTCCGAGCGCATCCCGCTGGGATGCTTTGGCCGTGTCAGCCTGGTGCTTTGGGTGGGGATTCTTTTTGGGCGCGCTTTTCTGCGAGCTAAAACTCATAGCGCGCCTAAAAGAACCCCACCCAAAATCCTGAGGATTGCGGAGCCTAAGGCGTAGCGTATGCTGTCTCAAAAGTTTTTGGTGCCGCTTTTTCCAAAAAGCGGCAGTCCCGGCTCGTAGCCAATGACGGTTTGCCAATTGCTGAAAGAAAAACGAGGAAAGCGAAGTTAAAAAAGAACTGTTCTATCCGGTTTCAAAGACAGGTGTTAAAAAAGTATGATTTTTGCAGAGGGAGGGGGGTGAGTAGATCTATTTAGCTTATGTGGCCCCCTTTTCCAGCGATTGAGAGTCTGTTCGAAGCCGACACGATTCGGATAGGCGCCGAGCCAACGCTCGCCAAGCCGCTCTATCGGATCGTGCAAGCCGATCAGGAGCGATTTTTCTGGGTCGTCGAAGACCTTTGGCAGTGGCTCGCCGCCCACGGTCTCAGCCCTCTGTGGAGCCACGCGATCACCTTTCTGACCCTCTGCCTGGGTTTGGCGGCGGCGGTTTGGGTGGTTGATTTCGTGATTCTGCACGTCGTCGCCGGTTTCGTCAAACAACGCGCGCTGCATAGCCGAAAACCGATCTACGCGATACTCTATCAACGGAAATTCTTCGACCGGCTGTTATACCTGATCCCTCCGGGAGTCATTCTGTTCGGGGTCGACCTCTTTTTCCAAGGCTTCGCTCCGGCCTTGGTGCTGGTGGCTCGCGTGGTTACGGAATGCGTTCTCATTTTCACCTCCCTGTTGGTCTGCTTTTCGCTCCTCGACGCCCTGAACGACCTCTACCAGCGGTCGCCCGAAGCGCAACGCAGGTCGATCAAAGGTTACATTCAGATCGGGAAAATTCTCTTGGCATTCATCGCCGGGATTCTGATCGTGGCGGACATTCTACAGAAGAACCCGACCAGCCTGCTGGTCGGGTTGGGAGCCGCCGCAGCGGTTCTTTCGCTGGTGTTCCGCGACACGCTCCTGGGGTTCGTCGCCTCCATCCAGCTCTCGGCACAAGACATGGTACGCCCGGGCGACTGGATCGAGATGCCGGGCAAACAGGCCGACGGATTGGTACTCGACATCAACCTCAATTCGGTGAAGGTTCAGAATTGGGACAACACGATTACGATGATTCCGATCTACTCGCTGGTCTCGGAGTCGTTCATCAACTGGCGGGGGATGGAGACGAGCGGCGGACGACGTTTTACGAGTCGTTTTTGGCTGGACGTCGACTCCGTGTCTCCGGCCGACGAGGCTTTGCTTCGTCGGCTCGCCTCCGATCCGGCCACCGCCTCGGAAGCGAAAGCGACCATCGAACTGGCCCGGTCGACCAGTCCGCAACACTTGACCAATCTGGCCTTGTTCCGTGCGCACATGGAAGTTTGGCTCTTCCGCAATCCGACATTGAATCCCCGGTTGCTGACCTTTGCGCGGTACCTCTCCGAGACGACCGACCATGGGATCGGTTTCGAGATCTACGCCTTCACGAAAAACACGGAGAATGAATACGTTTTCGACACGGTGAAGCGTTCGGTGACCGAACACGTGATCGGTTGTCTTCCGCTGTTCGGGCTGCGTCTGTTCCAACGCCCGACGGGCCAGAACGTCACCACCGCGCTCCGCGAGCCGAAGTAATTCACCCTCGATCTTTTCGGTTCATCCGTGCTTTTGGGGGTTCGCCCGCGGCGGCCCACCCGACAGAGAAAGTTCGGGGCCGAGCTACTTGGCCGAGTCAAAACCAATCTTCGCGTGCCGAGCGTCCTCTCCCTATTCCTGGAGGCAACGCAACGGAAAACCGTAGGCACGGTTATCGATGCCTTGTGGGCTGATCCCGCCGTTGCTGAGGCCCAAGCGGTAGGCAATGTCTTCTGACACGAACGAAGACCAGCTGTAGCCGTGGCTGCCGACACCACGCATTGCACCGTATCCTCGTGTGCTATTAGCGTCGCGGTAGCCCGGGGCCGGGGCCGGGCGAATCGACGCTGCCAGCGAGAGCAAAGCGGGCTTGCACGCTTTGCCGAGCGGCGAGGAGAAAACCGTAGGTAAACTTCGTTTCGCATGGGCCATCCGGCAAAAAGCTCAGCCCGCGCGAGGCCTAAACTACCCCACACTCACCAACCGACCGTCCCGCAACGTGATCCGACGGTCCGACATCGAGGCCAAGTCGTTGTCGTGGGTCACGATCACGAACGTATAACCGAAGCGATCGCGGAGGTCGAAAAACAACCGATGCAGCTCCTCCCGGTTCACGCTGTCCAGATTCCCCGAAGGTTCGTCGGCAAAGACCACCGCCGGGTCGTTCATCAACGCCCGGGCCACCGCCACCCGTTGCTGTTCACCGCCCGAGAGTTCGGCCGGTTTGTGAGTCGCCCGATGCCCCACCCCGAGCAGTTCCAGAAGCTCCGCCGCCCGCCGTTCCGCCTCGGCACGCGAACGGCGGCCGATCAACGCCGGTATCATCACGTTTTCCGCCGCCGTGAACTCCGGCAGCAGGTGGTGGAACTGGAAGACGAACCCGATCCGTTCGTTCCGGAGCCGGACGAGTTCCGCTCCCCGCAACGTGTCGACCCGCCGGCCGTCCACTTCAACCGTCCCTGCGTCGGGTTTCGAGAGTGTGCCGAGAATCTGCAACAGTGTCGTCTTCCCGGCTCCGCTCGGACCCACGACGGCCACCACCTCGCCCCGCGCAATGTCGAGGTCGATGCCCCGGAGCACCTCCAACGTGCCGAATTTCTTATGTATGTCCCTGCATCGTATCATCATAGCGAAGCAAATATAAGAATAAAACACGAGAGGGGGCTGTTCCCTCCCCGGTCCTACCCGAGCAGAAAACAGCCCCCGTACGTCTCTCCGCAGGAGGCCACACGCCCCCCTAAGTATACGGATTATTCAGCCGTCGCCTGCGACGATTTGAGTTTCCCCGCCTTTTTGTCCTTGCGCGCCATCATGTCGAAAGCCACCGGTGTAGCGATGAACACCGACGAATAAGTCCCGACAATGACCCCGAACATCAAAGC
Organism: uncultured Rikenella sp.; assembly: GCA_910577885.1. Classification (GTDB taxonomy): domain Bacteria; phylum Bacteroidota; class Bacteroidia; order Bacteroidales; family Rikenellaceae; genus Rikenella. The sequence continues at coordinate 10,538 of CAJTNK010000036.1, forward strand.
GAACACGAACCCGCGGATAACCTCTCCCCCGAAGATGAAGATAGCCAGCAACACCACGAAAGTCGATCCCGAAGTATTAATGGTCCGGGCCAAGGTGCTGTTAATCGCATGGTTGATATTCTCCCTCCGCGAGCGCCGCGGGAAGAGGTGCATGTTTTCACGAATGCGGTCGAAGATCACCACCTTGTCGTTGATCGAGTAACCGATGATGGTCAGAATGGCCGCGATGAACGACTGGTCGACCGTCAGGTTGAACGGCAGCAAGCCGTACAAGAGCGAGAAGATCCCGATCGTGAGCAACGCATCGTGGAACAAGGAGATGACCCCTCCCATCCCGTACTGCCAGTTTTTGAACCGGATGGCGATGTAGATCCCGATGGCGATGAGCGAGAAGATCACCGCAATGAACGAGTTGACTTTGATATCATGTGCAATACTCGGCCCGACCTTTTCCGTACTGATGATCCCGTACGGATTGGTCACCGTGGTGGTAAACTCGTCGAACGAGATATTCTGTGCATACAACGGCTTGAGCACGTCATAAAGCATATGGTTGATCTCCTCCGTCACCCCGTCCGTTTCGTCCGCATACTTATATTGCGTGACGATCCTCATCTGCATCTGGTCCTTATTCCCATACTGTTTCACCTCCATTCCGTCGGTGAATACGTTGTCGAGCGCCTCGCGCACCTCATTGGCCGTCACCGGCTTGTCGAACCGCACGACGTAAGCCCGACCGCCCGAGAAGTCGACCCCGTAGCTGAGCCCCTTGGTGGCCAGCGAGATCACCATCACCACCATCGCCACCCCCGAAATGATATACGACACCTTGCGCACTTTCAGGAAGTCGATATGGGTATGAGCCATGAAATACTCGGTCATTCTGTTCCAGAATCGGATGTTGCGCCCCTTGTCGAGCATCGCCACGAAGATGATCCGCGTAATGAAGATCGCGCAGAAGAGCGAAGTCAGAATCCCGATAATCAAAGTGGTCGCAAAGCCCTGCACCGGCCCGGTTCCGAAGATGAAGAGGACGATCCCGGTAATCAACGTGGTGACCTGTCCGTCTATAATGGCCGAGTAAGCGTTCTTGAAACCGTCCGTGATCGACAGGCTGAGTCCCTTCCCGGCGTGCAGTTCCTCCTTGATACGTTCGTAGATAATCACATTGGCATCGACCGCCATCCCCATCGTGAGGACGATCCCGGCAATCCCCGGCAGCGTCAGCACCGCGCCGAAGCTCACCAGCACCCCGAAGAGGAAGAACAGGTTGGCCACCAGCGCAATATTGGCGACAAACCCGGCCGTGTTGTAGAAGAAGAGCATGTAGACCAGCACCAGCACGAAAGCCAGCACGAACGAGGTCATCCCCGCATTGATGGACTCCTGTCCGAGCGACGGCCCGACCACCGCCTCCTGTACGATCTGCGCCGGAGCCGGCAACCGTCCCGACTGCAAGATATTGGCCAAGTCCCTGGCCTCGGCAATGGTAAAGTCACCGGTAATCTGCGAGTTGCCGCCGGTGATTTCGCCGTTCACCCGCGGACACGAGTAGACATACCCGTCCAGCACCACGGCAATGAACTTCCCGACATTATCCGCCGTGAGTCTCGCCCAAGTTCTTGCCCCGGCAGCGTTCATGCTCATCGAGACTTCGGCCGCCGACCCGGTCTGCCCGTACTGCCCCACGGCATCCGTAATCACGCTCCCGTCCAGCGCCGGACGCCCGTCGCTGCTCCCCTTGATGGCATAGAGTTCGTAGACCGTCGGCGCCCCTTTGATCCCCTTGACGCCCCACATGAAGCGCACGTCCCGCGGGAACAAACTCCGCACCTGCGGCATATTGAGGTAGGTATTGACTTTCGCCGTGTCGTACGACTGGGCCATCCCGATCACCCCTCCGTCCTGGAACGGCTGGAAGAAGCTGAAGAGCGACGTCGCCGCCGGATGTCCCGCCTCAGTCGCCACAGCATCCGCCGCCGTCCCGTCCAGCTGTTGTGCCGCCCCGAGCGCCGCCAGAATATCGGTCGAATCCACCGCCGCATCCGCCGTCGAAGTATTCGCACCAGTAGTCGTCGAGCCAGTAGTAGAGGTGGAATCCGCCGCAACCGCCGTCGTCGCCGCCAGGTGCTTCGCTACCTCCTCATTGGCCTGCATCAACATCGGCCACAGCTCCTTGGCCGTATACGTGGTCCAGAATTCCAAGCTGGCCGTCCCCTGCAAGAGTTTCCGGACGCGTTCCGGATCCTTGATCCCCGGCAGTTCGACCAGGATCCGCCCCGTATTCCCGATCCGCTGAATATTGGGCTGAATCACCCCGAAACGGTCGATACGGGTCGAAAGCACGTTGAACGAATTCGCAATCGCCGCATCGCACGACTCCCGCAGCACCTTGATTACCTGTTCATTGGTCGACTCCGACTTGATCTTGTCCCGCAGCTCGTAAGTCCCGAAAATCGCAGCCAAACGCCCCTCCGGAGCCACCCGCCGATAAGCCTCGGCAAACAACGTAATAAAGTCGTCCGTACTATTGCTCATGGCCTTCTTGGCCTCAGCCATCGCCTGCAGGAAAGCCGGATCGGTGCTATGGTTCGAAAGCGCCTTGAGCACGTCTTCGACGGCGATCTCCAACGTAATGTTCATCCCCCCCTGCAAGTCCAACCCGAGGTTGATCTCCTTCTCCAGACACTCGGCATAGGTATACTTCACCAACCCGAGGTTGTACACCACCTGCGACTTCATCGAGTCGAGGTAAGCCTGCTCTACGGCCGAATTTCCGCCCGCCGCTTCCTCGGCATCGCTCCGCACACTGTGCGTCACGAACGAAAACGACAGCTGAAACGCGCAGGCAATGGCCAACATGATGGCCAAAAACTTGAGTGCGCCTTTATTCTGCATGAATTCTAAAGGTTTTTTATTTTTTTATTTTTTCTGTTACTCCAACAACGATACATCCCCCTGAAATCGCAAAGATATACTTTTTCCTCGAATTCCTATACTCTACTATACCATAAGAAATTATTCATTGGCTACCGGAGGGTACTGTACCTTTTACCGCCGCTTTACTCGTGTTACTTCGGTATAATATGCAATCGGTTTTTAGCGACCGGAGGGTACTGTCCCTTTCTTGAAAGAAAGGGACCCAAAGAACTTTCAGATAGCATACGCTACGCCTTAGGCTCCGCAATCCTCAGGGTTATGGGTGGGGTTCTTTTAGGCGCGCTTCATGCGAGCTAAAACTCAGGCGCGCCTAAAAAGAATCCCCACCCAAACACCGGGCTGACACGGCCAAAGCATCCCAACGGGATGCGTTCGGAAGTCTTTTTGGTTCTTTTTCTTCAGAAAAAGAACAGTTCCATACAGTAGCCAAACACGGTTCGCAAACTACACGGAAGCAAAACGAGCATAGCGAAGTTGAAAGGAGAACAGTTCTATCCGGTTACCCAAAGAATAGTATCTATAATATAGATATAGAGTAGTTAGAAGTCGAGGGCGAGTCCGATGCCGAAGTAGAATTTTTCGTTGGAGGGTTCGGCGAACGTGAATTTGACGGTAGCGGGCATGGAAGATCCGAAGGCGTTGAATTCGACGGCGATGTCTCCGCCATAGGACCAGACGTTTGCCGGGCGTGTTTTCCCTCCTCCGGCGAAGTAGGCGCCGCGGGAGAAGTCGCCGAAGAGATTGAGCCAGAGTCGTTTGAAGTAGACGACGCCGTTGATCCCGCCGTCCGGATAGCAGAGCGGGAAGGTGTAGTCCAGGGAGGTCGCGCCGAAGTATTTGGCGGCACGTCCGTTGTAAGCGCCGCGGACGCCGAGCGGTTTGTAGCCGAATCCGAGTTCGGCTTCGGTTTGGTACATGGCCGCCGCCCGGAGCGTAATGCTGTGGTTGGGCAGGATCCCCGGCAGGTAGCCGCGGGCGTAGAGGCTGTAGATCATCCCGAAACGACGGTTGAACGCCCCGACGACCGACCCGCGCACGGCATAGCCCAACCGCGGCACGATACACCGTACGGAAGCCCGCCGGTTGTCGCTCCACCAGAGAGACCCCTGGAAGGTTTGGTAGCCTTTGGTGAATCGTCCCTGCGTCGGGTCGTAGAGCAGCGCGTTGTAGTGCGTAACGACGAACGACGGCTGCAAGAGCCTCAGGTGGTTTCCGCCCGAGAAGTTGAGCGGCACCGAAAGAATGGCCTGCGCATGGAGGTAGTTTTTGCGATCGGCCGGTCCGCGCACCCCCTCTTCGTACTGGGTAGCGGGGATGTAAACGCTCTGTTTCCCCCCTCCGTACTGGATCTTGGCGGTGAGCTGCACCGGAAGCCCGGCATAGGTCCACGACCCCTGCAACCAGTCAGCGCCCTGCATCCGCCCGTAGGTCGCCGAGCCGTAGCTGTCGCCCATCGCGCTCTGGAAAAAGAGACTCGCCCCGAACCCCAATGCCAGCTCGCGTTCGTCGGCATTGAGCAGGTCCTCGATGTCGGCCGTGAGCGGCGCCCAGCTGTGGACGTTGAACCACCGCAGCGCCTTGTTGTACTTCCGGATTTCATGATACGGCGTACTGTCCCGCACCGGTCCGTGTACCCATCGGAGTTTTTTTCCGTATTGTTCGATACGCACCACCCCAGCCGTGTCCGTCATGGGCAGCGTGTTCATCGTCGGCACGCCCCACGACGGTGCCGGAATGTTCAACAGATTCCGCGGCAGCCGCCCCCGGACCACCGTATCCTGCGTAGCATCCGCCGAAGTTCGGGCAATCTGGTAGCCCTCTGCCGTGTAAGTGGTGAACAACACCTCGCCTCGCGCCGTATCCGCGGCCGGCCCGTAAGCGCCGAACCGCGAGGTGGTGATCCGCCGCTCGGGACAGCCCTCGGCCGTGAGGTCGAGGGTGTGGATCTCGTCCTTCCCCGACTCGATCGAGCTGAAGAAAAGTTGTCCTTTCCCATCGGCCGTCAGACCGCTCAACGTGACGAGCGACGGCTCGGTCATATCTTCTGTCGGCATAAAGGTCCCGCGGGAAGAGACCGAGGTCCGCCGCAGGTGCATTCCCCGCTCGCCGAGCGAGATAAAGGCCAGCGTCTGCGTGGAGTCATCCCAGGCCAGTCCGTGCAGCGTGGTCAAGCGGTCGAACCGCAGCCGGTCCGTCTCCCGAAAATCGGCCGCATCGTGCAACACGAGGTCGCTCCCCCCCAAGCTGTCCGGCGACACGGTGGCCACGAACCGCCGCCCCCCTCCCCCTCGACCATCCCTCACCGAGATCGGCATCGCAAAATAATTGGCCTCCCACCGCCCATAAGTGCGCCGCTTTCCGGTGCCCAGGTCCAAGCTCCGGACCACCGAATAGTTCTTGTACTCCCACACCGGATGGGGTTTGAACTCGGTCCACCACAAGATCCCTCCGCCGCCCTCCCGCGCCTCGAAAGTCGGCCGGCTCGACGGCGGCGCGATCCACCGCAGCGTCCGCTCCCGACCGCCCCCGGCGGTATCGATCGCCACGAACCGCGGCGGGGTATCGTAATCGCTCTTCGTGGCCACCACCCCCTGCGACGTCGCCAACGGATCGCCGTAGGTCGTAAACCCGCTCCGCCTTCTGGCCGGCGCCGTCAGGGTCAGGTAGCTGTTCTCCACCGCCGAGTAAGGTTTCCAATGCGTGTACAAATCCCCCAGCGCCCTGTCGCTCAACTCGCTCAGATGGGTTCCGTAGTGTCGTTTGAGGTAAATCCGCATCGGCACCACGAAAATCGGCCACCGCCCGGCATACTCCACGGCCCGTCCCCACATCTCCGGTCCGTGGTACCTCTCTCCGGCCGCCACCAGCTGATAGCCGTACTCGTACACCCCCGGCACATACCTCCGGTACGACCCGGCGATCCAATGGTCGCTCCTGAGTCCGACATTCGCACTGTCCTGCGCGAACAGCGCCCGCATCCCGACCGTAAACGACGGCTGCCAGGCCCGTCCGAACTCCGAATACTGGGTTTCGGCCAACGTGGCATCGCCCTCCAGGAACCACTTCGGCACGACGAGCATCCCGACACTGGTCCCGGCCTGTCCGAAGAGCCACGACGCAACCCGCGTCAACCCGCTCCGCAACGCCGACAGCTGCACCACATGCCTGCTCTCGTGCACAGCCAGCTGTTTGAGCCACGGTTCGGCATACACCTCTCCGGCCGGCGCAGTGGTCATCAGCTCCATCCGCTTGGGCGCCCACACCACCTCGCCGTTCGAGTGGAGGTTTTCGGTGTGCAGCAAGATCGGGATGCGCTGCGGTGAGCGGGTGAAACCGTGCGTGATGGTCGGGGCGATGGAGTCCAGAAAACCGGCCATCGCCGCCGCCGTCGGAGCATAAAAATCGGGGTAGACGAGCTTGTAGGTCGGTCCTTTGATCTGCCTCCACCGCAGACCGGCCGGTCCGCGACCGTTATAATAGAACTGCGCCTGCGCGACCTGCGTCGCCCCGCCCGCCAGCAGCACGACGAGCAGAAACTGTAACCGAATCACTCGGCTACGGGTGAGGCGAAACAGGTGTCGCATAGAATGAAGTCTAAGTCTCTGATGTTATGATAAATAAAGTCCGAGCCGAGCACGTCGCACAGCCTCCCCCTCTCTCCATCCCCCGGTCAGATTTTCCGGGCCCGGTAACCGGCCTCACTCAAAATCTGTACCACCTTATCGCGCAAATCCCCCTGGATAATCACCTCCCCCTCCTTGGCCGCTCCGCCGACGCCGCACCGCTGCTTGAGCATCCGGCACAACTCCTTCAAATCCTCCTCCGACCCCACAAAGTCGGCCACCACCGTCACCTGCTTCCCGCCGCGATTCCGACGGTCCAACGCCACCCGCAAACGCTGCTTCTCCGGCGCCAACGTCTCCCGTTCCTCCACCTCCGACTCGGTAGTATACGCAAAATCAGGGTCCGTCGAATAGACCATCCCCAACCGACTCTTCCAATCGTTATTACTCATAAAATGACGTATTGTATTTATATATGTCGGTCCTTGGCTACGGGCCGGAACTGTTCTTACTAACTTCGCTCCTCTCGTCTTACTTTCGTCTAAGTTTGCCAACCGTGCTTGGTGAACCGTACGGAACTGTTCTTTTTGTGAACAAAAAGAACCAAAAAAACTT
>CAJTNK010000037.1 GCA_910577885.1 uncultured Rikenella sp.
GAAGGCCGCTATTTCTCGCTCACGCTCGAGCGACCTCCGCTGGCGACGGCCGAAACACCTTTGATCCGCAACAAACCGCGATCGAAAATCGCGCGGGCCAGCCGCCGCCCCCGCTCGATACTCGAAAGCTCCAGCGAGTTGCCGCCAGCGGTGCTTTGCAGAGAAAAGCCCAGCCCTCGAGTGCCGAGCGGCACCGAGCCCCGCCCGGGATGGCGGAGGCTCGCGCGACCCAAAGGGTCGCAGTTGTCCTACTGGCCGCCCAATTCCCGGGCGCCCGATTCGAAAAATTACTCCGCACACGGTCATAGACCGCGCGCCTGGGGAAATTCTTCCGTTTCAACTCATCGTTGAAACGGAGTATTTCCCTTTTAAGGCGGGCGCGCGGGGCGAGCTATCCCGACGAGCATGAACTGGCCTCAGGCCGGCCAGGCCCCGCTTACGCCGGGCGGGCGGTGCCTCCCGGCACCCGGTACTGGCCATTCGGGCGAGAAAACAGTCTCTGTCCGCGCGCTGTCGGAAATTGACCAAACAACTCACGTTGCTTGGTCAATTTCCTACTCTAGCAATCGCGCGCGGGGCCGCCTACTAATAAGGTCGAGAAAACCTCGACAAAAGCCCCAACGGGGCCTCGCGGTGAGCGGGCGATACTTCGTATCGCTGGGGCCTGCTGGGCGAGAAAGCCCCAGCAAAACCGCCGCGCAGGGGCACCCGGCTGGCACGGTTCTTGTAAGATCCTACCTCCGACAAAAGTCCACTCGAAAATTATCCACTCAAACACCTGAAAAAGTTATGAAAAAACTATTCATGTCACGCCTGGAAACATTCCGCCATACGGTCAAAAACTGGTGGCTGCTGCTGTTACTCGGCATCGCCGCTTTCGGCGTCGGAATCTTCGTGTTCGCCCAGCCCGGTTTCAGCTATGCCGCCATGGCCGTCCTGTTCGCTATCCTGATCCTCTTCGCCGGGGCCGTCAACATCGTCCTGGCCATCTCAAACACCAACGCGGCCATCGGAAAAGGCTGGTTGTGGGCCGGCGGAGTCGTCGAGATACTCATCGGGCTCCTGCTGATCGCCCATCCGGGCATCTCGGCCGCCACACTGCCCTACTTTCTCGGCTTCTGGCTCATGTTCCGCAGCTTCGGACTCATCGGGTCGGGCAGCGACCTGATGTCGATGCGCGTACCCGGAGGCGGGTGGACCGTCTTCGTCGGAATCCTGTTGCTGATCTGCTCGGTCATGATCCTCGCTCAACCGTTCCTGTTCGGGGTCGAAGCCGTACTGATCTGGGTAGGCGTTTCGCTGCTGGTGGCCGGCATTGCGATGGCCGTCTCGGCGTTCGAACTGCGGGGGCTGCACCGCCACCTGGCCGAATAGCCCGCGCGCAGACAGACACACATCCTCCAAAAAGGGTCGACAGAACCGCATCGCAGCGGCCCTGTCGACCCTTTCGCAACTCCCCGGCAAAAAAGCGCGCCGAACTGTGCCGGGAATCGTTATCTTTGTCTATCCGATAGGCCGGACGGGAGGCCGAACGACAACAACGAACGGTGAATTATATGAGACAACTCGACTGGGAACAAATTTGCAGCCGCGTGCGAGAAATCGCCGCCCGGGCGGCCGCTTACATCGCCGACGAACGACGGCGGTTCACGACCGACAAGGTCGAGACGAAGGGGGTGCATAACTTTGTCTCGTATGTGGACAAGGGGGCCGAACGGATGATCGTCGAGGCGCTCGGCACGTTGTTGCCCGAGGCCGGTTTCGTGGCCGAAGAGGGGGGTGGACGCACGGACGACCGGGCGCCGTATCAGTGGATCGTCGACCCGCTGGACGGGACCACCAATTTCGTGCACGGACTGCCGCCGTACGCCGTGAGCATCGCCCTGTGGGATGCTCGGGCACGGGAGACGGTGGTCGGCGTGGTGCACGAGGTGACGCTCGACGAGTGTTTTTACACGTGGCGGGGGGCTGAGGGGGCTTTTCTGAACGGAGAGGTCATTCGAGTGTCGGACGTAGCGCAGGTGGACGATGCGCTGGTGCTGAGCGGGCTGGCCTACGGACTCGATCCGGCCCTGGCGGAACACTTCGAACGGAGTTTCGCCCACTTCAACCGCCACAGCCACGGGGCGAGGCGGTTGGGATCGGCCGCCACGGACCTGGTCTATGTGGCGGCCGGACGGGCCGACGCTTTTTACCAAATCGGACTCTCACCGTGGGACGTGGCGGCCGGAGCTTTCATCGTGCGACAGGCCGGAGGACGCGTCACCGACTTTCGGGGCGGAGAGGACTATGTCTTCGGCCGGAGCGTCGTGGCTACCACGCCGGGGGTGTGGAACGAGGTGTTCGGACTCGTGGCCGGAGAAACGTTCAACGAATGCGAATAACAGCAGACTATGTGGAGTTACTATCTGATCTATCCGCTGGCCTGGGTGCTGGGACGGCTGCCATATAAGATCCAGTTTCTCTTTTCGGACGCGGTACGATGGGTTTTGTACCGCGTGGTGCGCTACCGGCTCGGGGTGGTTCGCCAGAACCTGTTGGCCTCGTTCCCGGAAAAGAGCCCGCAAGAGAGACGCAGGATCGAACGGGCTTTCTATGCCCACTTGGCGGATGTCTTTATCGAGACCTTGTCGCTGGCCTCGGTGAGCGAACGGCAGATCCGGGAACGGCTGCGGTACCTCAACCCGGAGGACTTGGAGCGGTGGACGGCAGGGCGGTCGTGGATCTCGGCGATGGCGCATTACGGGTCGTGGGAGTACACGACCAACTTCGACCTCTACCGGACACACGACGAGACACTGGCGGTCTACCGGCCGCTCAGCAACCGCGGGGCGGACCGGTTCTACCGGCGGATCCGGAGCCGGTTCGGGGTGCAGCCGGTGCCGATGCACGACGTGGCCAGGGAGATGGTGCGGTGTGTGCGGGAAAGAAAGGCCGCGACGCTGGCGTTGATCGCCGACCAGACACCGCCGTGGCCGGAGATTCAGAACTGGACGCTGTTCCTCGGGCGGTGGACCCCGTTTTTCACCGGGATGGAGAAACTCGCCGTACGGTTTCACCTGCCGGTCGTCTTTCTCGATGTGCGGAAAGTGCGGCGAGGGTACTACGAGGCACGGTTCGACCTGCTCTACGACGGCGACGAGGCGGTGGCCGAGGGCGAAATTACGAGACGGTATGCCGAGCGGCTCGAACGGATGATCCGCACCCGGCCGGAGCTTTGGATGTGGTCGCACCGGCGGTGGAAGCACGACCGGGAGGAGTGGTTGGCACGCCATCCGCAGCGACATAAATCGAAGGAAAAATAGCGATGGAACGTTTGGCGGTCGTGATTCTGAACTGGAACGGCGAGGAGTTCCTGCGACGTTTTCTGCCGGGGGTGGTGGAATGCTCTGTGGGGATCCATGCGCCGGAGGGATGCGAGGTGACGGTGGTAGTGGCCGACAACGGGTCGACGGACGGTTCGGTGGCGTGGCTCACGGAGAGTTACGGTTCGGGCGGCGATTCGCTGCGGGTCGCTTTATTGACACTGGGGCGAAACTACGGCTTCACGGGAGGCTACAACCGGGCGCTGGCATCGCCGCTGCTGGAGGGGTATGACTATTTTCTGCTCTTGAACTCCGACGTCGAGGTGACCGCCGGGTGGCTCGGGCCGCTGGTCGAGGCTTTGCGGGGGGATGCGTCCGTCGGGGCGGTCATGCCGAAGATGCGGGGGTACGAGCGGCGCGAATACTTTGAGTATGCGGGGGCGGCCGGCGGATTTATCGACGCGCTGGGGTATCCGTTTTGTCGCGGACGGATTTTCGGCACCGTCGAACGCGACGAAGGGCAGTACGACACACCGAGGGATGTATTCTGGGCCACCGGGGCGGCCTTGCTGATCCGAGCGGCGCTGTGGCGGCGGCTCGGGGGGTTGGACGAGGCCTTTTTCGCCCATATGGAGGAGATAGACCTCTGCTGGCGGTTGTGGCGCGAGGGATATCGGGTCACGGTGGTGCCGCGGGCCGTGGTCTATCATGTCGGGGGAGGGGCCTTGCCGGCGTCGTCGCCCCGGAAAACCTACCTCAATTTTCGGAACAACCTCGCGATGCTCTACAAAAACCTCTCGCGGGGGCGGTTCGCGGCGGTTTACGGGGTGCGGCTCGGGATCGATTTTTTGCAGGCGCTCGGCTATTGTCTCGCGGGGCGGTTCGCTTTCGGTGCAGCCGTGGTCCGAGGGCACAGGGATTTTTGGCTCCGGATGCGGCGGGGATTGGCGCGGGGGGAGGCCTCGGTCGCCTGGCCGCCCGGACGGGTACTCTACCGCGGGAGTGTGGCGTTGAGGTACCTCGTCGGACGGAGGAAATTCGAAAACATGATGTAACTTCCAAAGGGAAATGAAACAATCCATACTCTTCTCGATCTGCCTCGGCGGAGCCTTGCTCTTCGGGGCTTGCGGCGGGGGCGCCTCGTCCGGCGGCGGAGGCGCGGCCACCGCTTCGGACCGGGCGGCGGGGGCCGTCGCCGTACCGGAACCGAAGCGGGCGGTGGCCCGGATCGTGGCGGAATATCCGCACGACCCAGAGGCTTATACCCAGGGACTGGTGTGGGTCGACGGCGGATTGTACGAGAGCACGGGCGAGTACGGCCGTTCGTCGCTGCGGCGGATCGAACCGATCGAGACGGGACAGGTCGTCCGGCGGGTCGAACTGCCCGATCGGTATTTCGGCGAAGGGTTGGCCTTGGTGGGCGACTCGCTGCTCTACCAGCTCACCTGGCGCGAACAACGCTGCCTGGTCTACGACCGGCGGGATTTCCGACAAGTCGGAGTCTTCGCCTACGGGGGCGAAGGGTGGGGACTGACCACGGGCGGAACGGCCGCCGATTCGCTCTACATGAGCGACGGCAGTGCCTGGATCCGGGTGCTGCGACCGGCCGACTTCACCCAGCTCCGACGGTTCGAGGTGCGCGACCACCGGGGACCGGTGCAGGAGATCAACGAGCTGGAGTGGATCGGCAACCGGCTCTGGGCCAACCTCTATCTGACCGACCGGATGGCGGTGATCGACCCCGCGACGGGACACGTCACCCACTACATCGACTGTTCGGGGCTGACCACACGGATCGGCCTGCGACACGACACCGATGTCTTCAACGGCATTGCGTACGATCCGGCTTCGGGGCGGATCTTCGTCACGGGGAAGAACTGGGACAAACTGTTTGAAATCGAAGTCGACTTATGAAAATTGCGCTCATACAGCAGAACTACAAAATAGGAGACATGGCGGGGAATGCGGCCCGGATGCGGGCGGCGATCGCCGAGGCGGCGGAGCGGGGGGCCGCGGCGGTGGTTTTCTCGCACCGGGCTTTGGTCGGGAACGGACCGTTGCTGGGATTGGCCGCTTCGGAGGCTTTCGAGCGGCAGGCGGCGGAGGCGGAGAGCGAGGTGGCGGCTTTTGCCGCTTCGGCGGGGGTGCGACTCATCTCGAAAGACACAGAGATTGAAGGGATTAGAATCCACTGCGCGGCGGATTACTTTCGGCACGGTGGTCCGGAGGAGAAGCGGGAGCGGTTGCGGGGCGAAGCTACCGCGACGGGGTGTCCGGTGGTGTGGGTCAACGCCGTGGGGGCGCAGACCGGGACGATCTACTACGGCGGATCGTGCGTCGTGTGGCCGGGCGGAGAGGCTGTGGAGCTGCCGCTGTTCAAGGAAGAGGTGGCGGTGGTGGACCTCTCTCGGCCGCAGGAGCGGTCGGCGGCGTGGGGCGATCGGCTGGACCAGCTGCACGGGGCGTTGATCCTGGGGATCCGCGACTACTTCGCCAAAACCGGGATGCGGGATGCGTGCGTGGCGATGTCGGGCGGGATCGACTCGGCGCTGGTACTGGCACTGGCGGCGGAGGCGCTCGGGGCCGAGCGGGTGAAGACGGTGATGCTGCCCTCGCGGTACTCGTCGGACCACTCGGTGGAGGACTCGGAGGAGATGATCCGGCGGCTGGGGATTCCGACCGGGCAGGTGTGGCGGATCCCCATCACCGCGACTTTCGATGCGGCGCTCGACGCCCTGCAACCCATCCTCAGCACCGCCACCACCGACGCGAGCCGAGGGCTGGCCGAAGAGAACATGCAGGCGCGGATCCGACTGATGATGACGATGGCGCTGTCGAACAGCCACGGGGCGCTGATGCTCAACACGTCGAACAAAAGCGAGGCGGCGGTGGGTTACGGGACGCTGTACGGGGACACGAGCGGAGCGCTGGGGGTGATCGGCGACTTGTACAAGGAGGATGTCTATGCGCTGTCGCGGCGGATCAACGAGGCGGCGGTGGCACGAGGAGCGGCCGAAGGGCCGATCCCGGAACACATCCTGACCAAAGCCCCTTCGGCGGAGCTGCGACCGGGACAACAGGACACGGACTCGTTGCCGGACTATCCGCTGCTGGACGCGATCCTGCAACGGTTGATCGAAGGAGGACGGTCGGCGGCGGAGGTGGTGGCCGAGGGTTTCGAGCGCGAGGTGGTGGAACGGGTCTGCCGGCTCTTGCTCTCGGGAGACTTCAAACGGTTCCAGCTGCCGCCCGCTTTGCGGGTGTCGGGATGCACGTTCGGCGTGGAGTGGCAGTGGCCGATCGTCGCCGCCAAAATCTTATAAGACAGACCTTACTGTCCGGTGCTAAGAAAGGCCGTCCGATGTTTTCGGACGGCCTTTCTTGCATCCGGGCATCGAGTAACCCGTCGTTTCTCTTAAAAATCCCCGTTTAACCTCGGGTTAAACGGGGATTTTTTGCGACGCAGGAATCCCCCTCCCCCACCCCACGCTGGCAACCACTCCGGCAACCACAAAAAAAGCCTTGCGCCTCCTCCGATAGTATAGGAGTGCGCAAGGCCTCAATCATCTCCGCCCCACAGTCCCCAAAGAGATGCGGCGCGCGGGCAAGATTCACCGTCTATTCAAAGTGCCCCCAAAGGGCGAGCCACTACTTCTGCCGATAGATCTTCGTATAGCCGTAAATAGCCTCATCCCCGAGCTCTTCTTCGATCCGGAGCAGCTGGTTGTACTTGGCCATCCGGTCCGAACGGCTCATCGACCCGGTCTTGATCTGCCCCGAGTTGGTAGCCACCGCGATATCCGCGATCGTAGCATCTTCAGTCTCACCCGAGCGGTGCGACGTCACGCTGGTATACCCCGCCCGGTGCGCCATTTCGATCGCATCCAGCGTCTCGGTCAGCGACCCGATCTGGTTCACCTTAATCAGGATCGAGTTCCCGCAACCCATTTCAATCCCCTTCTTCAAGAACTCGACGTTGGTCACGAACAAGTCGTCCCCGACCAGCTGGCACTTGTCGCCAATGGCCGCCGTGAGCTTCTGCCAACCTTCCCAGTCGTTTTCACTCATGCCGTCTTCGATCGAGTCGATCGGGTACTTTTCAACCAACCCTTTGAGGTATTCCACCTGCTGGTCCGAAGTCAGTTTCGCCCCTTTATCCCCTTCGAAGATAGTGTAGTCGTACACCCCGTTCTTGAAGAATTCCGACGAAGCGCAGTCCATCCCGATAGCCACATCACCCCCTTCGCACTTCCGCCCCGGTTTGTAACCTGCCTTCTTGATCGCTTCGATGATCGATTCGATGGCATCTTCCGTCCCTTTCAAGGTCGGCGCAAAGCCCCCTTCATCGCCCACAGCGGTCGACAACCCCCGGTCATGCAACACCTTCTTCAAAGCATGGAAAACCTCAGCCCCCATCCGCAAGCCTTCGCGGAACGACGCCGCCCCCACCGGACGGATCATGAATTCCTGGAAAGCGATCGGCGCATCCGAGTGCGACCCGCCGTTGATGATGTTCATCATCGGCACCGGCAAGGTCTTGGCATTCGATCCGCCGATGTACCGGTACAACGGCATCCCGAGGAAATTAGCCGCCGCCTTGGCGCACGCCAACGATACCCCCAAAATCGCATTGGCCCCCAAGTTCGACTTGGTCGGCGTCCCGTCCAGCGCGATCATGGTTTTGTCGATTCCGACCTGGTCGGTGACCATCATCCCGACGATCTCTTTGGCAATTACTTCGTTGACATTATCGACGGCTTTCAGCACCCCTTTCCCGAGGTAGCGCCCTTTGTCACCGTCGCGGAGTTCGAGGGCTTCGTTTTCGCCGGTCGATGCGCCGCTCGGCACCGCCGCACGCCCGAAAGCGCCGCTGGCAGTCAGTACTTCCACTTCCACTGTCGGATTACCGCGCGAGTCGAGAATCTCGCGTGCATGTACGCTGATGATTTGTCCCATTTTTCTTGTTGGTTATTAAGTATTTGTAATGTTCTTATCTCCTCTGAAACAATCGAGGGGCACTCACCCGGTCACCAAGTGAACCGGGTAAATTCCCCTCAAAAATAGTGCATTGTTTCGAGCTACGCAAATTATTCCGCAGCCGCATTGGTGGTAGCCTCCGCCGTAGCTTCCGCCACATTGGTCGTAGCCGCCGCCTCAGCAGTAGCCGCCGCATTCTTCTTGGCCCCGCTCCCCGCGCGCCGCGTACGACCTTTCCCCGCCGCCGCATTGCCACCCGATTTCTTCGCCGCTCCTGCATTCTGGGTGTATTCGCCGTTGAAGTCCACCAGTTCGATGAAGCAAGTCTCGGCGCCATCCCCCTGCCGGAAACCGGTCTTCAAGATCCGGCAGTATCCCCCCGGCCGCTCGGCAATCTTCGGAGCCACTTCGCGGAAAAGCTCACTTACCGCCTCCTTATTCTTCAGGTAAGCGAAGACCATCCGCCGCGAATGGGTCGAATCGTCCTTCGACTTGGTGATGATCGGTTCCACGAAAGTCCGCAGCGCCTTCGCCTTGGCCAGCGTGGTGCTGATCCGTTTGTGCAGAATCAGCGACGCTGCCATATTCGCCATCAAAGCCTTCCGGTGCGAAGCCTGACGACCCAAGTGGTTGATGGTTTTGTTATGTCTCATAGTTGTTTGTTAGTCTTTGTCGAGTTTGTACTTAGCTACGTCCATCCCGAAGTGGAGGTTCAAGCTTTCGAGCAGTTCGTCCAGTTCGGACAAGGATTTCTTCCCGAAGTTTCTGAATTTCAGCAGGTCGCTGCGCTGGAACCGCACGAGTTCGCCCAAGGTTTCCACCTCGGCCGCCTTCAGGCAGTTCAGCGCCCGCACCGACAGGTCCTGTTCCGTCAGTTTGGTCTTGAGCAATTGCCGCATGTGCAGAATATCCTCATCGAACTCCTCGGTAGCCGCCTTCTCTTCCGTATCCAGCGTGATCTTCTCGTCCGAGAAGAGCATGAAGTGGAAGATCAGGATCTTGGCCGCCTCTTTCAAGGCATCCTTCGGGTGAATGGATCCGTCGGTAGTAATCTCGATGGTGAGTTTTTCGTAGTCTGTTTTCTGCTCTACCCGATAGTTTTCGACCGCGTACTTGACGTTTTTGATCGGCGTATGAATCGAGTCGATCGGGAGGAGTCCGAACGGCGCATCGGCCGGTCTGTTCTCCTCTGCCGGCACATACCCGCGCCCTTTCCCGATGGTGAGTTCCATTTGGAATTTGACGTCGGGTTCGAGGCGGCAAATCAGCAGATCCGGGTTGAGCACTTTGAAACCGGTCATGAAGTTCGACAAGTATCCGGCGGTAAGTTCCGTAACCCCGGTGACATTGACGGTTACTTTTTCGGTTTCGACGTTTTCGACGGTCCGCACCAGCCGTACCTGTTTGAGGTTCAGGATGATTTCGATCATCTCCTCCATCACGCCGGGAATGGAGGCGAACTCGTGGTCGACCCCCGGAATATGCACGGTCGTGAAGGCATACCCTTCGAGCGAAGAGAGGAGGATGCGGCGGAGTGCATTACCGACCGTGATGCCGAACCCGGGCTCCAGCGGACGGAATTCAAACCGTCCGAAAGAGGCCGACGAGTCGAGCATAATCACTTTGTCGGGCTTCTGGAATGCTAATATTGCCATAATTGTGTGTGCTCCTCGATTAATTACTATTTAGAGTAGAGTTCGACGATGAGTTGTTCGTTGATGTTTTCCGGGATTTCGGCCCGTTCGGGTTTTTGCATGAATTTCCCGGCCATCGCCGCAGCGTCCCATTCGAGCCACGAGAAACGGCTTCTCTGGCTGGACCCCAAGGCATTGGCAATGACTTCCAACGATTTCGATTTTTCGCGAACGGCTACGATCTGGCCCGGTTTGAGCGAGTAGGAAGGAATATTGACCACCTCGCCGTCCACGGTGATATGCCGATGCGACACCAACTGCCGCGCGGCAGCGCGCGTCGGTGCGATCCCCATCCGATAAACGACGTTATCGAGCCGCGATTCGAGGAGTTGCAAGAGCACTTCGCCGGTCACCCCCCCTGCGCGTTCAGCCGCCTCGAACGTGCGACGGAACTGCTTTTCGAGCATCCCGTAGAGTGCTTTTACTTTTTGTTTTTCCTTGAGCTGTACGCCGTATTCGGATACTTTTTTACGCCGCCGGTTGAGCCCGTGTTGTCCCGGGGGATAGTTCTTCTTTTCGAATGAAGAGTCCGACCCGAAGATAGGTTCGCCGAATTTGCGGGCGATTTTGGTTCTTGGTCCTGTATAACGTGCCATGTTTGTTTTTTACTTTTTTGTCTTGCGTTGTGGAATGTGTCAAAAAAGGGTGATGATCTTCTCCGGTATCAGGCCCTCCCTCTTTCTCTTAGGTGCCGGGCGCGTTGTGGAACGGCGCCTGTCTGCCGAGAGGTACAAAGGATGGACCGCAGACCGGTTCGAAAAAAAAGATCGATCAGACGCGACGCCGTGCCGGCGGCCGGCAGCCGTTGTGCGGCAGCGGCGTAACATCCACAATTTCGACCACTTCGATCCCGGCACCGTTAATGGTCCGGATGGCCGATTCGCGTCCCGATCCCGGTCCTTTGACATAGACTTTCACTTTGCGAAGCCCGAGGTCATAAGCCACCTTGGCGCAATCCTGCGCAGCCGTTTGCGCGGCATACGGGGTATTTTTCTTGGAACCCCGGAATCCCATTTTCCCGGCAGAGCTCCAGCTGATAACCTGCCCTTCGCCGTTGGTCAAGGTGATAATTACGTTATTGAACGTCGAGTGTACGTGCGCCTGTCCGAACGCATCGACTTTAACGACTTTCTTTTTGACTGATCCTGTTTTCTTTGCCATAATTTCAATTACCTGCTAACGTTGGAGTTAGGATAAACCGATTAACAACTACTTGGTAGCTTTTTTCTTGTTCGCAACGGTTTTCTTGCGTCCCTTCCGGGTACGGGCATTGTTTTTGGTGCTTTGTCCGCGTACGGGCAGCCCCAAGCGATGCCGGATCCCGCGATAACAGCCGATGTCCATCAAGCGTTTGATGTTGAGCTGAATGGTGGAACGCAGTTCCCCTTCGACGCGAATACCTTCGTTAGCGATGGCGTTACGGATAGCTCCGACCTGTTCGTCGGTCCAGTCTTTGACTTTGGTATCCTGGTCGATCCCTGCCTTTTCCAAGATAACGGCGGCGGTGCTCCGCCCGATGCCGTAGATGTAGGTGAGGCCGATGACGCCTCGTTTGTTTTTCGGTAAGTCGACTCCGACAATACGTGCCATATGTGTTGTTTGTCTTTTCTTTGGAAATTCTTAAAGCTCGGTTTTGCGTTGGGGGGATGGTTCTTTTCTCCGGGCCTCTCTTTCTCGGTGTGTCAAGCGAGGTGCCTCCGCCTCCGTTCCCCGCGGCAACCTGGTGCGTGCCACGCGTTAGAGATGAATGGGAGAAAAAAGAATCCGTCCTCCTAATAAAATACTACCCCTGACGCATCTTGAGTTTCGGGTTTTTCTTGCAGATGACGTACACACGCCCTTTGCGGCGTACGATCTTGCAGTCTTCACTGCGTTTTTTGATAGATGCTCTGACTTTCATCGTGTTTTGTTGTTTTCTTTGAGTGGTTCCGCCCCCTCCGGTCTGTGTTCTCCGCTGGTTCGCCAGGGAGATCCTCATGTTGTAGCAGGGCGGCCTGCAAAATTACTTGTATCGGAACGAAATCCGTCCTTTCGACAAGTCGTAAGGTGACATTTCGACCTTTACTTTATCCCCTGGCAGGATTTTGATGTAGTGCATCCTCATCTTGCCGGAGATGTGGGCGGTGATTATGTGTCCGTTGTCGAGCTCCACGCGGAACATGGCGTTGGACAAGGCTTCGATAATCGTGCCGTCCTTTTCGATCGCTGCTTGTTTGGCCATTCGGTTGATTGGTTAAAGCATTGCTTGGTGGGAACCTGTCGTTCGTCAGTCGATCGGCAGGTTCTTTTCGATATACTCGAAAGTCGTGAGGACATCCGGCCCCTGTTCCGTAATCGCCACCGCGAATTCGAAATGAGCAGAGGGTTTTCGGTCGGCGGTTCTGACAGTCCAACCGTCCGATTCAAAGTGTACGTGTCTGGCACCGAGATTAATCATGGGCTCGATACAGAGCACCATCCCGGGTTTCAGCAGCGGACCGCTGCCCCGTTTGCCGTAGTTGGGGACTTGCGGTTCTTCGTGCAAAGCTCTCCCGAGGCCGTGTCCGACCATTTCGCGGACGACGGTCATCCCGTGGCTTTGGGCGTATTCCTGTACGGCGTGGGAGATATCGCCAATTCTATTTCCCACCTTTGCCTGCGCAACACCTCTATAAAGGGCCTCCTTGGTGACGTCCAGCAGCTCGCGCACCCGAGGTGCCAAGCTGTCCAAGCCTCCTACCGCAAACGTGTAGGCGGAGTCGCCATGAAAACCGTTCATAAATGCGCCGCAGTCGACCGACAAGATGTCGCCTTCCTGCAACTCATACCCGGAGGGGATCCCGTGAACGATCTGTTCGTTGACCGACATGCAGAGCGTAGCCGGAAATCCTCCGTAACCTTTGAAATTCGGCACCGCGCCTTGCGAGCGAATGTACTCTTCGGCCAGCGCGTCGAGTTCGGCGGTCGTAACGCCCGGACGGATGTTACGCCCCACCAAAGCCAACGTACGGCTGACGAGCTGATTGCTCTGACGCAGCAATTCGATCTCCTCTGGAGTTTTCAGGTATATCATTTCTATATATAAAAGAACCCTTTTCCGTTCTTTTTTCCGGGCTCCGCCGAAGGATAAATCCTCAGGAAGCAATGTTCTCCGCCGAAGGATAAATCCCCCAGGAAGAAAATCCCTCTTTCAAGTATGGAATCCCTCCGGATAAATTCGCTCCCCGAAGAATAAACGCCCCCCGGCAAGGCCCGTCAAGAGAGAGTGGAACAGTTAAAAGTCCAATCCTAACGATCCTAACTGTTCAACCTCCCCTTCATCCGCCCGCTCTTCATCAAGCCGTCATAATGCCGCAAGAGCAAGTGCGACTCGATCTGCTGCAAGGTGTCCAAGACCACCCCCACCAAGATCAAGAGCGAAGTCCCGCCGTAGAACATGGCGAACTGTCCGTCGACCCCGATCATCCGGGCAAAGACCGGCAGAATAGCCACAATCGCGAGGCAAATCGACCCCGGCAAAGTAATCCTGGTCATGATGGTGTCCAAATACGAAGCCGTATGTTTCCCCGGTTTGATCCCCGGAATAAACCCTCCGTTTCGTTTCATATCATCGGCCATCTGGTTGGTATTGATGGTAATAGCGGTATAAAAATACGTAAACGCCATCACCAGAATCCCGAACACGAGGTTATACCAAAAGCCGTAGATATTACTGAACACCGCCCCAAGCCCTTGCGTAGACTCGAATTTGGTGAAGATCAGCGGCAGCATCATAATCGCCTGAGCAAAGATGATCGGCATCACCCCCGCCGCATTGATCTTGAGCGGAATGTATTGCCGCACCCCGCCATACTGCTTATTCCCCACGATCCGCTTGGCATACTGCACCGGAATCTTCCGCACCGCCTGCACCAAGGCAATAGTCCCCGCAAACACAAGGAACAACAGCACCAGTTCCACAATCAGCATCACGAATCCCCCCCCCGCCGTGGTAAACCGTGCGTTCATCTCGCCCAAGAAAGCATGCGGCAGCCTGGCGATAATCCCGATCATGATAATCAAAGATACGCCATTCCCGATCCCCTTGTCGGTGATTTTTTCGCCGAGCCACATGACGAACATCGTCCCGGCAATCAAGACCATCGTAGCACTAAAGGTAAACAAGAACGAGTTCCCGAGCACGAACGCCCCGGAATCATTCACCTGCGCGTGCAAGTTGGCCAGATACGCCGGCGCCTGGATCAAGAGAATCCCGATGGTCAAATACCGGGTCCACTGATTGATTTTCCGCCGTCCGCTCTCTCCCTCTTTCTGCAACTTCTGGAAGTACGGAATCGCAATCCCCAAGAGCTGAATCACAATCGAAGCGGAGATATACGGCATAATCCCCAAGGCAAAAATCGAGGCATTTGAGAACGCCCCCCCCGAGAAGATATCGAGCAGCCCGAGGATCCCATCGGCCGTTTGTTTCTGAAGATTCGCCAGTGCTTCCGGGTTCAAACCCGGCAGCACGACGAAGCTCCCCAGTCGATAAATCAGAAGCAGCCCCAAAGTGTAAAGAATGCGTTTCCGCAAGTCTTCGATTTTGAAGATGTTCCGAATGGTGTCAATTAATTTTTTCATGAGCCGAACAAGGTTGGCATTTGCAGATGAATCGTTTACAATTTAGCAGCCGTTCCGCCCTGCCCTTCGATAGCCGCCTGTGCGGTTTTCGAGAAAGCATGTGCGGTAACGTCCACTTTTTTGGTCAACGCTCCTGTTCCGAGAATTTTGACTTTGTCGTTCTTGGACACGAGCCCTGCCGCAACGAGTTCATTCTGCCCGATCACGGTAGCCCCCGTCTTCTGGGCCAGTTTTTCGATGGCTTCGATATTGACGGTTTTGTAGACCACCTTATTGATATTGGTAAAACCGAACTTGGGCAAACGCCGGTGGAGCGGCATCTGACCGCCCTCGAAACCGCGTTTGTGTTTGTAACCCGAGCGCGACTGAGCCCCTTTATGCCCGCGCGTAGAAGTTCCGCCATACCCCGACCCTTGTCCGCGTCCGATGCGTTTTTCGCTGTGGGTAGCGCCTTTGGCGGGTTTGATATTGCTGAGGTTCATAATAATGTGTGTTCTCTGGAGTTAAAAATCCGTTTATTTAACGTCTTCCACAACGACGAGATGTTTGACTTTCTCGATCATGCCCATGATTTCCGGACATTTGTTGTGTTCCACGCTCTGGCGAATCTTTCGCAACCCGAGCGCGTCCAAATTGGCCCGCTGCTGTTTCGAAGCACCGATGCGGCTTTTGGTTTGGGTGATTTTAACTATTGCCATTTCGCAGTAAGTTCTGAGTGGTTAAAGGTTTTGAATTACCCGTTGAAGACTTTGGTCAACGAGATTCCGCGGGTTTCGGCAACGGTAACCGGGTCGCGGAGTTCAGCCAGCGCCGCTACCGTAGCTTTCACCAGGTTATGCGGATTGGACGACCCCTTGCTCTTAGCCAGCACGTTCTTCACCCCGACGCTTTCCAGGACGGCACGCATAGCCCCCCCGGCAATCACCCCGGTACCCGGCGAAGCCGGCCGCAGCAACACCCTCGAACCGCTGAACTTAGCCACCTGTTCGTGCGGAATGGTCCCTTTCAAAACCGGCACTTTGATGAGGTTTTTCTTGGCATCTTCAACCCCCTTTGCAATCGCGGTGGTCACTTCGGAAGCCTTCCCCAAGCCATACCCCACGATGCCGTTCTCATTCCCCACAACGACGATCGCCGAGAAAGTGAACGTCCGCCCCCCCTTGGTAACTTTCGTTACGCGTTGTATGCTAACCAGCCGGTCTTTGAGTTCGATATCGCTGGTGCGTACTTTTTTTATGTTGTTCATCGACATAATAATCCGTAATTAAAAATGAGTTGGATTAGAATTTCAAGCCGCCTTCCCGCGCCGCTTCGGCGAGTTGCTTCACGCGCCCGTGGTAGAGGTATCCGTTCCGGTCGAACGCCACCCCCGAGATCCCCGCAGCAGTAGCCTTCGCCGCCACCGCCTTCCCGACAAGCGCCGCCACCGCGGTCTTATTGAGTCCTTTG
The DNA here is from genome assembly GCA_910577885.1 of uncultured Rikenella sp. GTDB lineage: Bacteria > Bacteroidota > Bacteroidia > Bacteroidales > Rikenellaceae > Rikenella. Next base: position 16,028 of record CAJTNK010000037.1, read on the forward strand.
GCCGCTTCAGCCACCTCTTTGTCCAACGAAGAAGCCGCCGCGAGCGTCTTACCGGCCTTATCGTCGATCACCTGAGCATAGATTTGTTTATTGCTCCGAAAAACGGTCAACCGCGGCATCTCAGCGGTCCCGTTCACGATCTTGCGAATGCGCATCTTGATGCGTGCGCGTCTTGCTATTTTAGTGAGTGCCATTGTTTCGTTACCTATTATTTAGAGTTAGCCGACTTCCCTGCCTTACGCCGCAGTTGTTCGCCCACGAACTTGATCCCTTTACCCTTGTACGGTTCCGGTTTGCGCAGCGAGCGCACCTTAGCCGCCACCTGTCCCAAGAGTTGCTTGTCCGCGCTCTTCAAGGTAAGAATAGGGTTTCCTTTCTTTTCGGCAAACACTTCGGCTTTCACCTCCGCCGGCAACATGATATGAATATCGTGCGAGTATCCCAAGCTCATCTCCAGGATCTGCCCTTTGACTTCCGCTTTGAAGCCGACCCCGATGAGTTCCTGTTTGGTTTCATAGCCGGTCGACACCCCATGCACCATATTGGCAATCAAGGCACGATACAGTCCGTGCATCGAACGATGGCGCGGTTGATCGGTCGGCCGCGTAACATGAATCTCGGTTCCCTCGACCTTCACGGTGATGTCCGGATCGACTTTCTGAGAAAGTTGTCCAAGAGGGCCTTTCACACTAACCACATTATCGGCGCCCACGGTTACGGTCACGCCTTGGGGCAGGTTTACAGGTAATTTTCCGATTCTTGACATTGTAATTGTCTAATTATGAGTGTAGATTAATAAACATAGCACAGCACTTCCCCCCCCACATTCTCCGTTCTGGCCTGTTTGTCGGTCATGATGCCTTTCGAAGTGGAGACAATCGCCACCCCAAGGCCATTCATCACGCGCGGCATCTCGGCCACCGAAGCATACTGCCGCAGCCCCGGCCTGCTCACCCGCGTCAAAGTCTTGATAGCCGGCGTCTTAGTCTCCGGATGGTACTTCAGCGCGATTTTGATCGTGGAGAATCCTTTTTCGTTGGTTCCGAATTTGTAAGCAAGAATATACCCCTGTTCATGAAGAATACGGACGATCTCTTGCTTGATTTTCGAGCCGGGAGCTTCAACCACTTTGTGGTTGGCTTTCACCGCGTTTCTGATACGTGTCAGAAGATCTGCTATCGGATCTGTCATGGTTAAAAAATTGGTTGTTTAGTTTTCTGTTTTTCAGTGGGTTGCACCGCGCGCAGCCTCTTTCGACGACCACACAAGTGCCCACAAAGAGTGGCAAAGTTACAAACTATTCGTTAATAATCAAATTATTAGACGGGTTTTTATTCTCTGTCCGGAGGATTTGTTTCGCGCCGGGTTCCCGGTGTCGCCGATTTGCTCTCCGGGGTGCCTGTGGGCTTTGCCGAAAAAACCCAGCCCGGTGGGCGCGTTGTGGGGCCTCCAGGAAGAGGGTGCCGCGCGGCACGCGAGCGGCACTCACAGGGTGTTTAGCTGGGCTTTTCTCGGACAAGCGGGACGCCCGCGGGTACAGTTGGTCTTTGTCCA
>CAJTNK010000038.1 GCA_910577885.1 uncultured Rikenella sp.
AGCCGGTTGGCAAACAGAGATATGCGCCTCGGAGCCAGCGCGGGCAAAACCGAGCCAGTCGAGGTTGCGCCCGTCGCCGGGGGTGGCTCCGGGGCGTGCGCCCTTTGGGCGCGGTTTTTCGAGCTGAGTGTCGGTGCAGGTTGGTTAGCTGAGCAACTGCGACCGTAGGTCGCGCGCGCCACCGCCCCCCCGGGCGGGGCTCGGTGCCGCTCGGCACTCGAGGGCTGGAATTTTCTCCGCCGGATGGCCAGTAAGACACCCTTTGGGTGTTCCTGGAGGCAACGCAACTGAAAACCGTCCGCATGGTGGTTGTTGCCATTAGGGCTGATTCCATCGTAACCGAAATGCAAATGGTGTGATTTGGTATTTGTCACCAGAATAGACGTTGCCCAGCCGTATCCGAAACGACCGACGTACCACAATGCACCGTTACCGGCATCGCGGCACCCCGGGGCCGGGCGGCTCTCTCTCTTCCTGGAGGCAACGCAACTGAAAGCCGTACGCACGGCTGAGGTTACCCTGCGGAAGGAGCCAGTCGGCGCCGAAGCCCAAATGGTAGGCATTGCCTTCTGATACGAGCGACGACCAGCTGTATCCGTAGTCGCCGATGCTATACAACGTACCGTACTGATAAGCGCGGAAGCCCGGGGCCGGTGCCGCTCGGCACTCGAAAGCTGGGGTTTTCTTCGCCGGATGGCCAACGAAAACATCCAGCGGCATCCGCCAAAGCGCCCTGTCCGACACCCCACCCTGACCCGCCACCCAAAATACGACCCGGAACGACCATTCTCCCGAAAAAGCGTATCTTTGTCAGAGGAACGACTATGGAACTGCAAAGCGTAAAACAGCGATTCGGGATCATCGGAAATACACCCGCGCTCAACCGGGCGTTGGAGGTGGCTTTGCGCGTGGCGCCGACCGACCTCACGGTGCTCATCACCGGAGAGAGCGGCGTGGGGAAAGAGTTTTTCCCCCAGATCATACACGCCTACAGTGCGCGAAAACACGGAAATTATATCGCCGTGAACTGCGGCGCGATTCCCGAAGGGACCATCGACAGCGAACTCTTCGGCCACGAGCGCGGATCGTTTACCGGGGCGACCGATAGCCGGAAAGGGTACTTCGAGGTGGCCGACGGAGGGACCATCTTTTTGGACGAGGTGGGCGAACTGCCTCTGACGACGCAGGTGAGACTCCTGCGCGTGTTACAGAGCGGCGAATTCATCCGCGTCGGGTCGTCGAAGGCCCAGAAAACCAATGTGCGGGTCGTGGCGGCCACGAACGTGAACCTGCGGTTGGCGGTCGAGGCGGGCCGGTTCCGCGAGGACTTGTACTATCGGCTCAATACGGTGCCCATTACCGTGCCGCCGCTCAGGGATCGGAAGGCCGATATCCACCTGCTTTTCCGAAAGTTCGCTACGGATATCGCCACGCAGTACCACATGCCGCCGATCGGACTGACCGCCGATGCGCGGCGGATGCTCGAGCATTACGGCTGGCCGGGGAACGTGCGGCAGCTCAAGAACGTGGCCGAGCAGATCTCGGCCGTCGAAGAGCAGCGAGAGATCGACGCCGATACCCTCATGTGCTACCTGCCGGATTATGCGGCGGGGGGTGGTGGCCTGGTTGGAGGAGGGCAACTCGTGCCGGTAGGGACGGCGGGAGGCGGGGAGTTTGCCAATACCACGGAGCGGGATATTTTGTATAAGCTGCTGTTCGATCTGCGCGGCGAGGTGTCGGAGCTCAAGGCGATGGTGGCTGAGCTGGCCGCTGCTCAACATCACGGCGGGACTTCGGCTCCGGTGGGTTATTCCGGATCGTCGCTGCTTCCGGCGCCGTTGAGCCCGAGGGACGGGTATCTCGACCTGGCGGCCGAGGCCGAAGCGGAAGTCGTGGGCGACGAGGCTACGGCGATACCGGCCGAGGCTGTGCGTACCCCGCAGACCAAGGAGGAGGCGCAGCGGGAGTCTGTCTTGCAGGCTTTGCGGCGGAACCACGGCAAACGCAAGGAGGCGGCCCGGGAGCTGTTCATCTCCGAACGGACCTTGTACCGGAAGATCAAGGAGTTGGGGATTCAGGACGAAGAGGTGCAGCAGGGTTGATGGCGGGGTGTCGGGGGGGAGAGGCGGGGAAATCAAGAAAGATATGAGAATGAAGAAACGATACAGAGTACGTGTAATTCGAAGCGTTTTGTGCTTGGTGCTGGTTGTTGCGGCAGGTTTGGGGCGGGGCTCGGCGCAGGACCATTTTACGCTCACCACCCGGGAGCTGCCGCAGTCGATGGGTCTGAATCCGGCGTTGAGGCCTTCGCGCGGATTTGTGTCGATGCCGATTTTCGGGAGCTTCTCGGTCGGTGCGGAGAGCAGTTTCAGCTACCGCGACGTGATCCGGACCGATGAACAGGGGGTGAAATACCTCGATACACGGGGGCTGCTCCGGACCACCGAGGGGCGGGACCTCCTGATGATGCGGCTGAACCTGGATTTGGTGAACCTCGGCTTTTTCGTCGGCGAGAGGGATTACATGGGGGTTTCGCTGCGGACCCGCGTACATGTCGGGACGTCGCTGCCCGAGGGGCTCTTCGGGATGATCCTCGACAACCCGATCGACGAGTACCGGACTTTCGACTGGAGTATGACACCCAACGTGCTGGGGTGGGCGGAGCTGGGGGTGAGCTACGCGCGCGACCTGGACGAACGGTGGCGGGTCGGCGGCCGGGTCAAGTACCTGAACGGATTGGCCGCGGTGCAGAGCACGGGCATGGATGTCCGGGTGCGGAAGGAGTATGACCGGTATATGGTCTCCGGCGACTATACGCTTCGGGGCGGAAATATCGATTTTGCGGGTCGGGACGGCGGGGGGCTGTTCGACGACCTGTTGCGCAACATCGGGAGCAATCCCGGGGTGGCGGTGGATCTGGGGGCCGCTTATCGGTCGGAGAACCAGCGGTGGAACGTCTCGTTCGGGGTGGCTGATTTGGGGGCGGTGTTTTGGAACGCCCGGAACTCGTCCGTGATCCGGACCCACAGCGGCGGAAAGAGTTTCGAGTTTTACGGGGTGGACGGGCTCAGCGGGCTGATCGACGGGACCACGTCGCTCGGCCATGTGCTCGACTCGGCCTACACCGAGCTCTCGCGGACCCTCCGGGCCGATACCACGGCCGGCGGGTTTACGCAGATGCTTCCCGCCACGTTCCATGCGGCGGCGGATTATGCGCTGGGGCCGTACATGCGGCACCACGTCAATGTGTCGTTCGTCGGCCTGGTGCCGTACCACGGGAAATTGCACTATGCGATTTCGGCGGGTTATACCTACCGGACGCTCACCGGGACGTGGCAGCTGATGGCCAACTACACCTGCAAATCGAACAATCCGCTCAACGTGGGGCTCGGCGTGGCGATGAACGCCGGCAAGTTCCAGCTCTACCTGGCGGCGGATAACGTGATTCCGGCTTTCTCGCTGGCCCGTGCGCGGGGGACGAGCGTCTCGCTGGGCATCAACTTCTTCACCTCCCGTCAGGGCGATCGGAGGCGGGAGCGGAGGTACTACTATCATTATTAACAGAGCTATTTATGAGTGGCGGGTCTCGACCTGAGGGGGCGGGTCGACGCCGCACTGTCAGCGATGAACGAAACGTCGATCGAAACCCGGTCGACCGCACCGGCGGTCCGGGATCGGATCCGGAAACTGGTTCGGGCGATGACCCGCGGCGCCTATGAACGGGAGCGGGTCATCGCCCTCGGCCTTTTGTGCGCCATGACCGGCGAGAGTCTGTTCCTGCTGGGGGCGCCCGGTGTCGGGAAGAGTATGGTGGCCCGGCGGTTGAAACTGGCCTTCCGGGACGCCTCGGCGTTCGAGTACCTGATGAGCCGTTTCAGCACCCCGGACGAGATTTTCGGCCCCGTCTCGATCACCAAACTCAAGGACCGGGATACGTACGAACGCATCACGACCGGCTACTTGCCTTCGGCCGAGGTGGTATTCCTGGACGAGATCTGGAAAGCCGGTCCGGCGATCCAGAATGCCCTGTTGACCGTTTTGAACGAGAAAATCTTCCTCAACGGGAACCGCGAGATGCGGTTGCCGTTGAAAGGAATCGTGGCGGCCTCCAACGAGCTTCCGGCCCGGGGCGAAGGGTTGGAGGCGCTGTGGGACCGGTTTTTGGTTCGCCTGGTGGTGCGCCCGATCGCCGGGCGAGAGGCTTTCGGTCGGATGATCGTCGGCACCGAGGCCGAAGGGGCCGAGGTGCCCCGGGCGTGGCAGGTGACCCCGGCCGAGTATGAACGCTATGCGGCGGAGATTCGGGAGATCGAGGTGCCGCCACGGGTGGTCGACCTGCTCTGCACCGTCCGCGAGCGGATCGACCGGCAGAGGAGTCTCGACTCTGCGGAGAGCGACGAGCCTCGTGTGCCGTATGTCTCCGATCGCCGGTGGCGCAAGATCGTTGGGCTGCTGCGCGGCGCAGCTTTTCTGAACGGTCGGCGGCGGGTCGAGCCGGAGGACTGCCTCTTGCTCTGCGACACGCTCTGGGAACACGACGGACAGTGCGAGGCGGTGGACCGGTTGGTGTGCGACGTGCTGGGCGAGGCGGTTTACAGCGACCTCCATGGCCTGTTGACGATGAACGACTCGTTCCGCGAGCAGCTCGTGGCCGGAAGGCGGATGAGGCCTCGGCCGCGGTCGACCGACGGGCGGCATTATATCATCTTGTGCGACGGCGAACGGCTGCGGATCGCCATCGCGGACTACGAGGCGTTGACCGCGGAGGCAAGCTGGGGGCGTTTCGCGGCCGACTCGACCATCATCCGCTCCGAAGAACCGGCCGAGCTGCGCCTCCAACGGGGCGGAACGGAGGCCGAAATCTGCATCAACGGCATGCGCTATCCGCTGGAGGGGCACGACGCCGAGTTTTCGCTCCAGGACTATGCGGCTCGGGCGATCGGGCGGATGCGGGAGCGGCGCGAGGAGCTGCGGCGGGCGGTGGAGGCTCATCTTTTTCTGCGGCCCTATGCCTCGTACGACCTTGAGGCCGTGTACCGGCTCATGAAACGGAGGACCGAGGAGCTGGTAGCCAAACTCTCCGTGTAGGGGGCGGGAAGAGAGTAGGGGAGATCGGCCATGGATTACAACCGTTATATAGCCCGTATGCTGCCTTTGGTGGTGAGCCTCTACGACCGGGAGGAGGGGGTCGAGGCCTGCTTGCCCGACCTCTCGGAGCAGGACGCCATTGCACAGACGCTCAACGAAATCATGTCCGACGGTCGTTTCCTGACCCAAATCGGGCCCCGCTGGGAGCGGGTGTTACAGGCCGGTCGGCTGTTGGGCGAATTTGCCGAGGCGATGCCCGAGGAGTTTGCCGCGTGTTCTGACCGGGAGACCTATGCGAGGCTCCGCAGCCGGATTCGTCCGGCGTGCGACGCCTTTTTTCGGACCTTCGGCCGGCGGCTCCGCGAGGGTAGCCTCGGCGGCGGTGAGGGAGCGGCGGAAGGGTGGCTGCCCGACGGTTGCGGCACGGCTCTTCGGGGGTTGCTGGCCGGGGAGGACGAGGAAGACGAGGCGCAGAGGCAGGTCCTCCGTTCCGCAGAGGAACCGGAGGCGGAGGCCGAGGCGCGGTTTTTTCAGCATCGTCTGGAGCGGTTTTCGGCCGCCGTTCCGTCGTCGATCCGTCGGCTGGCCGAGCTGGTCGGCCGCGACGACCGGGGAAAAGCCGCCGGGCGGGCGGAATTTCTGCCCGCCGCCCCGTGCGACATCATCGGCGTCGAGAGCTCCGATAACCTGAACGCCTTGTTGCCCGTCGAGCTCGCTCTGCTCGGGGGGGCGGACACGGAGTCGATTTTCTATCGCCGGTATCTCCGGCGCGAGCTGCAAACCTTCTCGGTCCGGCCCATCGCCTTGCCGGTCGATGCCGCACGCGATCGCCAGGGGCCCATCGTCGTGTGTCTCGACACGAGCGGTTCGATGGCGGGCGAGTCGGAGCTGATTGCCAAGACGCTGACACTCGCCGTCGCCACCTTGGCTCAGAAAAAGGGGCGATCGGTTTACGTGATTTCGTTCTCGAACGCCATTCGGACGCTCGAACTGACCGACATTCGACACCGCCGTCTGGCGGTCGAACAGTTCTTGCAGCACTCTTTCTCCGGGGGTTCGGACCTGAGCGAGGCGCTGGAGTTTCTGGCGTCCGACCTGCTCGGACGGGAGGCCTACGCCCGGGCGGACGTGCTGACGATCTCGGACTTCGAGCTGGAACCGTTGTCCGCTGCCGCGCGCGAGGCGATCGGGCGGGCCAAACGCACATCCGGCACCCGTTTTTTCGGTCTACTGACGGGCGCTTACGAGGGCGGGATGTATTTCTGCGACCACCGCTGGCGGTACATGCGGGGGCGACTGGCTCCGATCCGGTGAGGGTGTTTTTTCCTTAATCTTATAACTTGGGGATCAACTCCAAACTCGCCGTTCCGGGCGGAGAGGTACACACCTACGGAGCTCAGTATCAGACGGCCGCCAACGGCATCAAGCCCCAGCGGAGCGACCTGCGCGTGATCATGGACCGGAATTTAGGTGCCACAGGGGTGCTCTATGATCTTCCGACTACGAAAGCACAGAACTACCCGACCTATGGGTTTCATTATCAATGGGGACGGAAGGACCCGTTCCCGAAAGCGGCAACCCAGGGAACTAATGTTGCCACTCAGCCGACTTACCAGGTAGACGGGACGACGGTTACCAATTATCCGAAATTGATAAAAGGTCCGGTATCTCTATCTACGGCAGTTCAGAATCCGCAAATTTTTTACTTCAATAAGGATGACGAGCAAGACTGGCTTTCTTCGCAGAATAATGCCTTGTGGGGCGATGGGGCTGTAAAGAGCGCATATGATCCTTGTCCGAAAGGGTGGCGTGTCGCGCCTAATGGCACATGGGATGACTTTGGGGATACTTGGAAGTCAGGGAGCTATGTAGATGCTGGTTTCTATAAGAATAGTACTTGGGTAACAGGGGTTAATATGGACATAGCTGGCGGTGTGTATTACGGCGGTTCTGCGGAATCCGTAAAAGCTTTTTATCCGGTTCCGGGTTACCGTGCTTCTACTACCGGTGTGTATTGGTCCGTCGCCAGCAACGGGGCCAGCTGGTCGTCAACTGCAGATTCGAGGAACAAATGGAGCTACGACATAAGCTACTATGCTCCCGGGGTCTACCCGAATGGCAGTAGTGCTCGTGCGCATGGTCACCCGTTGCGTTGCATCCAGGAGTAAGTAGTTCTTATAAAAGGGGCTTTGGGAGAGTTGCCGTTGGCGTTGGTCGGAAAACGAGACTCGGGGATTTTGCCTGTGCTGTTCCAGCGACTTGGCCGACTGACCGAAGGGCTTCGGCGTCTCCCGGAGGCCCCTTTATACGAAAAGCGTCTGAACCTTTCGGTAGGTTCAGACGCTTTTTTGCTGCCCTTACGGGCCGACATGCGTCAAAAAGAAGCGTCTCGGAGTCTGTTGTTGGTGTCTGTTGAAAATAAGACCTGGATTTTTTGCCTGTGCTATTCCATCCTCTAATTCGACCGACCGAAGGACTTCAACGCACCTGGCGACACTTCTTTTATTAACCCTCCGAGCCGGCTCGACCGGCTACAAGAACATCCGCGGGCGACCGATCTAATACTATAGATCGGTCGCCCGCGGATGTTTGGCAAAAAAGGAGCGGCGTACAGGCTGAAGTCCTTCGGCCCACCGGTTCAGTCAATGGAATAGCACAGGCAAAAAATCCACGTCTCGTTTCCGGCCAGCACCAACAGCCCTCGGCCCACCCCTTTTTGAAGTTCTACTTATTTGTTATTCCTGTATGCAGCGCACCGGATATCCATATGACCTATAATAATGACCGATCCTGGCACCTTCATTTACGTTGAACGTAAAGAAAGCGCTATACCTAGTAGGTTTTCCGTCGGGAGTCGTTGTTGTAATACAACCGCCTTGCCCTAATTCATAGAATTCTCCGGATAAACCGGTACGATGACCTGAAGTAGGGAAAAATGCCTTAACGGATCCGGCTGTATATAAACGGCCCCCAAGGGCTAAATTGACTTTTGACGTCCAATCGCTATTTTTAATGGAGGTTGTTTCATTAAAATCGCTCCAAGTCTGAGACGGTGGGATTCGCCACCCTTCCGGACAAGGATCATACACGCTTTTGGTCGTACCGTCGCCCCACAAAGTTTCGTCCGGTGATGAATTCCAATCTCGTGTTCCTGATGCAGGTGAGTAATAATATGTGCTCGGATTTTGGATCGTAACATCCATAGTTGTCGGCCCCGAAACCAATTGCGGGAAATTGGTCACCGTCGACCCGTTTGCCTGGTAGGTTGTTTGTGATGGCACTTGATTTCCCTCGATCCCCGCAGCCGCTTTCGGAAATGGGTCCTTGCGGCCCCACTGGTAAAAGAGTCCGTAAGTGGGGTAGTTCTGCGCGTTTGTGGTGGAGAGGGAGTAGAGCGTTCCCGTCGCTCCGAGGTTTCGGTCCATGATCACGCGCAGGTCGCTCCGCTGGGGCTTGATGCCGTTGGCGGCCGTCTGGTACTGCGGGCCGTAGGTGTGTACCTCTCCGCCCGGAACGGCGAGTTTGGAGTTGATCCCCAAGTTATAAGATTGACTACCGTCCGGCTGGTAAGTCGTCACCCAAACGTGCCAGCTCCAAAGGATCGTCCCCCCCGAGGTCGCGTTGTTGTACAGTGCCACCACCACATTCCCCGACGTCCCGTTGTTCGACTTCACGGAAAAGATTCCCAACGATTTGTCGTCCGCTTTGCCCGGCAGGTTGTAGTTAATAGTTACGTAGTTGTTTTCTGCTACATCTTGCCACAATACTGCGACACGCCAAGCTCCGCTGCTCAACATCGTGTTGAGCTGAGACTCGTTCGTAAAACCGTTCGAGAGGCACTTCCGGATGTCGAACGTCACACTGCCTGTCTTCGGTTGAACCATCGCGCTGTTGTTCATGTCGAACGTCTCGACTTCGACCCGGCTGTCGGCCGTGTTGATCCCCTGAATGTCCACCGACAGGGTGTAGACGTTGTTGCGCCGTACGTTGAAGTCGCCCGGATTGGTGGCCGGATCGCCCAACAGGAAACGATAGATCGCCTTTTGCGGTCGCGTCGCGCTCTTCGTGACGGCTCCCGTCAACTCGATGTAGGTCGCCTTTCCGTCGGTCTTGCTCAAATTACGGTCTTTGACCGCACTCACCCCCGAGGCTACCCCCCGCAGGTTCTCCGGCACGTACCAGACGAATTTCTTGTAATCGCCGTCCGTTGTGGCTTGTGTCAGGTCTTCGGCCGGGTAGTCGATGTGGCTACCGGCCGCTTTGGCCGGGAAAATACCGGTCGGTTCCGGACCGAAGTGAATGTTTTCGGCTACGTTCCGCATCCGGACGCCCGTGACTTCGAAGTTCTGAAACGCCGGGTTGATTTTGTATTTCAACACGACTTTGGCCAAAAGCCGTTTCATCGATACGGTGGTCAGCGTTCCGCTCGACTCCACCTTGCCGGTGTAAACGCCCAGCATCGGAATTCCGCCGGTGGACGACGGCTTCAACTCAGACCCGATGTTCTTCACCACGTCCTTGAGCAACGTTTCGGTCGCTGCGTTGGTGGTGTTGAAGGTGTTGGGCGAGTTGGTGTTGGCGATGAAGTAGACCTTGCCGCTGGGTTCGCTGTTCGAGGTCAACTGTACCGCCAGGTTGTAGGTGGCGTCGACCCCCGCACCACCGGTTCCGGGTTCCGGAATGTCCGTTGTGTAGAACGGTTCACCGAGCAGCGTCCCGTCGGCGCGGAACTGAATGGCCCACAGGTTGTGCACCTTGGCGTCGTCGGCCGGAGCCAATTCGTTGGTCGACTTGGTGTCGGCCGATTCTTCCTCGCCGTAGCGTACGACCACGCCCGACTTCTCAGCCTCCCGCGCGGCTTTGATCGATGCGGCCGGGGCAAAACTCCCTTTCCCGGTCAGGTTCAACGGCTCGGTAGCCAACGAGACCTCTACCGTGAGGTCGTTGGGCTTTCCGGGCGCCGGCGTCTGAAGATCCGACCGGTTGCAGGCGGCCAGTCCGAGCCCGGCCGCTGTTGCAATCGCTAATATCTTTATTCTCTTCATGTTACTGTTGTATTTTTATCTCGTTCGCTCCGTGGAGCGTGTATTGGGTTTGCGGCGTACGATCATGCGATGCGTAGCATCGCCCCCGAGTGCCGGGAGGCACCGCCCGCCCGGCGTAAGGGCAGTTCCGGCTCGACCGTCGCCCGTCCGCCTAACAAGGGGAATTACGCGCGATTTACCTTGTCAATCGCGACGAAATTCCCGGCGGGCGACGGCTGCAGAGAAATCCCGCGCGGTCAAAGCCCGATGGGCCGAACAATACCGCCTCGCTACCTACTCCTGGATGCAACGAGCCTGACAACCGTACGCACGCTCAGAGTAGTTATGCCGGTAAATCTTGTTATAGTTGAAGCAAAGTTCGTCACCCCTTCCATTTACAGCAGAAGACGACCAAGCGTACCCGACGTAGCCAACGCCCCAAAACGCACCGTGAAAGTAGACTCGGTTGCCCGGAACCGGATAAAAAGCCTTTACGGCTCCTGCAGTACCTCCGTAATATACGGCACCGCCCAGATCTACATCTTGTTTTGTCCAAGTACTATTCTTATAGAAACCAGCATCCACATAATTCCCCGTTTTCCATACATCTCCAAAGTCATCCCAAGCTTCACCAGGTGCGAGCCGCCACCCTTTCGGACAGGGGTCGTACGGACTCTTCACTGCGCCATCGCCCCACAAAGCATCGCTCCGCTCAGTAGTCCAATCAGTATACTCCGAATCCTGCTCGTCATAGTAAAATGTCTGCGGGTTCCGCATTGCCTCAGCCAAAGTTACCGGACCTTGCGTCAATGTCGGATAATCGGTAACCGTCGTCCCGTCTGCCCGGTAGGTTAATTGAGTATACTCTTGAGTTTCAGTGTCCTTATCCCCTGCCTCATCGGATGCTTTCGGAAACGGGTCTTTCCGTCCCCATTGGTAGAAGAGCCCGTAGGTCGGGTAGTTCTGTGCTTTCGTAGTCGGAAGATCATAGAGTACCCCGGTCGCACCCAGGTTACGGTCCATCATCACCCGCAGCGGACCACCGCCCATTTTGTCCGATGCTTGTTTATACTTTTCGCCATAGGTGTGCACCTCGCCGCCCGCAACCGAGGCTTTCGAGTTGATCCCCAAATTGTAATTCTTGCTGCCGTCCGGCAAATAATCCGTCACCCAAATGTGCCAGCTCCACAGAATCCTACCCCCCGAGTTGGCATTGTCGTACAACGCCACTACGGCATTCCCGGCCGTCTTGCTGTTCGGCGTCACGGTGAACAGACCCAGCTTCTTGTCGTTCGTCATCCCCGGCTCGTTGTAGGTGATCGTCACGTACTCGTTCACCCCCGCATCATACTGACTCTTGGCTACGTCCTGCCACAGAACCTCCACACGCCAAGCCCCGCTGTTCAGCATCGTGGTGAGCTGCTGCTCGGTGGTGAACGTGTTAGCCAGGCACTTCCGCACGTCGAACGTCACCGACGCGGAAGTCGACCCCGGCCACACCATCGCACTGTTGCTCATGTCGAACGACTCGACCGTGATCCGGTTGTCGCCGGCATTGGCGCCGTTGATGTCCGCCTCCACGACATAGGAGGTGTTCCGCCGCACGTTGAAATCGCCCGGATTGGTGGCCGGGTCGCCCAACAGGATGTGGTAGGTCACCCGCCGGGTCTGCTTGGCGGTCACCAGCGTCCCCTTGATCTCCAGGTAGGTCGCGTTGCCGTCCGTGGCGCCCAACACGCGGTCGCCCGGGTCCACAACGCTCGAGAGCACGTCCCGGTGGTTTTCCGGTACGTACCATACGAACTTCTTATAATCGCCGTCCGTCGTAGCCTGGGTCAAGTCCTCAGCCGGGTAGTCGACGTGGCTCCCCGTGGCCTTGGCCGGGAAAATACCGGTCGGTTCGGCCCCGAAAGCGATGTTTGCCGCCGCGTTTTTCAGCTGCACGCCCGTCACCGTGAAGCCCGCAAAGGCCGGGTCGACCTTGTATTTGAGGGTCACCTTGGCCGCCAGCCGTTTCATCGGGATCGCCGGCAGCGTCCCGCTCGACTGCACCGCGCCGGTGTAGACCCCCAGCATCGGGATACCCCCCGCCGCAGTCGGTTTCAGCTCCGTGCCGATGTTCTTCACCACCTCCTTCAACTTCGTCTCCGAAGCGGCGTTCGTTTCGTTGAAGGTGTTCGGCGAGTTGGTGTTGGCAATGAAATATACCTTCCCGTTGGCATCGGTATTCGAGGTCAGGTTCACCGCCAGGCTGTACGTGGCATCGACCCCCGTGCTCCCCGCACCGGCCGCCGGAATGTCGGTCGTGTAGAAGGGCTTGCCGAGCAGCGTTCCGTCGGCCTTGAACTGGATGGCCCACAGGTTGTGGATCTTCGCATCCTCGGCCGTGGTGAGCTCGGAGGTCGACTTGGTCGCCGGCGAGGTCTCTTCGCCGCCGAAGGTCACCACCAATCCCTCGGTCGCTCCGGCGCCTTTGCTGCCGGCCGGCGTGAAGCCGTTCCCCAGGCTGCTCAACGCCTCGGGGCTCAAAGCGACCTCTACACGCAGATCGCCCGGCGTGCCGGGGGTCGGCGTCTGAAGATCCGATCGGTTGCACGACATTGTCCCGGCCCCGGCCAGAACAACCGCTAAAATCATTAATCTCTTCATGTTTGCTGTTATTTATTTCTTTATTTTGCCTTTTTGTGTTATTTCGTAGGACTCTTCGGGTTCGAGTCGGGTCGTTTTTTTGAGGGGGAAAGGGGTTATTGGCCTACGCCCTGTTCGCCCGGATCGACCGGGTGCCAGCCTTCGACATTCCCCGCTCCGTTGTCGCCCTCCTCGAACTCCGGCGAACCGTCGATGTCGCCGTCCCAGCCGCTCACCGATCCGCCGGCATTCGAGCCGAGGAACTCGAGGCTCTGTACCACCGGCGTCCAGCTGCCCACCTCGAGCGGCACCTGACTCACGTCCGTATTACCACCAACGCCTCCGGTCCAGTCGATATTGCCCCAACTGCCGATGGCGATCGAGCTGTTGTCGCCGCCGAAGTTCGGCAGCGACAGCCGGACATCGTCCCACGAGAGGACGTTCAGGATGAGGTCCACGCTCCCGGGTTTGACCCGCGCCGTGAAGAGGTAGTTGTTTCCCTTTTCGAGGGCAATGGCCGGCAGCTCGGCCTTCAGGAGGTAAGCCACCGAGTTGACGGTGAGGGTGAATTCGGCCGGGATGGTCCCGAGGCTCTTCGGCAGGAAGATTTTCGAGCCGATCGAACCGGCCCCCTTGTCCTGCGGGTCGATGTAGCTGAACGACGTAATCTCGCCCGTCGAAGCGTCGGTGCCGACGGTCGGGGCGAGGTCGCCGCCGATCGTGTAGTCGGCGGCCGGCGCCGTGGCCAGCCGCTTCAGCGCCACTTTCGACACCGCCAGGTCGTCGCAGCTCATCCCGTCGGCCTCGACGACCGAGAAGGTGAGCTTCGTACACTCGTGTTCGAAGTCCAGCTGGACGGTCGATGCCGAGCGGCTGATGGTCCGGTTCCCGAGATAGACCCCCAGGAAATCCTCTCCGTGGCCGACCCCTTTCACCGTCCGGTTGTCGGCTTCGAGTTTCCGTGCCGCGGAGTAGGCATAAAAGTCGTACGTCCCGTTGCTCAGCTCCATGCCCGCGGCCTGTCCGACCGGGTCTTCCGTGCCGTCGTCCAGCACGGCGCACGCCACGAGGGTCGTGCCGTTGCTCTGCACCTTATAGGTGGCCGTGGCGATCCATTTGTCCTGCGTGAGGTCGGGTGCGGCTTGTCCGGCGACCGTGCGTCGGTAGGCCACCACACGCACCGTACTGCCCGGCGTCAGGGCGACTTTGTCTCCGGGGGCTTTGGTGGCCGTTCCGTCGGCGACGATGTCCAGACTGCCGGCCGAAAAGTGCACCTCGCAACTTCCTCCGGACGGGTCTCCGTCCATCAGCGAACGCCGCTGGCAGCCCGCAACTGTCAAAAACAAAAACCCGATTAGCAAAAAACGGTTCAGCTTTGCCATATCTGTCTGCTCCTTCTTGTATATTATTGTGAACCAATGACTTTAAAGCACGCCCCTTACTTTTAACCGTTCGATTAAATAACACATTCGGACATCCGTCCGGAGGCGCTTCGGAAACGACTTTTTGACATATCCCGAAGACCCGATATTCTCTTGACCCGAGGTGACTTAACACAATTTTTATTTGGCGCTTTCGTTTTCATTGCATACATTTGTAACGCTATTTGCATTTAATCGAACGATTAAAAATAAGGCGCGGTTTTTGCGCCGAAGCGTCTTTGGCGTACTCCGTTTCGTGGAACGGATACTACCGAGGGCGATCTGTACGTATATATTATAGGGGAGGTCTGTCTCGGGCCCGAATGCCTCGTTTCGAGGGGGGAAGCGGGAAAGGGATTTTACGCGATTCGGACAAACTTCGACCTGATTTTCCGGACGCTCTATTTTTTTCTTTGTGCCAATTTCGCTCTGTGGCACGCTCTTTGGATGCTCTTTTGGATCGAAGCGGCGGTGGGGTTTCGGAATCGGGAGTGGCGGTTTTTCTCTCTCGGAAAGGCTTCGACCGACTTTTTCGCCCTGCGCCAGACGCCCTGTATCGCGGTCCGAGGCCCAATTTGGGGCCGAAAATTGGCGGTTTGATTTTTTTTTCGTAATCTTGGAGCCAAATAGAGCTTACTGTCCATGGATAACAACCTCTTGAAACAACTCATCGTACGGCACCGGCGCGTGGTGATTCCGGACTTCGGGGCTTTCCTCAAAAAGGAGACGCCGGAGGGCGAAGCGCTGGTATTCAGTCCGTTCCTGCGGAAGGACGACGGGGTCGTTACGAATGCCATCGTGCGGGAATACGGGGTCGAGACCGAAGATGCGCGGGCCATGGTCGCCGAGTTTGTCATTTACCTGAGACAGTCGCTGGCTTCGTCCGGGAAGTACTATATCGAAGGGATCGGGATGTTGATGGCCGATGCCAACGGGGCGATTACGCTGCGCGAAGGCGAATTTCCGGCGGCGGCACAACCGGCTGCCGCGGCGGCAGAGGCGGAAATGCAACAACAAGTGCAACAACCGCAGCAACCGTCGGTTGTGCCGCAGCCGACGCCGGTGGTCCAGCCGGTCATGCCGCAGCCGCAACAACAGCCTCAACTTCAACAGCAGCCGATGGCGCCGCAGCCTCAGCCGCTGGTGCAACAGATCCAACAACAGATACCGTCGCAGCAGCCGGCGATGACTCGACCGCAAACCATACAGATGCAGGGACAGGCACCTCAGATGTCGGTGCCGCCGGTTCCTCCTCCGCCGATGCCTCCGGTGCCGCCGCTCGGGCATCCGCAACAACAGCCGATGGCGGGTTTCGGACGGGTTCAGCAGCCGCAGCAGCCTTTCGGACGTCCGCAACCGCAGCAAAGGCCGCAGGGACCTATGGGGGGCGGGCAGCTTCAGCAGCCGCAGCAACCGATGCAGCCTCAGCAGCGGCCTTCGCAGCCGATGCAACAGCCGCAACGGCCTCAGGGACAGCAGCAACAGGGGATGATGGGAGGGGGACAGTTGCCGCCGCGGCCTCAGGGACCTATGGGGGGCGGACAATCTCAACCGCATCCGATGCAACCGCAGCAGCGGCCTCCGCATCCGATGCAACCGCAGCAGCAGCGGCCTCAGGGGCAGCATCCGGCGGGTAAGCCGGGGCAACCGCATCGGCGGCCGGGAGCGCCGCGACGCAGACCGCCAAAGACGAAAACCGATGTATGGCTGGTGGTGGCGATTATAGCGGCGTTGGTGGTGATTGCCATTATGATCTACGGCTTCATCAATACGGGGCAGGGGGAGATCGACATGGAATTCATGAACGAGGCGATGTCGCCGATGGATGTGGGGACGGGAGGAATGGAAACTTCTGCGGCGGAGGATTTGTGATCGGCGGGGTGGCTTGTTGTAACAGCAGAACGCGACAAATAGGAACGCGACCGGAGAATGGTAATCTTCCGGTCGCTTTTTTGTGTGTGGTGAGGTGGGCGGAGGAAACTACTCTTCTTTCCCCCCGGCATAGTATCTGGCCAGCAGCTCGTGCGCCGCAGCGAACGAACTGACCCGGTTGTCCAACACCCGCCGTTCGTACTCCGCCAACAGCGGCTCCACGATCGGCGACTTGTAGAAACCGTCGCGAAGTTCCGAATCGATCGTCTCGTACATCCAATACTTGGCCTGTCGGCTGCGGTTGCGGTCGAAATAGCCGTTCGCGCGGGTAAACTTCAGGTAATCCTCGATCCCGCCCCAAAGCTCCGTTAACCCTGTCCCTTCGGTCGACGAAGTGGTATAAACCCTCGGCTTCCACTCCGACTCCGGCATCGGAAAGAGCGACAGGGCATTCAAAAACTGCCGACGGGTCAGTTCCGCGCGTTGCCGGTTGTCGCCGTCCGCCTTGTTGATCGCCACCATGTCGGCCATCTCCATGATCCCGCGTTTGATCCCCTGCAACTCGTCGCCCGCCCCCGAAATCTGGATCAACAGAAACAGGTCCACCATCGAATGGACCGCCGTCTCGGACTGACCGACGCCGACGGTCTCGATAAAGATCACGTCGAACCCCGCCGCCTCGCACAGGATGACGCTCTCCCGGGTCTTCCGTGCCACGCCCCCCAGCGAGCCCGCCGAAGGCGAAGGACGAATGAACGCCGCCGGATTGTGCACCAAGGTCTCCATCCTCGTCTTGTCGCCCAGCACCGACCCTTTGGTCCGTTCCGAGCTGGGGTCGATGGCCAGCACCGCCAACCGATGGCCCAGTCCGGTCACCTTGCCGCCCATTGCCTCGATGAAGGTCGACTTTCCGGCCCCCGGAACCCCCGTAATCCCAATCCGCACCGATCGGCCCGCGTACGGCAGGCACCGTTCGATAATCTCCTGCGCCAACGCATGGTGCTCCGGCAACAGGCTCTCGGTCAGCGTAATGGCCTGACTCAACACCGTAATATTCCCGGCCCGTATCCCGCTCACATACTCCTCGGCCGAGAGTCGCTGGCGTCGCACCCGCCGGTAGTGCGGATTGACCACCGGCGGCTGTTCGATCCCCCCGGCCACCTCCAACGCACTCTCGCCGAAAACCTCCTTATGATGAGACTCGTAATGTTCCATAACCTCCCCTTCCTTATTATAGATAAGGTAAAGATACTAAAAACCTCCCGGTTTATTGCCATCTCTTCTCTCGTTTTGCTTTCCGTGTAGTTTGCAAACCGTTCATTGGCTACTGTACGGAACTGTTCTTTTTGTGAACAAAAAGAACCAAAAAAAC
>CAJTNK010000039.1:0-10905 GCA_910577885.1 uncultured Rikenella sp.
GAGCCACCGCCACCCTACGCGGCGCGAGCTACTCGACGGGGCTCGTAGCTCTTTCCCGCTGGCGACGACTCGCTGGAACTTTCGAGAGTCGAGCGGCACCGGCCGACGCCAGCGGAGGTCGGAAGTGAGCGAAGCGAACGTTGCGGCCTTCCGCCGGGGGGTGGCGTCGGCCGTCATGGGGGAGATCGGGGCTTCAGTGCTCATTGCCGAGCCTCGGGCAAGTAAGTTGCGATGCTTTGCATCTTGCCGTCAGGCTCTTTGCTCACCGCGTGCGGCTCGGCCCCAGGCTTCCGTTCGGCACGCGAACCGCACCCACAGGGTGTTTTGCAGAGGTTGTCTCAGCCAAATCCAACCGGGCCGCTTCATGCGAAGCCCGTCGAGAAAGCAAAATTCATAGCGCGGCCAAAATTCGGCCGGCGACGCAGGCTTCTCCGCCGGCATAACCCGAGGCCGTTGTTGCGCCGGTGTCGACCAGCGACCCCAACTCCACCGGCAGAATCCGGTTCACCGCTTCGCGCCGGTAGGGCACCGAAACTCGGATGTAGTTGTCCGTGAAACCCGTCATGCGCCCGGCCCGTACGGTGGACTCGAAGAGCACCGGACGCACCTCGCCGGCATGGGCGGTGCAGAATGCCGCATGCAGCTCGTTCGACAACTCTCCGAGTCGTGCCACCCGCTCGGCCGCTACCTCCGCCGGGACACGGTCCGGAAACTCCGCAGCCGGTGTGCCCGGACGCACCGAGTAGGGGAAGATGTGCAGGTAGGCCGGCCGGATGGTGTCGGCCAGAAAACGGTATGCCTCCTCGAAATCCGCCTCTGTCTCGCCCGGAAATCCCACGATCACGTCGATTCCCAGAAAAACGTTCGGCATCGCCGACCGCACCCGCTCGATCCGTTCCGAGAACCGAGCCGTGTCATACCGGCGTCGCATCCGATGCAGAATGCGGTCGCTCCCCGCCTGGAGCGGGATGTGGAAGTGGGGCATGAACTTCGTCGACGCGGTGCAAAAGTCGATCACGCTGTCCGTCAGCAGGTTCGGCTCGATGGAGGAGATCCGGTAGCGCTCAATCCCGGCGACAGTGTCCAGGGCCCGGATCAGCTCGAGGAACGATTCGCCGGTCGTCCGACCGAAATCCCCGATGTTCACCCCCGTCAGGACCACTTCGCGTGCTCCGCGGGCGGCGATCTGTTCCGCCTCGCTCACCAGCTCGGCCACCGGGATGTTCCGACTGCGACCCCGTGCGTCGGGGATCGTGCAGTAGGCGCAGCGGTAGTCGCAGCCGTCCTGTACCTTCAGAAAAGCGCGGGTCCGGTCGCCGGTCGAAAAGGCCGCGAAAAACGACCGGATCTCTTCGGCCGAACAGGTGTGCACCTCGACGGTCCGTTCCCCGCGCCCCAGCAGCCGTACCACCTGGTCGTAAAGCTCTCCTTTCTCGTTGTTGCCGATCACGAGGTCGACGCCCGGAATCGCGGCGAGATCCCCGGGGCGGAGCTGGGCATAACAGCCCGTTGCCGCAACCAGCGCACCCGGATTTTCGCGCACGGCGCGGCGTACCGCGTGCCGACATTTCTTGTCGGCGTGTTCCGTGACCGAACAGGTGTTGATGATACAGATGTCGGCCCGTTCTCCGCGACGGGCTCGGACGAAACCGCCCGACTCGAATTGTCGGGCCAGGGTGGCGGTTTCCGAGAAGTTGAGTTTGCACCCGAGGGTATAAAAGGCGACTTTGCGAGGCGTGGCGGTATTCATCGTGGTTCCGAAAACTGTGCTGAGTGGAACAAAAATAGTGTAAATTTGCGAAGCGGTCGGTATCGTTGCCTCCGCTTTTTCCCGTTTTTGCAGAACCATGATTTTCCACCCACAGACTTACAGCCTGCCGGACCGGGCGGGCGAACCTTTCATCGACTCGGAGGAGATCGAGACGCTCTTGGAGGCGCATGCGGCCGCTTCGGCCTCGGAGGTGGAGGCGGTCGTTGCCCGGGCGATGGGGCGAGAGAGGCTCGCGCTGCGCGACGTGGCGGTGTTGCTGGGGGCGGCGGACGACGACCGGAGACGGGTCCTGGAGGCCGCCGAGAGGCTCAAACGGGAGGTCTACGGCGAACGGATCGTGCTTTTCGCGCCGCTCTACGTCGGAAACCGGTGTACCAATCGGTGTGCCTACTGCAGCTTCCGGGCCGATAATCCGGAGACGGTGCGCAGGACGCTCGCCGACACCGAGATCCGCAGAGAGGTCGAGGCGCTCCAAAGGGCGGGACACAAACGACTGATCCTGGTCTACGGCGAACATCCGGACTACTCGCCGGAGTATATCGCCCACACGGTGCGGACCACCTATGGTGTGCGGACGGCGCCGGCGGGCGAGATTCGACGGGTCAACATCAACGCTGCGCCGCTGACGGTCGAAGGGTTCCGGACGGTTCGCGAGGCGGGGATCGGAACGTATCAGATCTTTCAGGAGACTTACCACCGCGAGGCCTATGCCCATTACCACCTCGGAGGCCTCAAACGGGATTACGACTGGCGGCTGACGGCCCTCGACCGGGCCATGGAGGCCGGTATCGACGACGTGGGCTTAGGGGCTTTGCTCGGGCTCCACGATTGGCGGTTCGAGGTCATGGGGCTGGTGCGGCACACGAACCATCTCGAAGCCTGCTTCGGCGTCGGTCCCCATACGATCTCGTTTCCGAGGATCAAGGAGGCGTCGGCTTCGCTGCCGGCCGCTTCGCCGGTGAGCGACCGGGACTTCATCTATGCCATTGCGGTGTTGCGGCTGGCGGTTCCTTACACGGGGCTGATTCTCACGGCCCGCGAACCGGCCGAGGTTCGGGATGCGGCTATTCGATACGGGGTGTCGCAGATCGACGGCGGAACGCGCTTGGAAATAGGAAGTTATGCGGCTGCGGCGGAACCCGGGAACGAGACCGAGCTCGGAACGAGGCAGTTTGCCATCAACGACTCCCGGTCGCTGGACGAGATTGTCGGTGTCCTGACCGCGGAGGGTTACTTGCCGTCGTTCTGCACGGCCTGTTACCGGCGCGGACGCACGGGCGAACATTTCATGGAATTCTCGGTGCCGGGGTTCATCAAACGGTTTTGCGGTCCGAATGCGATTCTGACGCTGGCGGAGTACCTCGTGGACTATGCGTCGCCCGAAGTGGCTGTCCGGGGATGGAGGGCCATCGGTGCGGCGCTGGAGAAACTCTCACCGGAGTCGGCCGCTCAGACTCGCCTACGTCTCGACCGCATCCGCGCCGGGGAGAAGGATCTCTACTTCTAACGATGTATTTAAAAGGTACTGTTATTTGCGTACCCGTTCTTTGGTAACCGGATAGAACCGTACCTTTTCTGAAGAAAAGGTACCCAAAAGACTTTCAGCTAGCATACGCTACGCCTTAGGCTCCGCAATCCTCAGGTTGTGGGTGGGGCGTTCGGCGAGGCGCGTAATGCGTAAATTACCTTAGCGCGCCGATGCCAAACGTCCCCACCCAAAGCACGAGGCTGACACGGCCAAAGCATCCCAGCGGGATGCGTGCTAAAGTTTTTCTGGTTCTCTTTGTTCACAAAGAGAACAGTACCCTCCCGTCACTAAAGCAGAGTATTCAAATAACAGTACATTTAAAGGCCACAAGAAGTCGCTACAGTCCCCTGACCCGCTTCTCCCAAGCCCACGCCGCCCGCAGCGTATCGCCCAAATTCCGTTCCGCACGCCACCCCAGCTCATTATTCGCCTTATCCGTAGCCGCCCAGATCTTTTCAACATCTCCCGGGCGCCGTTCCGCCAGCCGATGCGGTACCGAAACGCCGTTCACCTCCTCGAACCGGTGCACCAGTTCCAACACCGAAACCGGCGTGCCGGTGCCGATGTTGAAAATCTCGTACCGTTCCCGATCCTCCCTCTTCTCCGCCGTCGCCGCGACCATCCTCCCCACAGCCACCACGTGCGCCCGAGCCAGGTCCACCACGTCGATATAGTCCCGCAAGCACGACCCGTCCGGCGTGTCATAATCGTCGCCGAACACCGCCAACTCCTTCCGAACACCGGCCGCCGTCTGCGTGATGAACGGAACCAGGTTGTTCGGCACCCCCTTGGGCAGCTCGCCGATCAAGGCCGACGGGTGTGCGCCGATCGGGTTGAAATACCGCAGCGCGATTGCCCGAAGGAACGGAATCGCCGCCACGGTATCCTGAATGATATCTTCGCTCATCTGTTTGGTGAGTCCGTAGGGCGAATTGGCCCGCTGCCGAGGCGTGAGCTCCGTTGCCGGGAGCTGCTCCGGCTGCCCATAAACCGTCGCCGACGACGAAAAAACGAGGTTGTGCACGTCGAACTCCTGCATCAAGCTCAGGACGCTGAGCAGCGAGTCGAGGTTGTTGCGGAAGTATTTCAACGGCTCGGCCACCGACTCGCCAACGGCCTTGTAAGCGGCGAAGTGGATCACCGAGTCGAAGGCATACCGTTCGAACACCCGGCTACGCAAAGCCTCGGTGTCGCAGCAGTCCACCTCTACGAACGGGACGCTTCGGCCGACGATCTGTTCGACTCCCCGAACGGCCGAAAGATCGGCGTTCGAGAGGTTGTCCGCAATGACGACCTCATAACCGGCCTCGATCAGTTCTACGGTGGTGTGCGTACCGATGTAACCGGCTCCGCCGGCTACCAATACGGTCTTTTGCTTGTTCGATGACATGATGGTTGTGTGTTATGTTTTTTCGTGAACGATTTTCCGGGCCCGGCCCCGGGGTGGCGGTGGCTCGCGCGACCCTACGGGTCGCAATTTCCTAACAGACAGACCAATTCCCGATTGCCCGGCCCGAAACAACGGGCTCAGACCGCGCGCCTTGGAAAATCCTGTCTGAATAATGTGAATTATTCAAACGTATTTCCTCCTAAGACGTGGCGCGCGGGGTTTCTCGCTGCATTTTGCGACGCAAACCCAGCAAAAGCCCCGAAGGGGCGGTCGCCCGCGGGGATTTCAATCGATTTTGCTCACGCAAAACGAATGAAATCCCTCTTAAAGCGGGCGGGCGACCGTCAAACCGGCTTCGACTGGCCTCGGGCCGGCCGGGCCCCGCGTGCCCGCGGTGGGCCGGCGATGCTACGCATCGCTGGGGGGCCTGCAGGGCGAAAAATTTGCCCCCCAAAAACAGCCCTCGCGTGCCGAGCGGCACCCTCGGGACGCATCCACAGGGTAGAGTAGACGCGTTAGAGTATTTTGGTCCGTTTGCGTGACTTGCCGACCCCGGCTTTGGACTCCCGGACGCCCGTGCGGATGGATGGAGAGACTTTGCCCTCCGCAGATCCGCCCTGCAGGGTCTGTTGCTTTTGTTGGAGGGCGAACATTTCGTCGCGGTAGCGCGCCGCCGCCATGAAATCCAGCTCGCGCGCCGCCTGTTCCATCAGCTGGCGCGCCTGGGCGATCGCTCCGTCGAGGTCGGTGGCCGACATGTATTCCAAGACCGGGTCGGCCACCATCGAGAGCGGAGCCTCCATGTCGTAGATCACCCCCGTCGAGCCGCTTGTTGTGGCGTCGGTTCCGTTCAGCGGCCGGTCGACCGTCGCAGCCCCTGCGGCCGCCACCTTGGCCGACGGCAGAGAGGCCGCCAGCGGCGATCCTTCGCCGAGGGTCGACTTGCTCATCTTGTGTACCGCCTGTGGCGTCACGCCGTGCGAGAGGTTGTAGTTCATCTGTTTTTCGCGCCGTCGCTCGGTCTCGTCGATCGTCTGCCGCATGGAGTCGGTGATCTTGTCGGCGTACATGATGACCCGCCCTTCGAGGTGTCGGGCGGCTCGTCCGGCGGTCTGGGTCAGCGACCGCGCCGAGCGGAGGAAACCCTCCTTGTCAGCGTCCATGATCGCCACCAGCGATACTTCCGGCAGGTCCAGCCCCTCGCGCAGCAGGTTGACCCCCACCAGCACGTCGAACCGACCGGCCCGGAGGTCGTCCATGATTTCGATCCGTTCGAGCGTGTCGACGTCCGAGTGGATGTACCGGCAGCGGATGCCCACCTTCTCGAAATAGCGGGTCAGCTCCTCGGCCATCCGCTTGGTGAGCGTCGTGACCAGTACCCGTTGGTCGCGCTCGGCCCGGAGTTCGATCTCGCCGATCAGGTTGTCGATCTGGTCGGCCGTGGGCCGAATCTCGATCTCCGGATCCAACAGCCCTGTGGGCCGAATCACCTGTTCGACCACCACTCCCTCCGACTTGTTGAGCTCGTAGTCGGCCGGCGTGGCGCTCACGTAGACCGCCTGCGGCACCAGCGATTCGAACTCCTCGAACTTCAGCGGGCGGTTGTCGATGGCCGCCGGAAGACGGAACCCGTACTCCACGAGGTTCTTTTTCCGGGCGTTGTCGCCGCCGTACATGGCCCGGATCTGCGGGATGGTGACATGGCTCTCGTCGATAATCATCAGAAAATCCTCCGGGAAGTAGTCCAGCAGGCAGAAAGGACGGGTTCCGGGCAGTCGGCCGTCGAAGTAGCGCGAGTAGTTCTCGATGCCGGAACAGTAGCCCAGCTCTTTGATCATTTCGAGGTCGTATTCGACGCGCTGTTTGAGCCGCTTGGCGTACTGCACCTCGCCGCGTTGGACGAAGAAGTCGTACTGGGCCGAGAGGTCGTGTTGGATTTGGATGACGGCCGAGTTGATGCGGTCGCGGGTGGTGACGAAGATGTTGG
Organism: uncultured Rikenella sp.; assembly: GCA_910577885.1. Lineage (GTDB taxonomy): Bacteria > Bacteroidota > Bacteroidia > Bacteroidales > Rikenellaceae > Rikenella. The sequence continues at coordinate 6,677 of CAJTNK010000039.1, forward strand.
CCGGGTAGATCGTGACGCGGTCGAGCTGCGAGAGCCGCTGGCCGGTGAGCGGGTCGATGGCGTGGATCTCTTCGACCGTGTCGCCCCATTGCACGATCCGATAGGCTTTGTCGCCGTAGGCCACGTGGATGTCGATCGTGTCGCCCGCCACGCGGAAGGTGCCCCGGCCGAACTCCGTGTCGTTGCGCGAGTAGAGGCTGTCCACCAGCTGGTACAGGAGCTTCTGGCGCGGAAAGTCTTCGCCCTGTTTCAGGTGGATCGTGTTGGCGTGGAAGTCCGACGGGTTGCCGATCCCGTAGAGGCACGACACGGAGCTCACCACCACCACGTCGTTGCGGCCGGAGAGCAGCGAACTGGTGGTGCTCAGGCGGAGTTTCTCGATTTCGTCGTTGATCGAGAGGTCCTTTTCGATGTAGGTGTCCGAGGTGGGGAGGTAGGCCTCCGGCTGGTAGTAGTCGTAGTACGAGACGAAGTATTCGACGGCATTGTCGGGAAAGAAACCCCGGAACTCGCCGTAGAGCTGGGCGGCCAGGGTTTTGTTGTGGCTCAGGATCAGGGTCGGTTTTCCGATGTTCCGGATGACGTTGGCCATCGTGAAGGTCTTGCCCGAGCCGGTGACTCCGAGGAGGGTGTTGTGGCGCGTGCCCTCGCGGAGCGAACGGGTCAGTTGGGCGATCGCCTCGGGCTGGTCGCCCGTCGGAGAGAAGTCGGAGTGAAGGGTGAAGTCCATGGAAGAGAGAGTTTGTTTCGGAAGGGCGGTCGGGGAGGAGGGCAGGAGCGGGGTTATCGGCGAAGGGTCTTGTGAAGCACGAGCCAGCGGCGAATCCGGTGGTAGATCCCCAGCACTCCGATCGCCAGTCCGGTTATGTAGTGCCACTGGCCGCTGCCGCCGCGACCGAAGCCTTCGGCTCTTTCTCCGCAGAGGCTCCGCGCCGCGAGGCCGGTGCCGAGCGAGCCGGCGAACAACGGAATCAGCGGCCAGTCGATCACGAAAATAGGTTTCATAGTTGTCGTTCGGTTTGGTGTCGGTCTCGACGGGTGCGGGCGGCCGCCGCCGACGAACTGTTACAAAAGTATTACTTTTGTAATTTATTCCCTATCCCGATGAAGAAACGACAGCTCTTCGTTTTTATTTTGGCGGCATTGGTGGCCGCTCCTGTGGCTGCGCGGGCGGCGAAAAACAGCGATAAAACGCCTGCCGTGCGGTTCCGGTTCGGCGGGCGGCTCGACGCTCAGATATTTACCGACAGCTATGCTTCGAAGGCGGCCAATAACGGCATTTTCTACTACTTCCCGTTGGCACCGGTCTACAACGACCGCGGCGAGGATCTGAATCGCGAGAATTCGCTTCGTTTCGGTGTCGCCAACTCGCGGCTGAGCGTGCGGGCCACGGCGCCGAACGTCCTCGGCGGCGAGGCCGGGGCCTATGTCGAGGCCGATTTCATGGGGTCCGGAACCAACGTCGGTATCTTCCGGTTGAGGCACGCCTATATGAGCCTCGACTGGAAGCGCAGCACGCTGTTGATCGGCCAGACCAACAACCTCTCGGTGCCGGAGGAGGTCTTCCCGAACACCGTGGCCCACGGCGCGGGAACTCCGCTCAATCCGCAGTCCCGGATTCCGCAGGTGCGCTTCTCGCACCGCTTCGGCGAACGGGTGCGGCTGACGGCGGCTGTCGGGATGTATGCCGGAAAACAGGGCGAGGCGCAGGCTTACGGGCTGGTGCCGGACTTCGCCCTGCGCCTGTCGGTCGGGCGGGCGACGATGATTAGCTTCAGCGGGGCCGTCAAGTCGATCCGACCGCGCAACTTCACGGCGGATTCGGTGCGCACCACGCGACGCATGGCGGCCTTCAATGCCTCGGTGTTCGGCCTCCACACCTTCGGCGGGGGACACAAGCTGACGGCTTTCGTCATGTGGGGGCAGGACCTCTCGACGCTCAGCATGCTGGGGGGCTACGGTCCGCGGCTGCGGGAGGTCGAGGCCGGCGAACCGGACTACGGCTACACGGCGACCCAAACCATCGCCACCTGGCTCGGATTCGAAACCAAAATCATGCGCGGCTGGCAACCGGGTCTCCTGGTCGGCTGGACCAAGAATCTCGGCGCGGGAAAACCGATCGACCTGACACTGGCCTCGATCCCGGACAAAGGTATCGACTGGTATTTTCGCCTCTCGCCGCGCCTCTGGTACCACTTCAAACCGCTCTCCTTCGGCCTCGAGTACATGTACAGCCTCGCCTCCTGGGGCAGCCTCTTCGACGACCGATACCGGCCCGTCCAAAGACACCGAAACGCCCAAAACCACCGCATCACGCTCCTCGCCCGCTTTAAATTCTAATCTTTATCGTATCTTCGGTCGTTTTGCTTTCGGCAATTTGCGAACCGTGTTTGGTGAATAGGAGGGTACTGTACCTTTTACCTACGGTTTCCTCGCGCTACCTCGGCAAAGCGTGCAAGCCCGCTCTGCGCTCGGTACGCTGCTCGGTTCTGAAGAAAAGGTACCCAAAAGACTTCCGAACGCATCCCGCTGGGATGCTTTGGCCGTGTCAGCCTGTGTTTGGGTGGGGACTTTCCGGCGCGGCGCGATGATGCAATAATTACTTTACGCGCCCGCCGAGAAAGCCCCACCCATAAACCTAAGGACTGCGGAGCCTAAGGCGTAGCGTATGCTAGCTGAAAGTTTTTTTGGTTCTTTTTGTTCACAAAAAGAACAGTTCTATCCTGTCGCTAAAGAACCGTTTGCGGACTTGGTCAAGGCAGCACGAGGAAAACGAAGTAGAGATTATAAAATGTTGGCATTGAGTTTATACGGGGGTAGTGAGGTGGGGTTGGACGAAGCGGGTCGGGGGCCATTGGCAGGGTCTGTGTTTGCGGGTGCGGTGTTGTTGCCGGCGGGTTTTGGGGATGAGCGGTTGGACGATTCCAAGAAGATGAAGGAGGTGGATCGGTATGCGTTGCGGGAGGTGATCGAGCGGGAGGCGGTGGCGTGGGGGGTAGGAGAGGTGTCGGCGGCGGAGATCGATGAGATCAATATTCTGAATGCTTCGTTCCGGGCGATGCGACGGGCTTTTGCACAGCTGCAGGAGCGGTTGCCGGAGGGGATCGGGGTGGAGCGGCTGTTGGTGGACGGCAACCGGTTTCGACCGGGTCGGTTGCTGGTGCCGTACGAGTGTGTGGTGAAGGGCGACGCGAAGTTGGCGCCGATCGCTGCGGCGTCGGTGCTGGCCAAGACCTATCGCGACGACTATATGCTCCGGCTGCACGAGGAGTATCCGATGTACGGGTGGGATCGCAACAAGGGGTATCCGACGCCGGAGCATCGCGAGGCGGTGGCGCGCTATGGCCTTTCGCCGTATCACCGGCGAACGTTTTGCGGCCGGCTGCTCGACCTCTTCTCGGAGGAGGGCTGAAATAGACTTCGGGCCGTCAGGGTTGCTTCATTGAAGCAACCCTGACGGCCCGAAGCACAAAGCTCGTTCGCCCGAAGCCGAGCGCGCTATCGTCTTCCTGCGGCCGAGTCCGAATCCGTTCCCAGCAGCCGCGCCACGTACTTCCCGATGATGTCGAACTCCAGGTTCACCCGCGTACCCGGCTCGATCCGGTGGAAGTTGGTGTGTTCGTGGGTGTACGGAATAATCGCCACCTGAAACGAACCCTCCTGCGAATTGACCACCGTCAGGCTCACCCCGTTCACCGCTACGGAACCTTTCTCGACGGTCACGTACCCGGCCTGGCGCAACCGCTCCGGCGCCTCGTACGCGAACGTATAGTACCAGCTCCCTTCGGCAAACTCCACGGCCTGACAAACGGCCGTCGTGTCGACATGCCCCTGAACGATATGCCCGTCCAGCAGGGCGTCCATCCGCATGCTCCGCTCCAGGTTCACCAAATCACCCTCGCGCAACCCGCCGAGGTTGCTCTTCTCGAGCGTCTCCCGAATCGCCGTCACCGTATAGGTCCCCGCCGCCGCATCCACCGAAACCACCGTCAAACAAACGCCGTTATGCGCCACACTCTGATCCACATGCAACTCTCCGGCTATCTCCGCCCGCAACGTCAAATGCAAATTCTCCCCCTCACGCTCCAACCTCACCACGCTGCCCACTGTCTGTACAATCCCTGAAAACATATTCCTCACTATTTTTTTAATTGTTCTATTGTTCTGTAACCGGTCTTTAGCTTATGGGAGGGTACTGTTCTTTTTGTGAACAAAAAGAACCAAAAAAA
>CAJTNK010000039.1:11015-17259 GCA_910577885.1 uncultured Rikenella sp.
CGCCCCACCCACAACCTGAGGACTGCGGAGCCTAAGGCGTAGCGTATGCTAGCTGAAAGTCTTTTGGGTACCTTTTACCTTCGGTTTCCTCGTGCTACCTCGGCAAAACCCGCAAGCGGTCTCTGCGCTCGGTACGCTACTCGGTTCTTCAGAAAAGGTACGGTTCCCGCCCGTAGCCAAAAACGGGTTACAGAACAGTAGAACGATTTAAAGATTAGAGAATTTGTTAGCGATGGAGGCCGGAACCGCAGCACGGTTGACCATGATGTTCATGGTTTTGTAGCGTACGTAGGGTTCCGAGACGTAGAAGAAGCCTTTGTAACGGCCGCGTTCGCCCCAGGAGTTTTTGACCTTGTAGAATTTGTTGCCCCATTGGTCTCGGGCCACGCCCACGAGCACCATACCGTGGTCGTCGGTGGTTTCGTAGTTGTCGAAAGCCTCTTGGCGCATGGCTTGCGTGATGTTTTTTTCGGGCATGGGACCCGTGATGCGGCGCGACATGCGGGCCAGTTGTTCTTTGGTGAGTCCGGTCCAGTGGGCCATGTCCGAGCCGGCCACCTCTTCGGGCGTTTCGACCGGGATGATGGCAAAGCCTTCGTTGAAACGGAATCCCTTTTCGCTCACGTCCGCCGACCAGTTCACGGCATAACCCTGTGCGAGGGCCGTGTCGATGATTTGGATCAGTTCGTCGACCGGTACGTTGGCTGCCGGTTCCCACGCCCAGTTGTCCGGGATTTCGACCGCGAAACGGGTGTAGAACGGGTGGTGGGTGAACGAGGTGAACGATACGAAGTCGTCGGCCCGCAAGCCCATCGCTTCGGCGAACGAGGCCGGGGTATACTCCTTGCCTTTATAAGTGAACGTTTCGGGGCATTTGCCCAGGTAAGCGTCCAAAATGCCGTTCAGTCCGTCCTGCCAGACGGGCGACAAAGTCCGGTTCGGCGCCTTGACCACGGCGGACATGTATCCGGCCAGCACGGCATCCAATTCGCCGTGCCGGTGGATGCTGTCGCGGCTGTAGCGCAGACCGGCGTACGCCTCCTGCGGCACCAGCCCGTGACGGCGCAGGATCGTCATCACGTCGTGTGTGTTGGCCCCGGCCGAAAAGGACGAGGTGCCGTGGGTCCGGGCGTATTTGATCGCCTTATCCAGGTAGGTGTGCCGCACGATCCACATCTCCGAGAGGTTCAGGGTGTCTTTGCCCTGCCTCAGGGCCTCGCTCTCCAGCAGCCCGGTCCCGGCGAAGCTCCAACAGGTTCCCGAACTGCTCTGGTTGTCGATCGGCGTCACCGGCACGAGCTGCAGGTCGGTGAATACATACGCCGTGTCGATTTTCTGCGATTTCTGTTTCTTGGCTTTCGGCGCTTCGGCGGCCGAAACGGCGGCGGTGCCGGCCACGAGCGTCAGCGCTGCGGTCAGGAAAAGGTGTTTCATGGTGTTTTTTATCATAGAATTTGGTTATTCGAAGTAGCTGTTCACGGTGAATCCCCCGGCCTGGAGATAGGCGTCGCGTTTGAAGAGTTTCACGTCGCTGCGCACCATCTCGGCCACCAAGGCCGGCAGGTCGTAGCGCGGTTTCCACCCCAGGACGGTCCGTGCCTTCGTGGCGTCGCCGATCAGGGCTTCGACCTCCGTCGGCCGGAAGTAGCGCGGGTCGACGCTCGCCACCCGGCTCCCGATCCGTTTTTCGATGGCGGGCAGGTACGCCTCGCCCACCGCCGCTGCGAACCGAGCCGGGTCCACCGCCGCGATGAAGCCCTCTTCCTGCAGCCCCTCGCCCCGGAAATCGACCCAGATCCCCAGTTCCGCAAACGTCATCCGCAGAAAATCCCGGATCGAGGTGGTCACCCCCGTGGCAATGACATAGTCGTCGGCCGTCGGTTGTTGCAGGATCAGCCACATCGCCTCCACGTAGTCCTTCGCATGCCCCCAGTCGCGCGTGGCGCTCATATTCCCCAGATAGGTCTGCTCCTGCATCCCGAGCGCGATCCGGGCCGCCGCCCGCGTGATCTTCCGGGTCACGAAGGTCTCGCCCCGCACCGGACTCTCGTGGTTGAACAGAATCCCGTTGCTGGCGTGCATCCCGTACGCCTCCCGGTAGTTGACCGTGATCCAGTAGGCGTACAACTTGGCGCAGGCATACGGCGACCGCGGATAGAACGGTGTCCGTTCGCTCTGCGGCACCTCCTGCACCAACCCGTAGAGCTCCGAGGTCGATGCCTGGTAGATCCGGGTCCGGTCGGCGAGCCCCAGCATCCGAACCGCCTCCAACAGCCGCAAGGTCCCGATGCCATCCGCATTGGCCGTATACTCCGGTGTATCGAAGCTGACTTTCACGTGGCTCATCGCCGCGAGGTTATAAATCTCGTCGGGCTGCACCTCCTGCACGATCCGGGTCAGGTTCAGCGAGTCGGTCATGTCGCCGTAGTGCAGCACGAACCGTTGTCCGTCCACATGCGGGTCTTCGTACAGGTGGTCGATCCGCTCGGTGTTGAACGACGAGGCGCGGCGCTTGATGCCGTGCACGGTGTATCCTTTCTTGAGCAGAAACTCCGCCAGGTAGGCGCCGTCCTGTCCGGTGATTCCGGTGATTAAGGCTCTTTTCGACATAGTGGTTCTCTCGGTAGTATGGGCAAAGATAGGCGAATTAATCGGGAATCACCCTCCCTTTTTGAGTGCCGTCCGCGCCGTTCCGATGATTTTGCAGATGCTCATCGCAAAGTGGGTGAACAGGATCTTCGGATTGCCGTTTTGTCGGATGTGGGCCAACAGCCGTTCGAACTCCGCCACGAAAGCTTCGACGGTGAGGTGCGACACGTAGGGCGCGAAGTTCCGGCAGAACTGCTCGCGGGCCGGATCCGCGTAGGCGATCTCCGTCAGTCCGATCCCCGTGAGGTAGCACTCGCGGATAATTCCCAAGGCCGCCGAACAAAACTGTTTCTGGGCCTCGCGTCCCAGCGGAGCCATCTCCTCGGCCCACTCGAAGAGCCCCAGGTACTTCTGTTGGTAGCAGAGCCGCATGAGCCGGATGAACCGATCCTGATGTTCCGCCTCGGCCGAGCTGCCGCCCGCGGCCAGCCTCACGGCCCGCCCCCAACTCCCCTGCGCCCGGCGGGCGATCCGTGCCGCTTCGTCGGCCGGGATGCCCTGCCGGGCTGTCAGCTCCCGCGCGATCTCCTCGTCCGACACGCCGGGCAGAGCCACGATCTGTGTCCGCGACCGGATCGTGGCGATGATCCGCTCCGGCTCCACGCTCACGAACAAAAACAGGGTCTGCGCCGGCGGCTCCTCGACCAGCTTCAGCAGCGTATTGGCCGCCGCCTCGTGCAGCCGCTCCGGCAGCCACACGACCACCGTTTTATACCCCCCCTCGAACGACTTGAAACCCATCTTCCGTACCAGCTCGTTGGCGTCCGTCTTGTTGATGATCCCCTGCTGGTTCTCGATTCCCAGTTCGACGTACCACTCCTGTTCGGTGAGATACCCCCCCCGCTGCGGCACCGCCCGGCGCCACACGTGGACGAACTGTTCGCTCCGGGGCTTTTCGTCGGCCCGGCCCGTCGCCACCGCCTCTTTCGACACGTTCACCGGGTAGATGTAGTGGCAGTCCGGATGCTCCATCCGCTGCATCCGGTAGCACTCCGGACACACTCCGCACGAGTCCTCTTCGGTCCGGTTGCGGCAGTTCACGTACTGCGCATAGGCCAAAGCCAGCGGCAAAGCGCCCGCCCCTTCGCCTCCGGTGAAGAGCAGCGCATGGCTGATCCGCCCCTGCCGAACGGTCTCCCGCAGGCGGCGTTTGATGTCCTCGTGTCCGATAATCTCTTTGAACTGCATGACGGCTTCCCCCGCGCCGCGAAAAACAGCCGCGGCGACTGACGAAGATACGGAAATTTTGCATACCTTCGCTCTCTACACATACACAATATTCAGAACTGTCATATGAGAATAGCAGAGTTGCTCGCCGCCGGCGAGCGGGACGTCGAAGTCGTGGCCAAGGGGTGGGTGCGGACCAAACGCGGAAACAAGAACGTGGCGTTTATCGCCCTGAACGACGGTTCGACGATCCATAATATCCAGGTGGTGGCCGAGACGGCGGCTTTCGACGAAGCGCTGCTGAAGAACATCACCACGGGGGCTTGTCTGAAGGTGACGGGGCGGCTGGTCGACTCGCCGGCTTCGGGGCAGCCGGTCGAAATCCAGGCTTCGGCGATCGAAATTTACGGCACGGCCGATCCGGAGAGCTATCCCCTCCAAAAGAAGGGGCATACGCTCGAATTCCTGCGCGAAATCGCACACCTGCGGCCGCGGACCAATACTTTCGGGGCGGTGTTCCGGATCCGGCACGCGATGGCTTATGCGATTCACAAGTATTTCAACGACCGGGGCTTCTACTACTGGAACTCGCCGCTCATCACCGCCTCGGATGCCGAGGGGGCGGGGGCGATGTTCCGTGTGACGACGCTCGAACCGGGCCAGCGGGACTTCAGCGAGGACTTTTTCGGGCGGCCGACCAACTTGACGGTATCCGGGCAGCTCGAAGGCGAGCTCGCGGCGATGGCGCTGGGACAGATCTACACGTTCGGGCCGACTTTCCGGGCCGAAAACTCCAACACGCCGAGGCACTTGGCTGAATTCTGGATGGTGGAGCCGGAGATGGCCTTCTACGAGATCGAGGACAACATGGACCTGGCCGAGGATTTCATCAAATACCTGGTGGGGTATGCGCTGGAGCACTGTGCGGACGACCTGGCGTTCCTCGAGAAGATGTACGATGCGGAGCTCACCGAACGGCTTCGGTTCGTGACGGCCAACGACTTCGTGCGGCTCACCTATACGGAGGGGGTGGCGATTCTCGAAGAGGCGCGCGACAAGAAGGGGGTGAAATTCGAGTTTCCGGTCTTCTGGGGGGCGGACTTGGCGGCCGAGCATGAACGGTACCTGGTGGAACAGCACTTCAAGCGGCCGGTCATCATGACGGACTATCCGAAGGAGATCAAGGCTTTCTACATGAAGCAGAACGACGATGGGCGGACGGTTCGGGGGATGGACGTGCTGTTTCCGAAGATCGGCGAGATCATCGGCGGTTCGGAACGCGAGGCGGATTACGGCAAACTGGTGGCCCGGATGGAGGAGATGGGGGTGCCGACCGAGTCGATGCAGTGGTACCTCGATACGCGGCGTTTCGGGAGCGCGCCGCATAGCGGCTTCGGCTTGGGGTTCGAACGGCTGGTGCTGTTCGTGACGGGGATGACCAACATCCGGGATGTGATCCCGTTCCCGCGGACGCCGAAGAATGCGGAGTTTTAGTTCTCTCTTCAGGGGGGCGGTCCGCTGGGTGGTCTGCCCGTTCCGGAAGAAGTTGATGACTCTGGGACCGCAGATCGACTTTCTGGAGGCTAATCGGCTGTTCGGTTCCGAACAGCCGTTTTTGGACGTGCTGGCCGATGGATCTCAGGAGGAGTTGCGCCTTGTGTTGACGGGTTCCCGATGCGGAGCGGTCGGAGAGAAGGGCTCTTTCGAGCCCGAGGAACCGAACGGTGCGTTGCGGCATATTTTGGCCTCGGTTCGACCGGTGGTGGCGGACGAAGGTCTGCGGTGCGAGATCGTTTTCGAGCAATATATTCTGTACCAGGTTCGGTGTGAATCTTTTGTGGACGGAGATCCGAAAGAGGTCTCTCAGGGTCGTTGGCTCTTGATCTGCGAAGAGTCGACGCTGCTCTCGCACCTGGGAGACTACACGCTGGCGCAACGGTCGGCCGACGGGGCGTATTTTCCGGGCGAGTGGAAACACTATGAAATAATCACCCAGTGCCACATCATCGATGTCGTGGCGACCGGCGAGCCGAGGATCCGTTGGTGGAAGGGATGATCGAGGAGCCTGCCCGGCCTGAGGCCAGTTCTCTCTTGTTGCCGAGCGGCACCGCCCATCCGCGTTAAGAGGGATTTCAGTCGTTGTGCGCGAGCACAATCGAGATGAAATCCCCGCGGGCGGCCCCACAGGGGCTTTTGCTGGGTTTGCGTCGCAAAATGCAGCGAGAAACTCCGCGCGCCGCGCCTTAAGAGGAAATCACGCCGATAAACGATGAGTTTATCGGGAATGATTTCCCCAGGCGCGCGGTCAAAGCTCGTTTGGCTGAGAAATATGGTGGCTCGAGGCGGTTTTTGTCCAAGAGCGAGTTGCCGCCAGCGGGCTTGTCTGAGCAAACTCCAGTCTTCGGGTGCCGAGCGGCACCTCGCGCCG
>CAJTNK010000040.1 GCA_910577885.1 uncultured Rikenella sp.
ACCGGGCGTTTTGCTGGCCTGTCGGGCGAGAAAGCCGTAGTTGAAGCCCAAGTAGTGGACATTGCCACTCCCCGTCGGAATCGACGACGACCAGCTGGCCCCGCCGCTGCGCTTAAGGCCGACATTGCCCGGTTCGCGTGCCGAGCGGCACCCCCGGGGTGCCGCTCGGCACGCGAAGGTCGGTTTTTTCTTAGCCAAGGTTTCTTACTCCCTATTTTTGGAGGCAACGCAACTGAAAACCGTTTGCACAGGATCCATGGTCATTCGGTATGAGCTCCCCGAAGTAGAAAAATAAGCGGTAGGAACGACTTCCCGTAGCAACGGACGAAGCCCAACTGTAACCATTACTGCCGACACCATGCAACCTACCGGAACTGCTGGCGCGGTAGCCCGGGGCCTCTCCCTATTCCTGGAGGCAACGCAACTGAAGGCCGGTCGCACGGTGGCCGCTGCCCTGCGGACTGAGCCAGCTGTAGTAGAAGCCCAAGTAGTGGGCATTGGTACCCGCAATGGACGACGACCAGCTGAACCCGTCGGCGCCGACGTAATACAACTTTCCCGATCCTCCTGTCGCATTTCGATACCCGCTGTCGCGGAAGCCCGGGGCCGGGTGCTGCTCGGCACTCGAAGGCTGTTTTTTCTTAGCCAAGGTTTCTTTCTCCCTATTCCTGGAGGCAACGCAACGGAAAGCCGTTCGCACGGAGGTTGAGATTCTGCGGAATGATCCGGGCGTAGTAGAGCTCCAGGCAGTGGGCATTGCCGCCCGACGCGGTCGACGACCAACTGTACCCGTCGGCGCCGACGTAATACAACTTTCCCGATCCTCCTGTCGTATTTCGATACCCGCTGTCGCGGAAGCCCGGGCTGATTGAATTCTCGTATTTCCGAATTTCAGGAGTAGTATGTTCGGTGGTTTGTGTTTTTGATTTCTTTTATGAAGAAACATTCTGTTTTTTTTTTTTTTTTGTTTTGAAATTTTTGAAAGTTTGTGTATATTTGGGGTGTAGAACCATTTCAAATTGTAAGATGAAAACTCTTTTTACGATCTGTTTGTCGCTTTGGATGGCGACGGGGATGCTTTGCGCACAGGAGATCAATTGTCCGGAACCGGATTTCATCGGCGAGGTCGTGTTCGTCGACCCGCAGACCGGAGAGACCGCCAAACTCGAAAAACAAACCGTCATGCTTCGCTCGCGAGTCAATGCGACCGGGATTATGTTCGGCATCGGGAAGTCCACCACCAAACTCGTGATCGAAGGACCGTCGGCGGCTGTGCGGTTGGATGGGTCGAAACCGATTCGGTTGATTGTCAAGGCTGTCGATAACCATACGGATCCGCTGGCGATCATCAATATCTTCCGGTTCGAGAGCACCAAAAAACAACGCCTGGCCGAAACGGCTTCGGTCAGTTCGTTCGGGAGCGTTAAGTCGAACAAGCTGGATTATGTGCCGTTCACCGGCAAGAAGTACGGCGAGAGTTCGTACTTGCTGACGCTCGACGAACGGAAACCCGGCGAGTATGGGATTACGGTTCAAAACCCCAATAACCGCGACGAAAAGAATGTGATCGTGGCGACTTTTGCGATCGAATAGTTTTCTTTCTTTTCGCTCTTTCCGCTGGGGGAGTACCGGCGGCTTGCGGAGAACAGGGAGAGAGGGGGCAGGTACGGGGCCTTCTGCAGAGTCGGTCTGCGGAGGGCCTTTTTTTAGGACCGGTTGGTAGAGTTGATTCTCATTTTCGGGTGCCGAGCGGCACGGTGCGTCCGGATTTTTTCCCGAGGGGGAGGATTTACGGTCGAAGGACCCTGAAAAATGGTTAATTTTGTCATCGGATCGTAAAAATCTCAATGAATCGGGTTGTCGTATGGATTCTATGAACTTGTTAGCTCCGTTGGTCTTCGTGATCGTCGCGCTGGTGGCCGGAGCCATCCTGAAATATGCGCTCAAACGAACCGTCTTGCCTTATACGGTGGGGCTGTTCGCTTTCGGTCTGTTGTTCGGCCTGCTCGACCGGATGGGGCTGTATGGCGATGGGTCGATCTTCCAGGCCGCTGTCGAATTTGCCGGCCACATCGACCCGGACTTGATTCTTTACCTCTTTCTGCCCATCCTGATCTTCGACGCCGCTTACGAACTCGATGCGCACATCTTCCGCAAGACGCTCACCAACGCGACGTTGCTGTCGGTGCCGGGGATGGTGGTGGCGATGTTCCTGACGGGGCTGCTGATGATGGGGGTGAGTCTCTTTGCGCCGCAGTATGCGCAGTGGAACTGGACGCATGCGTTGATGTTCGGGGCGTTGATCAGCGCCACGGATCCGGTGGCGGTCGTCGCCCTGCTCAAGGAGCTGGGGGTCAGCAAGCGCTTCTCGACGCTGGTCGATGCCGAGTCGATGCTCAACGACGGAACCGGGATCGTCCTGTTCATGCTCTTCTTCGGGACGTTCACGGCGGCCGGAGGGGTCGATGCGCCGGTGATGGACTTCGTCTATGTGGTGCTCGGCGGGATCCTGCTGGGGGTGATTTTCGGGTGGCTCTGCCTGTGGTTCATCACCCGGGGGCACAACGATCCGCTGTTGCAGAACAGCGCCATTCTCACGTCGGCTTACTTGACTTTCTTCCTCGCTCAGAGCTATATGGATGTCTCGGGGGTGATTGCGCTGGTGGGCTACGGGCTGGTGATCGCCTACTACGGGCGGCCCCGGATCGCACCGCAGGTCAACCGGTTCATGGAGGAGTTCTGGGAGCTGGCTACGTATATGGCCAATACGCTGATCTTCATTCTGGTCGGGGTGGTGATCGCGCTGCAGGTCGAGGCGTCGTGGCTCGATTTTGCCATTCTGGTGCTGGTCTACATCGGGATCAATCTCGTGCGGATGGCCATGATTGCGCTCTTCTATCCGATCATGAAACGCTCCGGATACGGACTCTCGAAACGTGAGGCGTTGATTCTCTGTTGGGGCGGGCTGCGGGGGGCCTTGGGGCTGACGCTGGCGTTGATGGTCTCGTCGGCGCTGCCCATTCCGGAGCCGGTCCGCAGGCAGGTGCTGTTTCTCACGGCCGGGATCGTGACGCTCACCCTGACGGTCAATGCGACGACCATCGGTTGGTTGTTGCGGCGGCTGGGGCTCACGCGGGTGTCGTCGGCCAAGACCTATCTGAACTACACGATTCACAAGCAGTTGTGCGACAATACGGAGCGTTACCTCGCGGAGCTCAAGCAAAACGAGGCGCTGCAGGCGGCGGATTGGACCAAGGTATCGGCTTTTCTGCCCACGCCGATTCCGGCGCCGGAGGGGACGGTGGCTGTACAGGATCTGGTGGCGGACATCCGTCTGCGCATCCTGGACAAGGAGCGCAGACGCTACTGGCAGCTCTATGAAAAGGGGATTATCTCGTCCGACTCGTTGAGGCGGTTGCTGATGGGGGTCGAGGAGTTGTACGACTCGGACGGCAAGCGGCCGTTGTGCGAGCGGGCCAAACTCCTGGAGTTGCCCCGGCTGCCGCTCTACCTGCGCTGGCGCAAACAGTCGCGCGAGGTGTTGTACCGGTGGGTGGACCGGCATCATGCGACGAAATTCGTGGCGGTGTACGATGTGGCGCGGGGGCTGCTCCATGCCCAGCGGACTTCGATGACGCTGCTCGATGAGTTGGAGGCGTCGGGGGCTTTCGGCGACGAGGATCTCCGCAAGTTGGAGGGGCTGCGCAGCGAGGTGCGCTGGAACATCGACGAGAGCGAGGCGATCATGGATCGGATCGCGAAGCACTACCCGTCGTCGCATCGGTTGGCGATCACGCAGAAGACGGTGCGTATGTTGCTCAGCAACGAGCGGGCGACGGTGACGCAGATGTTGCACGAGGGGTTGATGACGCCCGACGAGTTGCAGTCCATCACGGAGGACATCACGAAGCGGTATAAGAACTCCACTCTCTCGCGTCTTCAGCGGAAGAACGGGTAGGGGATGGGAGTAGGGCGGGGGGCGCGTTTTCGTGCGGCCTGTGCCCGGCGAAATGAAAAGAAGAGGGGGATCCGACTCCGGGCGTTTCAGGCCTGATTTCGGATCCCCCTCTTTCGTGTTGTCGTATTCGTCGTTGTCGCGCGAAGGCCGCGCCGCTTTGCGCCGGCCCGTTACTACCGGCTACTACTACCGCCTCAGCTCGTAGTACGGGATGCGTTCCAGCGGCGCCGAAACTTCGATCACCAAGGGACCTTTGAAGCGTTGTCCGAGGTCGTCGACCCAGGTGCCGCGCGGCAGCCGCACGGTCCGTTTGCCGTCCGGCGTCAGAATCGGGGCCACCAGGAACCTGGAGCCCAGCATATACTGGTCTTTGCAATCCGAGAACCCTTTGTTCGGGTACATGTACTCCATGTGCCGTACAATCGGTTCGCCGGTCTTTGCAGCGTGCCGGGCCATTTCGAGGATGTAAGGGGCCAGTTTCCCATGCAGCTGGGCCGCCAGGCGGCAGTAGCCGAGGTGTTCGGCGTCCAGCACCCGCCACGGGGCCACCGAGAATTGCATCATCGGCATCAGCGCATGGAGTTGTGCCGACCGTACGATCAAGTCTTGGTCCAACCTCTCCTGCGCCTCGGCCGAGAAGTCGGCCACCTGCCCCCCTCCGACCATATCCGGACAGGTGTACGGGTATCCCATCAACCCTGCGTTCAGCATCTCCGGAATCAGTTGCCGCAGCGCCTCCCAGCTGTGGTTCTTGTCGTTTAGCCGTTGGACGAGCGGTGCTCCCTGCATGCCCCAGGCCGCGCGGAACTCGTTGTACGGAAAGCGGCTTCCCAGCTCGCCCCACCGCCGGAGGTGGTCCGTGGCCGTGGCTTTCGGGTCGTGGTAGGTCTGCGTCTGCGGATCGTAGAAATAGGTGTCTCCGGCGTCGAATTTGAAGCCGTCCACGCCGTACTCCCGCTGCATCCGTTGAAGCTGGCCGAGCAGGTGGTCGAACGCCTCCGGATGGGTCAGGTCGTAGCAGGCGCTATACCCGTTCCACCACGGAATCACCGCGGCGCGGTCCGATCCCTTTTGGCGAATGAGGTACCCTTTTGCCTGCAGTTCCCGGAATTCCGGGCTGTCCGGGCTCACGAACGGCGACACCCACAGCATCACCCGGAATCCCTTGGCATGCAGCCGGTCGATCATCCCCCGCGGGTCCGGAAACCGCTCGGCCTTGAAGTCGAAATTCCCGTAGTACCGCTGCCAGTTGTCGTCCACCATCAGAATCCCGGCCGGAAAACCGTTCGCCAACGCCTGGTCCGCATACCGCTCGATCGCCTCCTGGTTCTGGTCGTACTGCAGCTCGATCCAGGTGTTGTACTGCGGCAGGCTGAAAAACAGCTCCGGCGGCAGCTGCTCCGTGCTCGCGAAGTGAGCGTCTTTGCCCAGGACAAAAGCCTCGCGCAGATTCTTTCCCGCCTTAACAGCCTTCACCTCGCCGGCCGGCGAGTCGATCAGGAACCGACGGCCGTCGAACTCGAACCGGAACGGGCTCTTGCTCCAAATATACCGCCCGTAGCTCGACACCAGAAACGGAGCCGCCTGGCTGTTCAGGTTCTCGCTCCCCAGCGAGTAGGCGCGCGCGGTCTTTTGCAACGGCATCTCGCCGCCCAGCGTCGTATAAGCTCCCCACCACTTCTCCCCGGTCTGTACCGCGATCTCGCTCTTGTGCTGTGCCTGTGCGCCGCCCCACCACAAAACGCAGCAGGCCGCGACCGCAGTAACAAGTCCTATCTTTCTGTTCTTCATTCTGTTATGCTTTCTTCTTTAAGTCGTTAAATCGTGATCTTCTTCAGCAACGAGGTGAAATGCAAGGCCTGTTCGCCGAACAACGGCCCGGCAATCGACCGATACTCGCCCATCACCTCGTGCATAAATCGCTGGTATTCCGCCGTGTCCGGCACCTCCACCTGCAACGAGTAGGTGTAATGCGAATCCCCGTTGTCGGTCAGCACCCGCGTAAACACGATCCCCCGCCCGCTCTCCCCTCCGAACCCGGCCTCCCGCACATAAGGAACTACCCGCCCTACAAACAACTCATACCACCGGTCATGCACGTCCGGCTCCACCATAAACGATGTATTCACAATATACATACTTGTCTTATTTATAACCCGTCTTTGACGACTGGGAGGGTACTGTCCTTTGTTACTTTCGCTTCTCTCGTTTTGTTTTCGTATAGTTTGCAAACCATTCATTGGCTACGAGATAGAACTGTTCTCTTTGTGAACAAAGAGAACCAGAAAAACTTTCGAAAGTGCTTCGCACTTTTAAGCCATCCGGGTCACAAGGTGCTTTGCCGCTCTTTTGGGGTGGTTTCTTTTAGGCGCGCTCTGAGTTTTAGCTCACAGAAAAGCGCGCCCAAAAAGAAACCCACCCCAATGAAACGGGCAGACACTGTACCGAGATAGAGTTAGGATGCGTAAGCATCCTCGGAAGTCTTTTGGGTACCTTTTCTTCAGAAAAGGTACAGTACCCTCCAGCACAAAGACCGATTGCACATTATACCGAGGCAACACGAGGGAAACAAAGCTAAAAGGTACAGTACCCTCCCGTCGCTAAAGAAGTGGCTTATACAAAAGAGTAATTAATTAAAGATGAGTTTGAGTATATCGTTACCGTTTGCGAGGATGACGATTCCGAAGACGATAATCATGCCGACGAGTTGGGCTCGTTCCATGAATTTGTCGCTGGGTGCGCGTCCGGTAATCATTTCGTAGAGGATGAAGACCATGTGTCCGCCGTCGAGCATGGGGATGGGGAGGATGTTGAGCACGGCCAGCATGATGGAGATGAGGGCGGTGATTTGCCAGAATGCGAGCCAGTTCCACTCGCCGGGGAAGAAGTTCCCCATGGCGATGATTCCGCCCACCGATTTGTAGGCTTCGGTTTCGGGCGAGACGATGAGTTTGAGCTGTTTGAAGTAGCTCCCGATGGAGGAGAAGGCCCGTTTGCAACCGACGGGAATGGCTTCGAGGAGGGTGTAGTGTCGGGTGCTGATGGGGTAGATCTCCGCCAGGTTGATCCCGGCGAGGTAGGCTCCTATTTGGCCTTCGGCGGAGATCGGCACCGCTGCCGTCATGCGTTCGCCGTTGCGTACGAAGTGGAGTTGCACCGTATCCCCGCCGTGCGCCCGAAAGGCTGTGCGGAACTCGTCGAACCAGCGCAGCTCTGCGCTGTCGACCCCCGTGAGCGAGTCGCCCGCTGCGAGCCCCGCCGCCGCAGCTCCGCCGCCCGGAGCCACCTGGCCGATCACGAACGGTGTCCGGAGCGAGATGAACTCCTTGTCCTTGAGCATCGCTTTGATGTGTCGCGGATCGACCGTTACGACGGTTTGCACCCCGTCGCGCTCCACCACCGCTTCGCGTGCGTCGTCCAGCAGAATCCGGGCCGGAACCTGCTGGTAGTTGTCCACATACTCGCCCCCGACGCTCAGGATCTTATCCCCGTCGCGGAACCCCACCTCGTGGGCCACCGAACTGAACATGAAGCCGTGTTCGACGTTTCGGGTCTCGATGTACGAGTCGCCCCACTTGTATGTAATCCCGATGTAGATCCCGATCGCCAGCACGATATTCATCAAAACTCCGCCGACAATAATCAGGAGCCGCTGCCAAGCCGGCTTGGCCCGATACTCCCACGGCTGCGGTTCGCTTTTGAGCTGATCGGTGTCCATCGACTCGTCGACCATCCCGGCGATTTTGCAGTACCCGCCGAACGGAACCCAGCCCATGCCGTACTCCGTCTCGCCGATGCGGAACTTGAAGATCGAAAACCACGGGTTGAAAAACAGATAGAACTTGTCGACCCGGGCTCCGAAGAGCTTGGCGAACAGGAAGTGGCCGAACTCGTGGACCAGCACCAACAGCGAAAAACAGGCGATTACCTGCACTACTTTCATCAGAATCTCCATCTCAGTGTATATCTCGTCGTTTTGGGTTTAATTCTTTCTTTTTGTTCGGTCGCCGGCCCAAGCCCGCTCCGTCCAGCTCCGCTCCGCCCCCCCGCCTGCTCACTGCGCCAAAGCCTCCGCCACCCGTCCCCGCACCTCGGCGTCCAGCGCCGTATAATCCGCCAAGGTCATCCCCCTTTCTCCCGTCTCTTCTGCCTCTCCGGTCGTGCGCCGCGCGCCGGGCATGGTGTCCAACGCCTCGCGAACCGTCCGGTAGATCTCCGTAAACCGGATCCGCCCTTCCAGAAAAGCCGCCACCGCCACCTCATTGGCCGCGTTCATCACACACCCGCCTCCCGGTCCGTAGTCGCCCCGGAGCACTTCGTAAGCCAGCCCCAAAGCCGGATATTTCTCGGCATCCGGCGCGGCGAAAGTCAGCCCTCCGCACAAACTCGGCTCGAAACGCTTCGTCCCTTCGCCCCGGATCGGCAGCCGGTAAGGGAAAGTCAGTGCATACTGAATCGGCAGTCGCATATCCGGCACCCCGAGCTGCGCCTTGAACGCTCCGTCCTCGAACTCGACGAACGAGTGGACGATCGACTGCGGATGCACCGCCACGTCGATCCGGTCGGCCGGCAGGTCGAACAGCCACCGCGCTTCGATCACCTCGAACCCCTTGTTCATCATCGTGGCGCAGTCGACCGTGATCTTGCGCCCCATTTCCCACGACGGATGCCGCAAGGCATCCGCTGCGGTCATCCGGTCGAGCTCGTCCGTCGGCGTGTCGCGAAAAGCCCCGCCCGACGCCGTCAGCACCAGCCGCCGCACAGACTGTGCCGGCTCGCCCACCAGGCATTGGAAGATCGCCGAGTGTTCCGAGTCCACCGGAATAATAGGCGCCTGGCACCGCCTGGCCTCCCCCATGACCAACTCCCCGGCCACCACCAAAGTCTCCTTATTGGCCAGTGCCACCTTCTTTCCCGCCCGCACGGCCGCCAGCGTCGGCGCCAGCCCCGCAAAACCCACCATCGCCGACACCACGGTATCCACCTCGCCGGAAACCACCGAAGCGGCCGCCTCCTCCGCCCCTGCATAAACCTTGATCGGCAAGTGCGCCAAAGCCTCCGCCAGCGGCGCATAGTAAGCTTCGTCGGCAATCACCACCGCATCCGGTTCGAACTCCACGGCCTGCCGCGCCAGCAGCTCCCAATTCCGCCCCGCCGCCAGCAGCTCGACGGCGAACAGCTCCGGATAAGCCCGCACCACCTCCAGCGTCTGGGTCCCGATCGAACCGGTCGACCCCAGCACCGCGATATGTTGACGCCTGGTCTCCATACTCTTCCCCCCCCTCCGCGTTAGAATACGATGTAATTTTCCGGGTCCATCGCCGTCCCGTTGTACCACAGCTCGAAGGTGATGTGCGGAATTTTGCTGTCCGTGGCCTGGCCGGTCATCGCCACCGGCTCGCCCGCCCGGACATGTTCGCCGGTCCCTTTCAGTGCCTTGGCCACCTGCTTGTAGATCGACACCATATTTCCCCCGTGTTGTATCGCCACGATATTCCCCAGTTCCGGGTTCCACGACTCCAGCATCACCGTCCCGTCCAGCACCGCCAGCACCACCTGGTTCGGCGTCGGTGCGATCTCCACTCCGAACATCCCGGTCTGCGGCGAGAAGGTCTTCGAAATAACCCCCTTGACCGGCGACAGCATCTCGAACGTACTCCGTCCGCTTCTCATCCGTCCTATGGTCCCGTCCGAGAGCCGGTACGGCGACCCGTCGTCGGTCATCTGCCCGCGCAGCACCGAATCGAGCGGAATGCGCGGTGCGACGCTCCCCCTCAGCCCCTGCCGGTGGAGCGTGTCTCCCTCCGCCGCCGGTACCTGCCCGTCCAGGATCCGCGCAAAACGAGCATGATACTCCTCCCAGCGTCCCACCTCGGCCGACAGCGAGTCGAGCTTCATAATGCTGGCGATCAACGCTTTCCGCGACTTGCTCCCCGGGTACCCCGGAATGAGGTCCAGAATCGGCGTATAAGCCACCGTGGTCAACGCCACGGCAAACAAAATCAGTACCAACGCCACCACAGCCAATACCATACTGGTCCGACTGACGAAAATATGCCAAATCTCCTGCCCGGTCCGCACGTTGCGCAACGAAAGCTTGTTCCGCTCGCGCAAATAACCCACAATCTCTTTCAGTTTCATAAAACCCGCTGTTTACTATCCGACAAAGATAAAACTTATTAATCGCACTTTCTATTTTTTATCCATTCTTTGAGTAACGAGCCGGGAACCGTTCTTTTTAACTTCGCCTCGCTCGTTTTGCTTTCGTGTAGTTTGCCAACCGTGTTTGATGAACGGGCGGGTACTGTACCTTTTCTGAAGAAAAGGTACCCAAAAGACTTCCGAAAGTGCTGTCGCACTTTAAAACCATTCGGGTCACAAGGTTCTCCGCTCGTTCGTGGGCCGGGAGCAGTGGGGCGCTCAAAGGTTTTGCTTACATCAGAGCGCCCCGCTGCCCCGACCCACAGCCGGCAGACGCTGTACCGAGATAGAGTTAGGATGCGTAAGCATCCTTGAAAGTTTTTTTGGTTCTTTTTGTTCACAAAAAGAACAGTTCTATCCTGTCGTTAAAGACCGATTGTGAACTTAGCCGAAGTAGTACGAGGAGACCGAAAGTAAAAGGTACAGTTCCAGCCCGTAGCCAATGAATAGTTTAAAGTAGAGAGAGTGATGGAAATAAGTTTTTACCTTTGTGATTCAGAAACGAGCGGTATGGAAAAATTCGTTATGGCCGGCGACACGCCGGTGCGGTATGCCGATGCGGGTCGTGGGGAGCAGGTTGTGTTGCTGTTGCACGGTTATTTGGAGTCGATCGAGGTGTGGGAACAGTTTGCGGGGGCTTTGGGGCGTCAGTACCGGGTGATCTGCGTCGACCTGCCGGGGCACGGTTTCTCGGATTGGGGCGGTCGGCGGGTGATCGGCATCGACTATATGGCCGATACGGTGGCAGCGGTGTTGGATGCGGCCGGGGTGGAACGTTGTACGGCGGTGGGCCACTCGATGGGAGGGTATGTGGCACTGGCACTGGCTGTCAACCACCCTCGGCGGGTCGAGGGGCTGGTGCTTTTCCACTCGTCGCCCAACGCCGACTCGCCCGAAAAGGCTGCTAACCGCTTGCGGGAGATCGAACTCGTCGAGGCGGGCAAAAAAGAGATGCTGGCACGGGTCAATCCCGGCAAGGGGTTTGCGACGGCCAACCTGCGGCGTTGTGCCGAGGCGATCGGCGAACTGGCCGAGCAGGTGATGATGACCGACGACGAAGCCATCGCGGGGGTGCTCCGCGGGATGGCCGAACGGCCCGACCGAAACGAAGCGATGCGCCGACTTTCCGTGCCGGAGTTGATGATTTTCGGTCGGGACGACAACTACATCCCGGTCCCGGCGGCCGAGGCGATGGCCCAGGCACAACCTCAAGCACAGGTCGCCTGGCTCGACGGCGCCGGACACATGGGCTTCATCGAACAACCCGACCAATCGCTCGCCATCCTGACCGATTTCCTCACATCAATCCGATAAGTATTAACTCGTTCTTTGGCGATGGGAGGGTACTGTTCTTTTTGTGAACAAAAAGAACCAAAAAAACTTCCGAGCGCATCCCTGCGGGATGCTTTGGCCGTGTCAGCCTGGTGTTTGGGTGGGGACGTTTGGCATCGCGCGCTAAGGTAATTTACGCATGACGCGCCGTGCCGAATGCCCCACCCATGCCCTGAGGCCTGCGGAGCCTCATACATAGCGTATGCTGTCTCAAAAGTTTACCTTCGGTTTCCTCCTCGCCGCTCGGCAATCTGCAAACTGCGTTTGCATTGCACTCGCTGGCAGCGTCGGTTTTGGTGCCGCTTTTTTCAAAAAGCGGCAGTTCCTGCTCGTAGTCAATGAACCAAATATTCAGTCGATAGTTATGTTAGAAGCACAGGTGCGTGAAGCGGTAGAGGTGTTGAAGCGCGGTGGGATTATTCTTTATCCGACGGATACGGTTTGGGGCGTAGGGTGCGATGCGACGAATGGTGAGGCGGTGTCTCGGGTGTTCGCTTTGAAGCGGCGGGACGATGCGAAGAGCATGATCGTGTTGTTGGATCGGCCGGAGCAGGTGGTGCGGTGGGTGCGCGAGGTGCCGGATGTGGCGTGGGAGTTGTGGGAGGCGGCCGAAGGGGCGGAACCGTTGACATTGATTTTGCCTGAGGGGCGGGGGTTGGCCGAGAATCTGTTGCCGGCGGAGCGGAGTGTGGCCGTTCGGTTGGTGCAGAATGAGTTTTGTCGTCGGGTGATTCATAAGTTGGGTCGTCCGTTGGTTTCGACCTCGGCGAATCTGAGCGGCGAGGAGACCCCGACGACCTATGCCGCCATTTCGGAAGCGATCCGCCGGGGGGTGGATTGGACGGCCGACCCGGCGATGGAGGAGTCCACGGCGACCCACCGGGCGTCGTCGATTATCGCGCTTTCGTCGGACGGCGGTTTTCGGATCGTTCGGCGGTGAGGAATGGCGTCGTCGATTTTTCGTCGTCAGCACAAAGGTTCGCAAAAGCCGGCGGAGAAACCGAGCATCCTCCTCCTCTTTCCCCCAAGCCGTCGCCGAGCCCTCGGCGGACGGTTAGGATCGGCCCCGAAAAATGCGTAACTTGCGGCACGAATCAACCATCCGGCTACCGTATGATTACCACTCCGATTCAGCTCCGATTCAACGACATCGACATCCAGGGGCATATGTATAACGGTCAGTACCAGCATATTTTCGACCTCGGGAAGAACGAGTACTTCGAGCGCGTGCTGGGGATCGAACAGATGGACGGCGGGCAGACGGTCGTCACGGCCAGCTCGACCACCAACTTCTACGTCCCGGTGGGGATGAAAGACCGGCTGGTGATCCGAACCGGCATCGAACGCGTCGGGACCAAGAGTTTCACGGTCTTTCAACAGATGGTGGACCTCGACACGGGCACCGTAAAGGCCGACAGCCGGACGGTGCTCGTCGGGTGGAACGCCCTGACCAAAGAGAGTTTCGCCATTCCGGACGCTTGGCGCGAAAAAATCGCGAGCGAAGAAAAACGCGAAGAAAAAATCGAAGCCGATGGGCGGTCGGCCCGATAAAATTGCCTACCTTCGCGGAGCGAATAACGAACGGAAGTCCAACCAACCCTTCACAGATCCCTATGGGAGACGATCCCGGTGAGAATTACAGCAGTATCCTACCTGAACACGTTGCCGTTCATCTACGGCATCGAACAGCGGGTGGCTCTTTCTCGTTGCTCTGCGGCTCAGGCGGCGGCAGACGGCACGGGGCGGGGTGCGGCTGCTGACGGGGAGGGTATTGTCCTTTCGCTTGAGGTGCCCGCACAGTGCGCGGCGGCGGCGATCGACGGGCGGACCGACGTGGCCTTGGTGCCGGTGGCGGCCATTCCGCTTATTCCAGGCTTCTCGATTCGGGATCCTTTCTTTACTGCGGAGACGGCGAAATTCTCGTCGCAGGCCAATGGCCGCTTCGTTCCGCAAATCATCACAGACTTTTGCATCGGTGCCGAAGGGGCGGTCGAGACGGTGGTTCTGCTCTCCGACACGCCGCTCGAGGCGATCCGACGGGTCTACCTCGACGCCCACTCCCGAACGTCGGTCCAGCTGGTCCGTGTGCTGGCGCGCGAACACTGGCGCATCGAACCCCAGTGGACGGACGATGCCGAATGCGTGGCTCCGTTGCTGCCCGGAGAGGCGCGCGTGGCGATCGGAGACAAGGTCTTCGCGCTGCGGGCGGAACATCGCTACCCCCTTTGTCTCGACCTGGCCCAGGAGTGGCAGCGTTTTACCGGCGGATTGCCTTTTGTCTTTGCTGCCTGGGTGGCCTGCTCTCCGGCCGGAAGGGATTTCGCACCGCTCCTGAACGAAGCCTTGGCATACGGCGTCGAACACATCCCGGAGTCGATCACAAAAACCGTTCACCGCTCCCGCGATTTCGACTTTCCGGCGGCCTGCGCATACCTGACTCACGCTATCCGATTCGACCTCGACGATCGTAAACGGTCGGCCATGCGTCTCTTCTGGGAAAAAATCATCACACCCGGCTGACTCCTTCCGAACACTACCAACCAACTGATTTAATCGTTCTTTTTCTCTTTGCCTTTTTTCTTTGGCAACTGTACGGAACTGTTCTCTTTGTGAACAAAGAGAACCAGAAAAACTTTCGGGAATGCTGTCGCATTCCATGGGCTGCCGTAGTCAAGAGCCTTGGGTCCTTTCTTTTGGGGTCGGGCTTTGATGGGGCGCATGGTGCAGTGCAAAGACTTTGCGCCCCATCAAAAGACCCGGCCCCAACAAAGTGGGCTAAAGCATTAGCTTGCGGAGCCTAAGGCGTAGCGTATGCTATCTCAAAAGTTTTTGGTGCCGCTTTTTCCAAAAAGCGGCAGTCCCCTCCCGGTTGTGAAGGAAATAGGACAAGAGAGAAAAAAAGAGCTATTAAAATGAAGTAATGTAAAGGAGGGGATGCGTAATGATCATATTGTATTTGAAGTCGTTGAACAAGGTGATCCGCGATCCGGAGCCGAAGGTTTT
Organism: uncultured Rikenella sp.; assembly: GCA_910577885.1. Classification (GTDB taxonomy): domain Bacteria; phylum Bacteroidota; class Bacteroidia; order Bacteroidales; family Rikenellaceae; genus Rikenella. Next base: position 14,495 of record CAJTNK010000040.1, read on the forward strand.
CGAGGAGTTGGGTTACGACGATTTGTTGTGGATCGACCTGGTTGTTCCGACGGCGAAGGAGCGGAAGTTGGTGGAGAGTTTTTTGGACGTGAATCTTTTGACGCGTCAGCAGGCCGAGGAGATTGAGACCTCGTCGCGGTATGCGGAGTTGGAGGATTCGATTATATGTAACACCAGTTTCACGATTTTGCGGGACGGGGGGTTCGACGTGGAGACGGTTTCGTTTATCCTGAGCGAGGGTTTGTTGGTTTCGGAACGGAACACCGACCTGCGGACTTTCAGCGAGGCCAGCCGGAAGATTCAGATGAATTATCGGTCGTACACGACCGGTTATCATGTGTTGATATCGATTCTCGAGGCCCGGATCGACCTGGATGCCGATATGGTCGAGATCATTTCGCGACAGATCGCCGCGCTGAACGCCGTGAACAAGGATGTGGACAAGAGCGTCGACCGCGAGGTGCTGTTGCACATCAACCGTTTGCAGGAAAACATGATGGTGCTGCGGGAGAGTATTTTCGACCGTCAGCGGCTGTTGTCGGGGATCCAGCGCAGCGAGCGTTTCCCGAACGACGCCTATCCGCGGGTGGCGATCATGAGCAAGGACGTCGGGTCGCTGCTCAACCACGCCGATTTCAGCTTCGAACGGCTCGAATTCCTGCAGGATACGTTCATGGGGTTGATTAACATCGAACAGAACAAGATCATCAAGATGTTTACGATCTTGTCGGTGATCTTCATGCCGCCGACCTTGATTGCGGGGATCTACGGGATGAACTACCGTCTCAAGCCGTTCGACGAGTGGAGCTACGGTTTCGAATTCTCGATCGGCCTGATGCTGGTCTCGATCGGCCTGACGCTCTACTTCTTCAAACGCAAAAAGTGGATGTAAAAGAGGGGCGGCGGGGCGATTTTTCGCCCCGGAGCGATGACTTGTCGGAAATATTCCCTACCTTTGCCCCGTCTGCCGGGGGGCGGACACCCGCTGCTCAGGGGAACGTGGACAGATTTGGTCGATTGCAACCACGAGAAAAAATGCTAAAGCACACACTCCTATCTTTTCGATTGGCCGCGCTGGCGGGGTTTTCGTGCGCTTTGCTCTCCGTGTTGTTGGTCGCCGCCGACTCTCAGGCCGAATGCTCGTGTTTTTCCCGGATCGTGTGTGGGTTTTCCGAGATGTTTAACTCATATTAAGTAACACTGAGATGGGATACCTGTTTACATCGGAATCCGTGTCCGAAGGACACCCCGATAAAGTCGCCGACCAGATTTCGGACGCTATTCTGGACGAATTCCTGCGGAGCGATCCGGAGTCGAAAGTCGCTTGCGAGACGCTGTGTACCACCGGCCTGGTGGTGGTGAGCGGCGAGGTCAAGTCGAACGCCTATGTCGATATCCAAAACACCGTCCGCGGGGTGATCGAACGCATCGGGTACACCGAGGCCGATTATATGTTCGAGGCCAAGTCGTGCGGGGTGCTGTCGGCGATTCACGAACAGTCGCCGGACATCAACCAAGGGGTCGAACGTGCTGCCAAAGAGGAACAAGGGGCTGGCGACCAGGGGATTATGTTCGGTTATGCTTGCCACGAGACCAAGGAGCTGATGCCGGCTTCGTTGATGCTGTCGCACATCCTGCTGATGGAGCTGGCCGACATCCGGCGCGAGGGGAAGGAGGTGATGGGGTATTTGCGGCCGGATGCCAAGTCGCAAGTGACGGTCGAGTACGGAGACGATCATCGGCCGAAGCGGATTCACACCATCGTGATCTCCACGCAGCACGATCCGGAGGCGACTCAGGCGCAGATCGAGGCCGATGTGCGGCGGATTCTGATTCCGCGGGTGCGGAAGACGCTCGAGAAGCGCGGGAATGAGTTGTTGTTGAGTTTGTTGCACGACGACTATATCCTCCATGTCAACCCGACTGGGAAGTTCATGATCGGCGGTCCGCACGGCGATACGGGGCTGACGGGACGAAAAATCATCGTCGACTCGTATGGCGGCCGCGGGGCGCACGGCGGCGGGGCGTTCTCGGGCAAGGACTCCTCGAAGGTCGACCGGTCGGCGGCTTATGCGGCCCGGCATATCGCCAAAAACATGGTGGCGGCGGGGATTGCCGATGCGGTGTTGGTGCAGGTGGCTTATGCGATCGGCATCGCGCGGCCGGTGAGCGTTTTTGTCGACACGTACGGGACGGCGAAAATCGGACTTCCGGATGGCGAAATCGCGGCGAAGGTGGCCGAGTTGTTCGACTTGCGTCCGGCGAAGATCGTCGAGCGATACGGGTTGAAAAACCCGATTTTCGCCCCGACGGCGGCTTACGGACATTTCGGTCGGGAACCGTATGTCGAAAACGGGATCCAGTTTTTTGGGTGGGAGAAGTTGGACGAGGTGGAGCGTCTGCGTACGGCTTTCGGGCTCTGATGTTTTTTGGGGGGCGTTTTGCCGGTGGTATCTCTGCCCGTTTTTCTCGCCCGAATGGGTAATACCGAGTGCCGGGAGGCACCGCCCGCCCGGCGTAAGGGCAGCCCGGCCGGCTTGAGGCCAGTTCTCTCAAGGTTCCGCGCGCCCCGCCTTAAGAGGAAATCAAACCGATAAACGGTGAGTTTATCGGGAATGATTTCCCCAGGCGCGCGGACAGTGACCGTTTTTCTCGCCCGATAGGCTCGGTTCGGGTGCCGAGCGGCACCGGTCGCCCGCCCGCCT
>CAJTNK010000041.1 GCA_910577885.1 uncultured Rikenella sp.
AATTTTCCTGCACCGTTTTCAGCCGTTCGATACCCGCTGTCGCGGAAGCCCGGGGTTGTTGCCTCCGGGACAAGGGAAGAGAAGTAGCGTTTTAATCAACATGGATATGGAAGAAGCTAAACAGTTGCGGATCGTTTATATGGGGACGCCCGATTTTGCGGTCGAACCTCTGAAACGGTTGGTCGAGGGGGGGTATAACGTGGTCGGAGTCGTGACCGTCCCGGATAAACCCGCCGGACGGGGACTGAAGGTACAGGCGTCGGCCGTCAAAGTCTATGCCGAGCAGGCTTTGCCCGGGGTGCCGCTCTTGCAGCCGGTCAAGCTGAAGGATCCGGAGTTCGTGGCGGCGTTGGAGGCGTTGCGACCGGATCTGGGGATTGTCGTGGCCTTTCGGATGCTCCCGGAGGTCGTTTGGGCCATGCCCCGGCGGGGAACGTTCAATCTGCACGCTTCTCTGTTGCCGGAGTATCGGGGGGCGGCGCCGATCAATCGGGCTGTGATGAACGGCGAAACGAAGACCGGCGTCACGACCTTTCTGTTGAATCCGGAGATCGACTGCGGGGCGATCTTGATGCAGCGGGAATTGCCGATCGCCGAGGCGGATACGGCCGGGGAGGTGCATGACGGATTGATGATGATCGGGGCGGAGCTGGTGGTGGAGACGGTCGAGGGGTTGGCTGCCGGGCGGTTGTCGCCCGAGGAACAACCGGCCGGCGCGGAACAGGGGCTGAAACCTGCACCGAAGATCTTCAAGGAGGATTGCCGGTTGGTGGCCGAGGGAAGGAGTTGGCGGGATTATGCGGTCCGGGATTTACACAATAAAGTGCGTGGGTTGAGTCCGTATCCGGGGGCGTGGTGTGACTTTCCGGGGACGGCGACCGGAGAAGGAGGGGCCACGACGGCCAAGATCCTGAGGGCGCATTATGAATGGGCCGGGGCGGGAGAAGCTGCAACGGGGGCGGAGCCGAAAGAGGGGTTCGAGAGCGACGGAAAACGGTGGCTGCGGGTGAGGTGTTCGGACGGGTGGCTGTATGTGGACCGCCTGCAGGTGGCCGGCAAACGGGCCATGGAGGTCGAGGAGTTTTTGCGCGGGTATAGAATCTGAAGCAAATAAACAGATACGCAATTATGGAGATAGTATTTACCCTCCTTGTGGGAGTGGTCGTCGGGCTGATCGACGCACTGCCCATGTTCCTGAAAAAGATGAATCGCGCGAATTGCTGGTCGGCTTTTCTTCAGTATGTGGTGGTCACGGTCGTTGTTTTCAACACGACGCTGCCGCAGTTCGGCATAAATGATTGGCTGGTCGGACCGATTGTCTCGTTCCTGATGGCTTTGCCGATGGTCGTGATGATCGGGAAAGAGGAAAAGAAAGCCGTTCCTTTCGTGTTGGTGAATGCGGTGGTGCTGGGCTTCGTTATTTCGGTTATCAAGCATTTCGCGGCGCCGCTTTTTGTTTGACCCCGAGTGCTTATTTTTCGTCGATCAGGTAGATGACCTCGTCCGGGCGGTGCATCCAAAAATTCTCGCGCCCGAAACGCTCCAGAAAGGCGCTGTCCCGAAGGCCCGAAATCACGGCGCTGTCTTCGCGGATCTTGTGTTGATAGAAAACTTTTTCGTTCTCCATTTCGCGGATCTTTCGGTCCAACTCCCTGGAGTCGAGGTAGTTGTTGCGGTCGAAAAAAAGAACCCACACGACAAAGGCCAGTGTCGCGAAGAGGATGATGTTCCGGTTGGAAAAAAGACGGTCGATCTTCATGTGGGTGCAAAGGTGTGAACTGCTCGCTGCTCTGAGCGATTTCTTTTTGCCGAGGGCAAAGATAGGGATTTTGGACGCTCGCCGGTCGGTTCGGCGGGCGTTTTATCTGGATCGGAAAAAGTGGTCTACCGGTCCGTGGCCTTCGCCGATGCGCAGCTCCCGTCCGGCGTCGATCGCCCGGTGAACGTACTCCGTGGCCAGCTCCGCGGCCCGGTGGAGCGGGTAGCCCAAGGCCAGGTACGAGGCCAGGGCCGACGACAGGGTACAGCCCGTTCCGTGCGTATTGCGCGTCTCGATCCGGGGGTGCGGGTAGCTGTGCGGACGCAGTTCACGGGTGGTGAACAGGCTGTCGATCAGCGTATTCCCGTCCAGGTGGCCGCCTTTGAGCAGCAGGGCCCGGGCGCCTCGCCCGCGAAACGCCTCCCACACCGGCTCGTAGTCCGCTTCGGAGCCGATCGATAGGCCCGTGAGCCGTTCCGCCTCCGGAATGTTGGGTGTGACGACCGTGGCCAGCGGCATCAGCTCCGAGGCAATCGCCTCGGCCGCACTACCGCCCGTGAGCACGTCGCCCGATGTGGCCACCAGCACCGGATCCAGCACCACGAACGGCGGCCGGTATTCCCGAATCAAAGCGGCCACCGTGCACACGATCTCGGCCGTGCCCAGCATCCCGATCTTCACGGCATCGGCTCCGATGTCGTCCAACACGGCGCGGATCTGCCGTTCGACGATCTCGGTCGAGAGCGGCTCCACCGCCGCGACCCCCATCGTATTTTGGGCCGTAATGGCCGTCACGGCGCTGGCGGCATAGCATCCGATGGCCGAAATGGTCTTGATGTCGGCCTGAATCCCCGCCCCGCCGCCGCTGTCCGAACCGGCTATGGTCAGTACTCGTTTCAGCATAATTTCCTGTGTCAAAAGTGGTTGAAACCTCGATAGGTGGTGTTTTCGACCGTTGTTCCCGCGGCTTCGTCGCGGTAGACGATCTCCGGCGCGCCCGCCGTACAGGTGCCGATCCAGTGCAGCGGTCGTCCGAACTGCGCCTCGAAACGACGCTCCAGATCGTCCGCCTCCTCCGGCGCGACCGTCAGCAGCAGGACATAATCTTCGCCACCGGTCAGAGCCAACCGGCGAGCCTCCCAGCCGTCGTATTGTTCCGCGGTGCGTTGCAGCAGTGGCGAGACGGGAATCCGCGACAGGTCGACCGTCGCCCCCACCGCCGACCCCCGCAGGATGTGCAGCAAATCCGATGCCACCCCGTCCGAAACGTCCATCATGGCGTGTACCCCGCGTTCCCGGCCCAGCCACTCCCCCTCTTTCAGATGGGGCCGCGGCCGGTGGTGGTGTCGGATGAGTTCGTCGGTGTCGGGCGTCGACGGTAGCCCCTCCAACAGTACCCGCAGCCCGGCCGCCGACTCCCCCAACGGTCCGGTGACGGCGATCCGGTCGCCCGGCCGGGCCGTGTTGCGGCGTTTGACGCGGCTGTTCTCCGCCCGGCCCAACACCGTGATATTGACGATGATACCGGTTGTCGACGCGGTCGTATCCCCTCCTAACAGCGGTACGCCGAACGAGCGGTAGCCCTCGAAAAAAGCGTCGCACCACTCCACCCCGACCCCCTCGGCCGGCAGCCCCAGGCTCAGGAACGTACCCACTGCTCTCCCCCCCATTGCCGCCACGTCGCTCAGGTTCACGGCCAGCGATTTCGCACCCAGCTCCCGGGCCGAGATCCGATCGCGCAGGAAGTGGACCCCTTCGACCAGCAAGTCGGTGGTAATCAGCATCGACTGCCCCTCGTCCCACGGAATCACGGCGCAATCGTCGCCGATCCCCTCCCACCCCGCCGGCACCAACGGGGCGAATCGTTCGGCAATTCGGCCGATCAGACCGAATTCTCCTATTTCGTTGATTTTCATGATTTAGCCCGGTTTATTTCGTGCAGCAAGGCCCGTGCCGCCGCCTCCGGCTCCCGGGCCGAGCAGAGGGCGCTCACTACCGCTACCCCATCCGCTCCGGCGTGGATAATCTCTTGAATATTAGTACTGTTGATCCCTCCGATCGCCACGATCGGCATCGTCGGCCCGACGATCTGCCGCAGCCGCCGCACGCCCTCCAACCCCAACGCCCGGGCCGTGTCGGTCTTGGTCGGGGTGGCGAAGACCGGACTCGCGCCGATGTAGTCCAACCCGCTGAAAGAAACACACTCGCGCGCCTGTTCGTCGTTCTCCACCGACAGCCCGATGATGGCCTCCGGTCCCAGTAACCGCCGCGCATCGGCATACGCCATATCCCGCTGGCCGATATGTACCCCTTCCGCGCCGATGACCTGAGCGATGTCGGTCCGGTCGTTGACGATCAGCGGAATGCCGAGCGGTCGCAAGAGGTCGTGCACGGCCCGTCCCAGTTCGACGAACGCGCGTGTGTCGCACGCCTTCTCGCGCAGCTGTACCATCGTCGTCCCGCCCCGGACCGCCGCCCGGACGATCTCGGTCAACGCTCTCCCGAGCGACAACGCTCGGTCGGTCACCAGGTAGAGCGACAAGGCTTCTCGCTTCAGATTTCCCATCGTTGCACCTCCTCCCTGGCCGTTCGGAACTCTGTGATGATCTCCCGTACGATCTCTCCGGCCGGTTCGACACGCCGCACCAGCGACGCCACCTGGCCGATCTCCAACTCTCCCTCGGCTAAATCGCCTTCGAAAATGCCTCGTTTCGAGCGCCTGGCCCCCAACAACTCCCGCAATTCTTCGACCCCGGCTCCCCGGGCCTCTGCCTCGGCCACCCGGGCGTAGAATTCGTTCTTGACCAGCCTCACGGGGCTTAACTTTTTCAGGCACAGCATCGTATCACCCTCGCTGAGCGTCGTGCAACGAGCCTTGAACGCCTCGTGCGCCGACGACTCGGCCGACAGCGCGAAGCGGGTGCCGACCTGCACCCCGTCGGCTCCCAAGGCCATGGCCGCCAGCATCCCGCGCCCCGTCGCAATCCCTCCGGCCGCCAGCAGAGGTAGCCTCGTCGCCTCGCGCACCTGCGGAATCAAGGTCATGGTCGTGATTTCGTCACGTCCGTTGTGTCCTCCGGCCTCGAATCCCTCGGCTACAACGGCATCGACTCCCGCCGCCTCGGCCTTGCGGGCGAACCGCGCCGAAGCCACCACATGGGCCACCGTCATCCCCGCCGCCTTGAGCCGCTCGGTGTAGAGCGCCGGATTTCCGCCCGAGGTAAAGACGATCGGCACGCGTTCGGCGATCAACAGGTCGATCAGCGCGTCGATTTCCGGGTAAAACAACGGAACATTCACCCCGAACGGCCTACCGCCATTTCCGCCCAATGCCTGGCGTGTCTTGGCGATGTGTTCGGCGAGTGTTTCCGGGTGCATCGATCCGGCGCCCAGCAACCCCAACCCGCCGGCCGCCGAGACGGCCGCCGCCAGCCGCCACCCGCTGCACCACACCATGCCGCCCGAGACGATCGGATATTCGATCTTAAAGAGTTCTGTCACAGTGGTTTTCATCTCATTTCGTCGATTTTGGTCGATTTCTTGGATAAAGATATAATAAAAAATCTATAAATTTGTATGGCCCATCGTTCGGAGCGTTCGTTTTTCCGGGTTGAGGGGCCGTTGGTTGGACTCTCAGACATGGAACAGAAAAAAATCATTGCGGTCATCGCCGGCGGCGACTCGTCGGAGGATGTCATTTCATACCGGAGCGGGGCGCAGGTCTATGGGTGTTTGGACCGGGCGGTTTACGAGCCTTATTTGGTGGTCTTGCGGCGCGGGGTGTGGCGGGTCAACCCGGTGGACGCGACGCCGGAGGGGGCGACCTTGCCGGTGGATTTGAACGATTTCAGCTTTTGCCTTCCGGCGGGCGGCGGCAGTAAGAAGAAGTTCGACTATGCGTTGATCGAGATTCACGGGACGCCGGGCGAGAACGGGATTTTGCAAGGTTATTTCGAGTTGATGGGGATCCCTTACTCGACTTGCTCGGCCGAGGTCTCGGCGCTGACTTTCAATAAGGCGTTGTGTAAGGCGGTGTTGAGGGGACAGCCGGGGATCAATCTGGCGCGGGAGATCCTGCTGCATCGCGGCGAGCCGATGCCGGAGGCCGAGGCGATTGTCCGGGAGCTGGGGCTGCCGTTCTTCGTGAAACCGAATGCCAGCGGGAGCAGTTTCGGGGTCACGAAAATCAAATCGGCGGATCCGGAGGTTATTCAAGCGGCTATTCAAGCGGCTTTCGCGGAGAGCGACGCGGTGCTCTTGGAACAGTTTGTCGACGGGCGCGAGGTGAGTTGCGGAATCATGGTGGCCGGAGGACGGGAGTGGATCCTGCCGGTGACGGAGCTGATTACGGAGAACGAATTTTTCGACTTCGAGGCGAAGTATACGGCCGGAGCGTGTCGCGAAGTGACGCCGGCAGATTTACCGGAGGATATTGTGCGGCGGCTCAACACGGCTACGGTTACGGCCTACCGTACGTTGGGGTGCCGGGGGGTGGTGCGGGTCGACTTCATTGTCGACCGGCGGACCGGGCAACCTTATTTTATCGAGGTCAACACCACGCCGGGGATGAGCGCGGCCAGTATCGTGCCGCAGCAGTGGCGCGAGGCGGGGTTGACCATGGGTGAGGCGTTCGGCCTTCTGATCGAAGAGACATCAAAAAAATCAACAAAAAATAACTAACCGCTATTATGAGTGCAAATTACAAACTCACAACAGAAGGGGGACTGAAGAAAGGGGCCGAACCGATGGAGATCGTTACTCGGTTCGAGCGCATCCCGACCCGTATCGCGGAGACGGCTGAAGAGGGGGCCATTCGGGTGGCCGACGAGATGGCCGCGACGATCCGGGCCAAAGCGGCGGCCGGCGAAAATTGCGTCCTGGCGTTGACGGCCGGGAAATCGCCCATCGGCGTCTATCGCGAACTGGTCAGAAAGCATAAAAGCGAAGGGCTGAGTTTCAAAAACGTGGTCATTTTCACCTTGTTCGAGTTCTACCCCATCGCGGCGGACGAACAGCAGAGCTACACCTACTCGCTGTACGAGGAACTCATCAACCAGGTGGATATCCCGGTGGCGCAGGTCCATACGCTGGACGGAACGGTGGCGGCCGAGCGGGTGAGCGAGTATTGCAAGGAGTACGAAGCGGCCATTCAGGCGGCGGGCGGGATCGATATCCTGCTGCTCGGGATGGGCGACCAGGGACAGGTGGCGCTGAACGAAGCGGGGACTTATCAGAATACCCGTACGCGGATCGTGGCGCTCAGCAATGCTTCGCGGAAGCTCGTGGCGTCGTCGTTCTACGGGATCGAAAACGTGCCGACGCGGGCGCTGACGGTCGGGATCGCGACCATCATGCAGGCCAAGCGGATTATTCTGATCGGCTGGGGCGAAGACAAATCGGAGGTGGCTGTGAAGGTGATCGAGGGGGCGGTGGATGCGGCGGTGCCGGCGTCGTACTTGCAGAACCACGCCAATGCCGAGGTGGTGTTGGACGAAGATGCCGCTTCGGGGCTGACCCGGGTGGCGACGCCGTGGCTCGTGGGAAGCTGCGTGTGGACCAACCGGTTTATCCGTAAGGCGGTCTTGTGGCTCTGCCGCAAAGTCGACAAACCGATCTTGAAGGTCACTTACCAGGACTATATCGACAACAGTCTCGGGCAGTTGATCGAAGAGACCGGATTGACGTATGACAAAATCAATATTCAGGTTTTCAACGATTTGCAGCACACCATCTCGGGGTGGCCGGGCGGTAAGCCGAATGCCGACGACTCGACGCGGCCGGCGCGGTCGTTCCCGTTCCCGAAACGGGTCGTGATCTTCAGCCCGCACCCGGACGACGACGTCATTTCGATGGGCGGGACCTTCATCCGGTTGGCGGATCAGGGACACGACGTGCATGTGGCTTATCAGACTTCGGGGAATATCGCCGTGCACGACGATGTGGTGCTCCAGACCTTGGATACGGCGCGCGAGTGCGGGTTCGAGGATAAGTATGAACACTTTAAACAGCTGATTCAGAGTAAGGTGAAGGGGCAGCCCGAGCCGCTCGAACTGCGGAAGTTCAAGGGGGCGATTCGCCGGGGCGAGGCCAGAGCGGCGGATCGGAGCTTCGGGTTGAATGACGATACCAATGTGCACTTCCTCAATTTGCCGTTCTACGAAACCGGGTCGGTGAAGAAAGGGGCGATTTCGCAGGCGGACATCGACATTGTGATCGAGTTGCTGCGCAAGATCAAACCGCATCAGATCTATGCGGCGGGCGACCTGTCGGATCCGCATGGGACGCACCGCGTTTGTATCGAAATCGTGCTGGCGGCCGTGAATCAAATTAAAGAGGCGGGGGACGAGTGGTTGAAAGATTGCGTGATGTGGCTCTACCGCGGGGCTTGGCAGGAGTGGGATTTGGATATGGTGGACATGGCGGTGCCGCTGAGTCCGGACGAGGTTATCAAGAAGCGGCATGCGATCTATCGTCACTTGTCGCAGAAAGACATCGTGCCGTTCCCGGGGGACGACAAGCGTGAGTTCTGGGAACGGGCGGAAGACCGGACGCAGGCTACGGCTCAGCTGTATGACAAGCTCGGGATGGCGGAATATCAGGCGATCGAGGTCTTTGTGAAGTACCCGATTTTCTAAGCGGTTTTCTCTATTATGGATCGGGCCGGGCCGGGAATTTATTTCCCGGCCCGGCCTGTTTTTGTATGTCCCGGTCTTTGGTTACGAGCTGGTACAGTTCTTTTTAACATCGTTTCTCTCGTTTTGCTTTCGTGTAGTTTGCGAACCGTGTTTGGCTACAGGATAGAACTGTTCTTTTTGTGAACAAAAAGAACCAAAAAAACTTCCGAGCGCATCCCGCTGGGATGCTTTGGCCGTGTCAGCCTGTGTTTGGGTGGGGACGTTTGGCATCGGCGCGCTAAGGTAATTTACGCATGACGCGCCTCGCCGAACGCCCCACCCACAACCTGAGGATTGCGGAGCCTAAGGCATAGCGTATGCTAGCTGAAAGTCTTTTGGGTACCTTTTCTTCAGAAAAGGTACAGTACCCTCCTGTCGCTAAAGAACGATTAGCACATTACGCAAGCTAGAGCGGGAGAAGCGAAGGTAAAAGGTACAGTACCCGCACGTAGCTAAAGACCGGATATTCGATAAAAAAATGCGGGGGGCGAGATCCGAAACGGCCGGTGGATGCGTCTATAGAGTGACGATTGGTTGAACTTCGGCCGGATTCGGCCAGTCGCCCATAAAAAAGAAAAGACCTATTACCCATTCTTCACACCAGACCATGCACATCATTCTACGTAATTTTCGGACCACCCTGCGGCGATTCAAAGTGGCCTCGGCGCTCAACATCGTGGGGTTGAGCGTCGCTTTTGCGGCGTTTATCCTGATTCTGATGCAGGTGCGCTACGAGTTCGCGTTCGACCGCTTCCACCCGGAGGCAGAGCGGATCTACCGGGTCGAGATCTCGGCCGACGGGGTAAACCTGCCGGTCGTCCCTCTGCCTTTTGCGGAGACCTTCGGACCGATGGTGCCGGGCGTCGCGGCCTACACCCTGATGCAGCCGGCTTATTCCGACTCGTATATCGTTGTCGAGCGCAGCGGGAGTGAGATCGGCTTTATGGAGCCTGTCTTTCAGGCGGATACGGGATTTACGCAGGTCTTCCGACCCGAGATCGTCGAGGGAAGCGCCGACGTGTTGCGGGAGTCCGGCAAGGTGTTGGTGCCGGCGTCGCTGGCCCGGAAGTTTTTCGGCCGCGAGAGCGGTGTGCTGGGCGAGCGGCTCTCGATCGGCTTTGAGGCCGATACCCGGGATTACGAAGTGGGAGGCGTATACCGCGATTTTCCCTCGAACTCACAGCTCGATAACGTTGTCTACATGCCGTTGCGGATTCCCGAGTGGGCGCGCAGCTGGGGCTCCTGCAACTACTTCTTTTACGTCCGGTTACAGGCCGGAGTCTCGCCGGAGACGCTGCTGCGGGAGTGGAACCGCATCGCTTTGGCCGAGAAGATAGAGTGGATCGAGAGTTCCGGGGCGATCGGGATGACGGCCCTGCCGGAAATCTATTACGACACGCGTCCTTTTATGGGCGAGTCGCTGACCAAGCACGGCAAACGGACGACGACCGACTTGCTGCTGGCCATCGCCGTGCTGGTGATCGGCATCGCGGCGGTGAATTTCGTCAATTTCGCCACCTCCCTTACCCCGCTCCGCATCAAGAGCATCAACACCCAAAAAGTACTCGGTTCGCCGGTCGGCGTGCTGCGGTGGGCGTTGATTGCCGAGGCCGTCGGGATCTCTCTGATCGCCTTCGGGCTGGCTGTCGGGTGGGTCTTCCTGCTTGGCCAGACTTCGTTTGCTGAGTTACTCTCAGGTGGGATTGCGCTGGAAGAACATCTCGGATTGATTGCCCTCTCGTTGGGTGTGGCCGCTGTCGTGGGGCTGCTGGCGGGCCTCTATCCGGCGTTCTACACCACCTCCTTTCCGCCGGCGCTGGTGCTCAAGAAAGGGTCGCTCGACATGTCGCCCAGCGGGCGCAGACTCCGCACCGCCTTGATCGGGTTCCAGTTCGTGGTGTCGCTGGGGTTGATCGTGGCGGCCCTCTTCCTCCAGCTCCAAAACCGCTACCTCCGCCACGTCGATACGGGGATGGACCAGGAGAGGATCGCCTACATGCGCCTGGGGGGCGATGTGTTGGGGTCTCGGGCTTTTGAGGACCAGGTGCGGCAGTCGCCCGGGATCGAGGATGTGGCCTATTCGCGGATGCCGATCGGGGTGGGCAACCTCCACTCGCAGAACTTCAAGGAGATCAACGGGAAGACGGTCAGTTTCGCCTCTGAGGAGGTGTCGTGGAATTTCCCGCAGATGATGGGGATCGAGTTGGCCGAGGGCGACTACTTCAACGCCGGGGATACGCTCAAACCGCTCCATACCTATCTCTTCAACGAGCGGGCGGTCCGGGAGTACGGTATCCGGGTGCAGGACCGGGTGTTGGAATGGGGTGCCGGCGAGGATGCCGCCCTGTCGGAGGTGCGGGGAATCGTCCGCGATTTCAATTATGTGTCGCTGCACTCGGCTATAGATCCGATGGCGATGATCGTGCGGGGCCAGTGGAGTAAGGGCAAACCGCTGCCGATAGCCTATTTCAAGATCGTGGGAGACCCCTATGCGGCGGTGGAGCACATCCGGCGGGCGGCGGCAGAGGTCGACCCGGCCTATCCGGTCGACGTGCAGTTTTTCGATGCGGCCTTCGACGCCCTCTACCGAAAGGACCAACAGTTGACTTCGCTCATTACGCTCTTTTCGCTGCTGGCGGTCGCCATCTCGTTGGTGGGGGTCTTCGGGCTCGTGATTTTCGAAACCCAGTACCGGCGCAAAGAGATCGGTGTACGCAAGGTGATGGGGGCCACGGTGACCGAAATTCTCGGGATGTTCAACCGTCAGTTCGTCGGGATCGTGCTGGTGTGCTTTGTGGTGGCAGCTCCGCTGGCGTGGTACGGGGTGAGGGAGTGGCTCTCGACTTTTGCTTATCGCACGCCGCTCTATTGGTGGGTTTTTGCAATTTCGTTGGCCATCGTGCTCTTCATCACGCTGTTGACGGTGACCATCCAGAGCTGGCGGGCGGCCACGGCCAACCCGGTCGACTCGCTCAAGGCGGAGTAGCCGGCAGTTTCGGGGGCTTGCGGCGAACGGTCATGCGATGCGCAGCATCGCCGGCCCACCGCGGGCACGCGGGGCCTGCCTAAAGAGCGATTCATTCTATTTCGGCCAGCCGAAATAGAATGAATCGCAGGCGCGCGGCACAGACATGGTTTGCAGAGAAAACCCCGCGCGCCACGCCTTAAGAGGGAAATACTCCGTTTCAACGAAGAGTTGAAACAGAAGGATTTCCCCAGGCGCGCGGACAAAGGCTGTTTTTCTCGCCCGACAGGCCCGGCTGGAGTGCCGAGCGGCCCCGGCCCCGGGGTGCCGCTCGGCACTCGAACCGGGCTGTGTCAGCCTTAGGCGCGGCTACGACGGGTACAGTTGCTCGTCGATTCTTCCGGGAGTGGCGACGCCCACTACTTGGGCTTTGACTTTCTCGCCCGAATGGCCAACAAAACGCCCTGTGGGCGCGGTTTTCCGTTGCGTTGCCTCCAGGGATAAGGCCCCGGGCTGCCGCGATGCAGGAAACAACAAGGGCTTTGGAGCAGTGCGTGGCATCGGCGGTGCCGGGTACATTTGGTCGTTGTCTGTTGCGGGGACCGACACCTATTACTTGGGCTTCAGCTACGGCGGCATCAATCCGCAGAGCTACAGTGGCCGTGCGTACGGCTTTCAGTTGCGTTGCCTCCAGAAATATGCTGCTTGGCACTCGAACCGGGACCGACGGGACTTTCACATGGCCAAAAGAAAGAGCGACCGGAGATTTTCTCCGGTCGCTCGCTCCAAAAACGGTGTCAGCCGCCCCAAGCTACCGCAACACCGACTTCCCGTACCACTGTTCCGGCGCTTCGATCCGCAGCAGATCAGCGATCGTCGGCGCGTTGTCGTACTTCATGACGATTCGTTCGATCTTCTTGCCGGCCGGGATGCCCGGACCGATGACCACATACGGTACCTGCATTTCGCTCATCGTCTTGCCGCCGTGGCCGGTCCCCTTGCCGCCGTGGTCCGAGGTGAAGATAATCGCCGTGCTCTTCGGGTCCATGTTCTCCCGGATGCAGTCGTAGATCACCCCCACCAGCGAGTCGACTTTCTGGCACGAAGCCACGTATTCAGGCGACAACCAGCCATAGGTATGCCCCGTGTGGTCCGGCTCGCTGATGTACATGAACGAAAAGTTCGGATTCCGTTCCTTGACGAAGTCGCAGAAGATGCGCGTCGCCTCGTCGTCGTCATCCTTCGTCGACCGAATGAAGTCCACCGCCTCTTTCTCGAACAGGTACCCGATCCCTTCCCACGAATAGACGATTCCGGTCACCGCTTCCGGCATTCCCCGTCGCACGGCAGCGAAAATCCCCGGAAACAGGCCGTATTCCGGATCCACATAAGCCGGTTCGACTTCCGGCGTCCGACTCCCCCACTCCGTGAAGCCGTGCATCTCCGACCCGGCGCCCATCAGCAGCGTCGCCCAGTTGATCGCGCTCGACGACGGCAGCACGCTCCGCGCCTCCATCGTATAGGAACCGTCTTTCATCAAGCGTTCGATGTTCGGGAATCTGCCCGGGTTTTTGGCGACGATCTCCGCGCTGAAACCATCCGTACCGATCAACACGACGTGTTTCATCTTCGGCGCCCGCTTGGCCGCCGCTTCGCCGGCCCCGAGGCCGAGCATCATCCCGGCCGCCAGAACGGCCAGCGAAACGATTCCGATTCGTTTCATCATGGTTTTTGTGTTTTATTAGTTGAGTTAGTATTGGATGTTTCAAAACTCTTTGGCTACGATTTTTCGCAGCTCCTCCAGTGTCGGGTCGATGGCCAGCACCGTTCCGTCCCGACCGACCGCAAACACTCCCCCAGCGGCCCGCTCCACCCCGTAGAGCCTCCAAATCCCGGCCCGGTCGTTCAACTCGACGAGATTCGGCCACGGGTAGCCGTCTTTCTCCACAGCCTTTCGCATGTCGTCCGTATCGTCCACTTCCCGCGCCACGCCGACAACCTCGAATCCTTTGTCCTTGAATTCGTTATAGACGGAAATGATCGCCATGCTTTTCCTGCGGCAGGGTCCGCACCACGACGCCCACAGGTCGATCACCGCCACTCTCCCCCGAATCAGGTCCGAGAGGCGGTGCATCCGCCCGTCGAGATCCGGCGCCTCGAAATCGACAAACGGCTTTCCTATCTGTACCCGACGGTAAAAGACGGTGTCGAGCCGCGCCGTGTAGGGATGTTCCGGAAACCGCGGCGCATAGACTGTCCGGTAAATCTCCTCGCGCAGCGGTTGTGCTTCGGCCGACCCGAACAACTGCGTCTGGTAGAGCCAGTAATACCCCGCCAACGAAGGGTGATTCCGGATGTGGGTATACCGTTCCTGTTGTACCGAATCGGCGTAAGCCCGCATTTGCCGGTCGGTCGCCGCCGCCTCCAGGCTCATATGCCGCCCGGTCTCCTGCAACGCATACCACACGCGCAACAAGCTGTCCAAAACCTCTCTCGAATCCGAGCCGTTGTCAAGGCGGTCGATCAAAGTTTGGGTTTCGGCATTGTAGTAGGTCCTGTTCTCATACCGGGCGTCCTGTAACGAGTCCCAGGCCAGGAATTCCGGGGTTTCCCAGGTGAACAGCGAATCCTGGTGTCGGTATTCCCGGTTGTGAGAACCGCCGGTAACCCGATTCATCGACGCGCTGTCCCTCGGATAAAGCAACATGCGGACCGTGTCGTTATTCCGGTCGCCGGGGAAAAAGAGTATGGGAAGCCAGGTGTTGTTTCGGTATTCGTCTTCGAATGCGAGTTCGTAGGCTTGGGGTTGCGCGGTTTCGAGGCGGAATGAGAATCGTCCGTCTCGGACAGCGATCTTTCGCGGCGCATGGATCCGCATATCCTCGCCGGCCCGCGACAGCAGCAGGGTCGTGCTGTACGGTCGGTCGACGACGGTGCCCTCGACGACTGTCGTAACCGTTTGCGCCCTCCCTGCCGCGATGCCGAACGGCAGCAGGCTGCCGAAGAGTAAAAATGGTTTGATGTTCATTGAATCGGTGGATTTAATAGCCCCCGCCTGTCGACCGCCTCGAGCAGCTGGTTCAAGGCCCGTTCCAACACCGATCGCGGTGTTCCGACATTGAGTCGCTGGAAACCTACCCCCTCCTCCCCGTAGATGGAGCCGTCGCCCAGCCCGAGGCCGGCCTCTTCGACCAAAAAGCGGTTCAACTCCTCCTGCGTCATCCCCCAGCTCCGGAAGTCGAGCCACATGAGGAACGTCGCCTCCGGCTTGTAGCACCCCACGGAAGGTATCTTCGAGCGCAGGAAGTCGTACACGAAATCGATGTTCCCCTGCAAGTAGTCCAACAGCTGCTCCATCCACGCATCTCCCTGTTCATAAGCCGTTTTCAAGGCCACCGAACCGAAGATATTCCCGTTCTCGATGTGGATCCTGTCGACTTCGGCCTGATAGGCGGCCCGTCGCGCCGGATCGGGTACGATGGCGACGGCGGTCGAGAATCCCGCCACGTTGAAACTCTTGCTCGGCGCGATGAGCGTGATGGTCCGTCCGGCCAGATCCTCGGTGAGCGACGCGATGTGCAGATGTTCGTGCGGCCGGAAAGCGAAGTCGCCGTGGATCTCGTCCGAAATGATGGTCACGTCGTGCGTGCGGCACAACTCCCCGATCCGCAGCAGCTCCTCGCGCGTGAAAACCCGTCCGGTCGGGTTGTGCGGGTTGCAGAGAATGAACGCCCGCGCCTGGGCCAGTTTCCGGTCCAGATCCTCGAAGTCGATCCGGTATCGGCCGCTCGCCGGGTCCTGTACCAGCGGGTTGTTCACCACCCGCCGCCCGTTGGCCCGGATCGTGTTGCCGAACGGATGGTACACCGGCGGCTGGATCACCACCCCGTCTCCCGGTTCGGTGCAGCTCAGCATCCCGAAAGTCACCCCGGCCACCACTCCCGGCGAGTAAGCGATCCACGGGGCCTCGATTTTCCAGCCGCTGTGCCGTTCCACCCAGCCGCTGATGGCATCGAAATAGCACTGCGGCCGGAACGTGTATCCGAAGATCGGGTGCCGCATCCGCCTCTCCATCGCTTCGACGATAAAATCGGCCGTCGCGAAGTCCATGTCGGCGATCCAGAGCGGAATCACCCGGTCGGTGCCGAACACGGCCAGCATATCTTCGTACTTTTCGCAGTCGCTTCCGACGCGGTCGATGTAGGTGTCGAAATCGTATCTCTTCATGAGTGAAGTGGGATTGGATTTTAAAGTTGTGCAAATTTAGAAAATAAGGGGTACCTTTGCAACGTTTTAAATCGAATCATGTCCGGCGCGCGTCGGTGCGGCGGACCAACACAGGGCTATGGGTAATCAGGATTCCAACAAGAAGCGTCCGTTTGGTCGGGACGACCGCAGCGGACGTTCGTTTTTTCGGACCCGGCGCGAGGGGGCGCTGCGCCGTGACGAGCCGCAGCGCACCGATGACGACGCTGCGGCGCAGCCCCGGCAGCGGGCGGACCGAAACACCGCGCCGCAGCGGGGCGGAGAACGTGTGAAGGGCAAAGGGAAACAACCGTTCCGGGAGCGTTCGTCGGCCGACGAGAAGCGGTCGGCTGCTCCGCACAAGGAGCAGCACCGGGCGGATCGTGATCGGCACCGAAATTCGGAGTCGGAGGAGGCTCCGCGGCAGTCGAACCTGCGCGGTCGCAAACCGCGGCGGACGGTGGATGCCGAGGCATCGGCTCCGGTGATGCCGGCAGAGATGCGGCTCAACCGTTTTATCGCCATGTCGGGTGTCTGCTCGCGACGCGAGGCGGACCAGCTGATCGAGGCGGGCGAGGTGACGGTCAACGGTCGGCGGGTCGACCAGCTCGGCGCCAAGATTCGGCCCGCGCAGGACGAAGTACGGCTCAACGGGGAGTTGCTCAAGGGTGAAAAGAAGGTTTATATCGTGCTCAACAAGCCGAAGGGGTATGTGACGACGATGGAGGATCCGCATGCGGACCGGACGGTGATCGACCTGCTGAAGGACCAGTGCCGGGAGCGGGTCTATCCGGTGGGACGATTGGACAAGAATACGACGGGGGTGCTGCTTCTGACCAACGACGGTAGTTTGACGCGGGAACTGACCCATCCGAGCTTTGCGAAGAAGAAGATCTACCATGTTTTTCTGGACAAGGCTTGTACGGAAGAGGACCTCGACCGGTTGGTCGAGGGGATCGAGCTGGAGGACGGGCCGATCCATGCCGACGAGGTGAGCTTCGTGGAGGGGAATCGCAAAGAGGTCGGTGTCGAACTCCACTCGGGGCGCAATCGGATTGTTCGGCGGATGTTCGAGGCGTTGGGCTACGAGGTGGTGAAGCTCGACCGGGTGTATTTTGCGGGGTTGACCAAGATGGGGCTTCGGCGGGGCTTTTGGCGCTACCTGACGCCTCGCGAGGTGTCGGCCTTGAAGTCGGGGGCTTACGAGTAGCGGGGGGCAGAGTTCCTGTTTTTGAGATCCAGCCGGGCTTTTTGCTCGGCTTTTTTGTTTTTTGCCGGGTGGGCCGCTTCGGTCCGAGGGTTTTGGCGGCTGGAAAGGTAATAAAACGCCCTTTGGGCGCGCCCGCCCGGCGTAAAGGCGGCCCGGCCGGCCTGAGGCCAGTTCTTTCCTGAATGCGGGCACCCCACAG
>CAJTNK010000042.1:0-5889 GCA_910577885.1 uncultured Rikenella sp.
AGCGGGCGATGCTGCGCATCGCTATAACGAACTGTGAAACCCCACCAAAACACCCGGGTGCGAGCGGCACCGGGCGAGAAAACCGTGTGGGCCGCCTGTAAGGTCGGAAGCCCCCGCTAAAACACCCAAAATCAGGGCGAGACAAGCCCTCGAAGCCTCAACAGCGCGTCTCAACAGGCCCACCCAGGCAACAAAAAAGAGGTCGGGGTTTGCCAACTGGCAAACCCCGACCTCGCGAAAATAATCTCCCGACAACCACCTACCGCCGCACCACCGGCTTCAGCACGAAGTCGAACGTGTAGTCCCCGTACGGCATCCGATACTGTTCCAACGGCCATGCTCCCCAGCTGTCCTCGCAGCCGAGCCCCATCTGCCGCGAAGCGATGTTGACGGTCACGAAATCCCGTTTCACCAGCGATCCCGAATGCCGCTGTCCTTTTGCCGCCCCGTCGTCCAGGTCTTCCGTCGCATACGGCAAGGCCGATGCCTCGAACGGCGCAGCCGACTCGATCAACATACCGACCCCGTCCGGATCCGTCAGCCGCCACCAACGCAAGTCGCTCTTGTTGCCGCTCTCCTGCGGACGAATATAACCCCAGTACTGCTCGTCCACCGACTGGGTGTAACGCCCGATCCGTGCCGCCCCCTTGCGGTCCACGTAGTTTTCGATCGGTCCCCGCCCGTAGAAGTCGATCGTCCGGAACGCTTCCGGCACCGTCAGCTCCATGCCGAACCGGAACAGATGCGGCATCTTCTCTTTCGTCGGATCCGTGGTCAGCCGTTGCGATATCGCCATCTCGCCCGCCCCGTTGATCGTGTAGTCGATCGTCAGGGTCGCAAACAACTTGGGCAGCTCGAATACGCTCGTTACCCGAATATTCCCGTCCGCCAAAGTCGAATCTTCGATCGATTTGAGTTTCATGGTCGGGTTCTTCCACAGCGCAAAACCGTTCTGCATCCCCGCCCCCATGTCGTTGTCGGTGGGCGCGCGCCAGAACATCGGCCGCAGCGCATAGCCCTTTTCGATCAGCTCCGTACCGTCCAGCGTATAGTCGGTCATGAGGCCCGTCCAACGGTTGAAGTAGATTCGTCGGTCGCCCGCCGCCACAACGATCGCCCGCGTATTGGGCACGATCTCCGGCCGTACGTCCGGCGTAGCCGCAACGGTCGCCGTCCAAGCGTCGTACCGTCGCACCGTCATCTGGTCGTAAGCCACCACCGTTCCCGCCGGAAGAATACCGTCCTGTGCCTTGAGCACATATTCCACATCCAGCATCAGCTCGCCGGTCGCCGAAGCCGGAACCGCATAGCCCGGCAACGTGATCTGCGCCCGTTGTTGCGGTGCGACGTTCAGGTCCGATACCATCCCCTGCCGCACGGCCACGCCGTTGTCCTTCAACTGCCACACCAGGTAGTACCGCGAGAGGTCGATGAAGAAGTTTTCGTTGTAGACCTCGACCACGCCCCGTTGCAGGTCGACCGGCTCGGTCAGGATCGACCGGTGTACATACCCCGCCTCGTACATATGCGGATTGGGTTCCCGATCCGGGTTGATGAGGCCGTTGGAATTGAAGTTGTTGTCCGACACGGTGTATTTCCCGTAATCCCCCCCGTAGGTGTAGATCATGTTGCCCGCCTTGTCGTACCCCCTCAAGGCCTGGTCCACGAAGTCCCAGATAAAGCCGCCCTGCAGGTTCGGATACTTGCGGATCACGTCCCAGTACTCCTTAAAGCCGCCCATCGAGTTCCCCATGGCATGGGCATACTCGCACAAGATCACCGGCCGTCCGTCGACCTTTTTCGCCGGGTTCTTGCCCAGCTGTTCCAACTCGCCCACCCGGGTGTACATCGGACACCACACGTCGCTGTAGTGCGCCCCGGTCGTATCCCCGGCATCCCAGATCGCCCGTTCGTACTGCACCGGACGCGTCGGATCATAATTCTTGATCCACTCGTACTCCTTGCGGAAATTGGCGCCGTCGCCCGACTCGTTGCCCAGCGACCAGAAGATCACCGACGGGTGGTTCTTGTCCCGCAACACCATCCGCGAACCCCGCTCGACGTGCGCCCGTTCGAACCGCGCGTCGCCCCCCAGATTCTCCTTCCCGTACCCCATCCCGTGG
The DNA here is from genome assembly GCA_910577885.1 of uncultured Rikenella sp. Taxonomy (GTDB): domain Bacteria; phylum Bacteroidota; class Bacteroidia; order Bacteroidales; family Rikenellaceae; genus Rikenella. The sequence goes on from CAJTNK010000042.1 coordinate 2,124, forward strand.
GCTTCGATATTGGCCTCGTCCACCACGTAGATCCCGTACCGGTCGCACAACTCGTACCAGTACGGATCGTTCGGGTAGTGCGACGTCCGCACGGCGTTGAAGTTGAACCGTTTCAGAATCTCGATATCCCGTAGCATCGTCTCGCGCGGCACATGATATCCGTAGGTCGGATCCAGCTCATGCCGGTCAGCCCCCTTGAACAGCACCGGCTGCCCATTGACCAACACTTGCGAGTTCTTGATCTCTATCTCGCGGAAACCGACCCGCACCGGAATATATTCCCGTGTCGCCGCCTTGCCGCTGCCGTTGTCCACGGCCACAAGCAGTCGATAGAGCTCCGGTGTCTCGGCCGTCCACTTGGCCGGATTTTCGACCGGCATCTCCACCCGCACCGCACCGCCCTTGCCCGGACGAATGCCGCTCTGTTCAGCCACCACCCGTCCTTCCGGATCGGTCAGCGTCAGGTCGACCCGCGTCGCCCCCGTGGCATGCACCACATCGGCTTCGACCTTCAGCACCGCATCCCGATACTGCTCGTCGAGATCCGTCACGACGCGAATATCCCCCAACCGGGTCTGCGGCCGAGCATACATATAAATCCCTCTGGCCACCCCGCTCAGCCGCCAGAAGTCCTGGTCCTCGAGATAACTCCCGTCGCTCCACCGGAACACCTGAAACGCGATCTTGTTTTCCCGCCCCGGCACCAGGTATTTCGTGAGGTCGAACTCCGCTCCGAGCTTACTGTCCTCGCTATACCCCACGAACCGCCCGTTCACCCACAAATACAAGTTCGAAGTCACCGAGCCGAAATGGATATACACCGCATCCCCCCGCCAATCCGCCGGCACCCGCACCTCCCGAACGTACGACCCGACGTAATTATCCTGCGTCGGCACCCGCGGCGGCGTCGGCCGCTCGATGTTGCTCCACGGATACCCCGGGTTGATATACACCGCGTCCCCATAACCGTTCACCTGCCAAATCCCCGGCACGGAAATCGTCCCCCACCCCTTGGTATCATAGTCGGCCTTGTAGAAATCGGCCGGCCGCTGATCCGCATTCTCGACAAAAAAGAATTTCCACTTGCCGTTCAACGACAAATACCGCTCCGAACCCTCCGGCACACCGGCCTCGGCCGTCTCCGGACTCTCATACGCAAAATACGACGCCCGCATCGGCGCCCGGTTGATCTCGTTCACCGCCGGATCCTGCCACTCGGTGAACTGCTGTCCCCGAGCCGATCCGACTCCGATCATCATGCTCGACGCCAACGCGGCCAAGCTCATCAGGGTCTTTCTCATAAACTAAAGTCTGGTTATCTTTTTTCGTTATTTCACAAATATAACATTATTTATTTTATTCTTTACTTTTTGCCTGCAACCGGTCTTTGGCTTATGGGAGGGTACTGTTCTTTTTGTGAACAAAAAGAACCAAAAAAACTTTCGGGAATGCTGTCGCATTCCATGGGCTGCCGTAGTCAAGAGCCTTGGGGCCTCTTGTTTTGTGTGGGGACGTTTGGTGTCGGCGCGATGAGGTAATTTACGCATGACGCGCCGCACCGAACGCCCCACACAATCAAATAGTTCAAAGCATTAGCTTGCGGAGCGTAAGGCAAAGCGTACGCTATCTCAAAAGTTTTTGGTGCCGCTTTTTCCAAAAAGCGGCAGTTTCGGCTCGTAGCCAAGGACTGAATGGCAAGAAGCAAAGAGTGAACGAATAAAAAATATGTATCTTTGAGATTTGAAACAGGGGAAATAAGTAAGCAATACAGAAAGGTTATGTATAGGACAGCGACCTGCGGCGAGCTACGGTTGGCCGATGTGAACAAGACGGTTGTATTGGCGGGTTGGGTACAGAAGGTACGGAATTTGGGGGCTATGGTTTTCGTGGACCTGCGCGACCGGTACGGGATTACGCAGGTGACGGTGGACGAGCACGCATCGGCCGAGTTGAAGGGTGTGGCCGAGGGGCTGGGGCGTGAGTATGTGGTTCAGGTGACGGGGCGTGTGGTGGAGCGGGAGGCCAAGAATGCGAAGATTCCGACCGGCGAAGTCGAGATCATCGCTTCGGAGATCCGGGTGTTGAATGCGAGCGAGGTGCCGCCGTTCACGATCGAGGAGCAGTCGGACGGGGGGGATGATCTTCGGATGAAGTATCGGTACCTGGACTTGCGGCGGGGTCCGTTGCAGCGGGCTATGATGCTGCGGCACCGGTTGGCGCAGGAGGTGCGCAACTACCTCGACGGGGAGGGGTTCCTGGAGATCGAGACGCCGTACCTCATCAAGTCGACGCCGGAGGGGGCGCGGGATTTCGTGGTGCCGAGCCGGATGAACCCGGGCGAGTTCTATGCGCTGCCGCAGTCGCCGCAGACGTTCAAACAGCTGTTGATGGTCTCGGGGTACGACCGTTATTTCCAGATCGTGCGGTGTTTCCGGGACGAGGACCTCAGGGCGGATCGGCAGCCGGAATTCACGCAGGTGGACTGCGAAATGGCGTTCGTCGAGCGGGAGGATGTGCTGGCGGTGTTCGAGGGGATGATGCGGACGATGTTCGACAAGACGTTGGGCGTGAAATTTGCAGCATCCCGGTTTCCGCGGATGACCTGGGCCGAGGCAATGGAAAAGTATGGGTCGGACAAGCCGGATATTCGGTTCGGGATGACGTTCAACGATTTGACCTCCCTGGTGCAGGGGCATGGGTTTGCGGTGTTCGACAGCGTTGAGTACGTGGGGGGGATTTGTGCGAAGGGGTGTGCCGGGTATACGCGCAAGCAGCTCGACGGCTTGACGGAGTTCGTCCGGCGGCCGCAGGTGGGGGCCAAGGGGCTGGTGTACGTGCGGCGCGAAGAGGACGGGTCGTACAAATCGAGCGTCGACAAGTTCTACGGGCCGGAAGAGCTGGCCCGGTGGGGCGAGGCTTGTGGGATGGAGCCGGGGGACCTGCTGCTGATATTGGCAGGGTCTAAGAAACAGACTTTGGCGGCGTTGTGTGCGCTGCGGCTCGAGATGGGAGACCGGCTGGGACTCAGGCCGCATGACACCTTCGCACCGTTGTGGGTGGTGGACTTCCCGCTGCTGGAGTGGGACGACGAAACGCAGCGGTATTATGCCATGCACCATCCGTTCACTTCGCCGAAGGCGGAGGATATGGAGAAATTCTTTTCGACCGATCTCGAAACGCTGGGGGATGTTCGGGCGGAGGCTTACGATTTCGTGGTGAACGGGGTGGAGGTCGGCGGGGGGTCGATCCGGATCCACGACGGGAAGGTGCAAAGCCGGATGTTCGAAGTGTTGGGCTTCACGCCGGAAGAGGCACAGGCGCAGTTCGGGTTCCTGCTGGGGGCGTTCAAGTACGGGGCGCCGCCGCACGGGGGGATTGCTTTCGGTTTCGACCGGATGTGTTCGCTGTTCGGTGGGTCGGACTCGATCCGCGACTTCATCGCGTTCCCGAAGAACAACAGCGGACGGGACATGATGATCGAATCGCCGTCGCGTTTGGCATCGGCGCAGCTCGAAGAGCTGGGGATCGAGGTCGCGGAACGTTCGGAGGAGTGATCTGGCTTGCGTTTTGCAGGAGTTTTGGACCTGTTTTTCTCGCCCGAATGGCCCCTTCCGCGTGCCGGGAGGCACCGCCTGCCCGGCGTAAGGGCCGCCGCCCGCGTAGGGCAGTTCTAGCTCGTCGGGATAGCTCGACCGCGCGCGACTGCTGGAATAGGAAATCGATCAAACAACCGAGAGTTGTTTGGTCGATTTCCGCCAGCGCGCGG
>CAJTNK010000042.1:6406-17014 GCA_910577885.1 uncultured Rikenella sp.
GGTGCCGCTCGGCACACGAAGACTGGGTTTTTCTCCGCCAAGTTCGGGCCGTTCCGGCGGGGGTTAGCCAAGGGGGCGAAGACCCCTTGGCTGCGTTCTTTGCCTACTTTCTGTCGCATCACAGAAAGTAGGAGCCCCCGCGGCTTGAGCGGGGGAGAGGAAAGAGATTGATTCTCCCCGAGAGGGTTGGGGCTCGACGGGGTGTGGGAGGCCAAACTGGCAGCCCGCTTTTTCTCCCGGTAGGGTTGCTAGCTGAACAACTGCGACCCGTTGGGGTCGCACGAGCCGCCGCCACCCCCGGCGGCGCGAGGTGCCGCTCGGCACGCGAACCGGGCTGTGTCTACATAAAGGCCGCGCGCCGTGACGCGAACGCGTCGGCCGCGCGGGCCCCTACTAAGGCTGAGATAACCCCAGCAAAACACCCAACGGGTGCGCCGCCCCAAGGCACCGCCTAAAGTACTAAAACATAAGGAAGACAAACCGTATGAGGATATTTCGCGAGATAGGTCAATACCTGATGCTGATGAAAAAAGTCTTCGCCCGACCCGAGCAGTGGTCGATCTACCGGCGTCGCGCTTTTTTCGAGATGGATGCCATCGGACTCAACTCGATTGGGATCGTGGCCATTATTTCCATCTTCATGGGGGCCGTGGTGGTGATCCAGATGGCCAATAACCTGGAGAGTCCGTTCATCCCGAAAATGATGATCGGGTATGCCACCCGCGAGTCGCTGGTGCTGGAGTTCAGCTCCACGATCGTGGCCCTGATCCTGGCCGGAAAGGTCGGGTCGAACATCGCTTCCGAGATCGGTACCATGCGCATCACCGAGCAGATCGACGCCCTCGAGATTATGGGCGTCAACTCGGCCAGCTACCTCATCCTGCCGAAGGTGGTGGCCTCGGCCGTGTTTTTTCCGCTGCTCACGATCATGAGTATGGTGATCGGCGTGATCGGGGGGTATGCCGTGGTGCAGGTGACCCAGATTTTTCCGCCGTTCGAATATGTGTCCGGAATTCGGTATGCCGTCAATACGTTCTACATCACCTACTCCATTATCAAAGCCTGCGTTTTCGGCATCATGATCTCGACCATCTCGGCCTACTACGGGTACTATGCCAAGGGGAACTCGCTGGAGGTGGGACGGGCCAGCACCCGGGCGGTGGTGATGAGCAGCATTGTGATCCTGATCCTGGACTTGGTGCTCACCCAAATCATGCTGATCGACTAACCCGGGATCCCCCCACGGCGGAATAAACCAGAGGAGACAACAAGATGATACGTGCCATAGAGGTTTGCAAATCGTTTGAAGACGGGCGGCTGGTGCTGGACCACGTGAGTGCCACCTTTCTGCCCGGCAAGACCAACTTGATTATCGGTCAGAGCGGCTCGGGAAAGACCGTGCTGCTCAAGTCGCTGGTGGGGCTCCACCGGATCGACAGCGGACAGATCCTGTACAACGACCTCTGTTTCAGCGACGCGACACTCGAAGTCAAACGCGAGATCCGCCAGAAACTCGGCATGATCTTCCAGGGCGGAGCACTGCTCGACTCGTCGACCGTGCTGGAGAACGTCATGTTTCCGCTCGACCTGTTCACCGACATGTCGCAGAGCGAAAAGGAGGATCGGGCCAACTTCTGCCTCCAGCGCGTCAACCTCACCAATGCCAACCACCTCTATCCGTCGGAGTTGAGCGGCGGGATGATAAAGCGGGTGGCGATCGCACGGGCTATCGTGATGAACCCGCAGTACCTGTTTTGCGACGAGCCCAACTCGGGGTTGGATCCGAAAACCTCGGTGGTGATCGACAACCTGATCCAGGAGATCACCCAGGAGTACGACATCACGACGATCGTCAACACCCACGACATGAACTCCGTGATGGAGATCGGCGACACGATCACCTTCATCTACCAGGGCAAGAAGTGGTGGGAGGGGAGCAAAGACGACATTCTGGAGACCGATAATCGCGAGTTGGAGGAGTTCGTCTTTGCTTCGGCCATGGCGCGGAAAGTGCGTGGGTTGAGCGAGCGGGCGAAGAACCGATAGGTTGTTGTTCCGAGAGGGGGCTCACATACTACACATTATAAAGAAAGAATGGCAAGGATACTATCCATAGAGACCGGCACGGAAGTCTGTTCGGTGGCTTTGGCGCAGGACGGCGAGTTGATCTCGCTTCGTGAGAGCGGCGCCGAAGGGCGGGAGCATGCCAACAAGCTGGGCTTGTACATCGACGAAGTGCTGCGCGAGAACGGCATGGACGCCGACGAACTGGATGCGGTGGCCGTCGGCGGAGGACCCGGGTCGTACACCGGTCTGCGGATCGGGGTGTCGACTGCCAAGGGGCTGTGCTATGCGTTGGGTCGTCCGCTGATCGCGGTAGACTCGCTGCAGGCACTGGCCAATATCGCGATGGAGGAGTATGCGGCGGGCATCGTCGAGATCGAGGATCCGACGCGGGCTCTGCTGGCGCCGATGATCGACGCGCGACGCATGGAGGTCTACACGCGGCTCTTCGACACCGCTCTCACGCCGCAGGGTGAGGCCGCGGCGCATATCCTCACCTCGGAGAGCTTCGCGGAGGTCTTTGCGGCCGGTCGCGAACTCCTCGTGTTCGGAAACGGGGCCCAAAAGTGCCTCGACTTGCTCCCACGAGCCCGCTTTGCCCGCGTGGCTTCCTCGGCGCGAGGACTGGTCACACTCGCCGAAACCGCTTTCCAAGCCCGAAATTTCGTCGACACGGCCTACTACGAACCCTACTACCTCAAAGACTTCGTCGTCAACCCGAACAGACGAAACCTCTTAATGCGCTCATAAATCCGCTAATTGGCCAGCCTGTTTTTGGAAACAGTATGGAACTGTTCTTTTTAATTTCGCTTCTCTCGTTTTGCTTTCGGCAATTTGCCAACCGTCATTGGCTACGAGCCGGAACTGCCGCTTTTTGGAAAAAGCGGCACCAAAAACTTTTGAGATAGCATACGCTTTGCCTTAAGCATCCGCAAGCTAATGCTTTGGCCCACTTTGTTGGGGTCGGGCTTTGATGGGGCGCATGATGCAGTACGTAACCTTTGCGCCCCATCAAAAGACCCGGCCCCAAAAGAAAGGACTCAGGGCTCTTGACTACGGCAGCCCATGGAATGCGACAGCATTCCCGAAAGTTTTTTTGGTTCTTTTTGTTCACAAAAAGAACAGTACCCTCCCATAGCTAAAGACCGATTGTATATTATGTCAAGGCAACACGGGGTAAACGAAGGTAAAAGGGACAGTACCCTCCCGTCGCTAAAGAGCGTTTGGCGAACTTTCCCGAAGTAACGCGAGGGAACAGAAATTAAAAAGGGACAGTACCCTCCCGTTGCTAAGGACGGATAGACAAATTAACAGCGTTTATGAAGCGACATTATATAAAGTGTAGTCAATGCGGGGATTTGGTGGAGGTGAAGTCGGAGTACATGGTATTTTGTCCGTCGTGTCGGCGTAAGTTGGAGAACAGTTATGTGGCATGGCGGGGTCGGCATCCGGAGGGTGATTTTGCGGCCTACCTGAGTGAGGTGTCGGTGAGCGAGACGGCGCTCGAGGGGTTGAGCGAGCAACGGCGGATCGGTCGGGCTATCGGTCGTGGGCGGGTATTGCGGCGGGTAGCGGTGGCGGTGGGGATTGCCGTTGCGGCGACGGTTTTGGGGATGGCCGGGTACTGGGCGTGGAGTCGGTATGGGGCGAGTAGTTCGATCCGGGGGCTGTTGGATCGGGCATGGCAGATCGCTTACTACGAGGACTTGGGGGCGACGCTCAAGTTTCCTTTTCCGCTCGAGCCGGAGGGGGCTTTTTCGGCCGATTCGCTGCAGCGCGAGAACGACCGGTTGGCCGGCGACTCGTTGCAACGGCAGGTGGTTGTGGGTGCGGTGAGCCGTCGGTGGGCCGAGCCGGAGACGGTCAGCGTGACGGCCTGTCGGATCGACTACCAGCCGGACTTCGGGGTGGACCGTGATATCGCGACCCGGCAGATCCTGCTGAGCATGTTGCAGGAGAACGGGCTGCAGGGGTTCGAGTTCTACCGCAACGACTACTCGGTGCCGAACCTCCGGGCACGGAGCCTCTCGGGGAGCTACCTGCTGGGGGTCGAGGCGTTCGAGTTCCGCGCTTTGATGGCGCAGGAGGGACATACCGTCTGGTACTTCATGGTGGCCTATCGGCGGTCGGAGCCGGAGGGGCTGTTGGTGGCGGAGCGTTTTTTCCGGGGGATCCTGCTGGACCGCCGACTGCGGTCGGCGGACATTCGGGAAGCCACGACCGACAAATAGAGATATTTAGACAGAAATTTTCATGCAGTTTCATTATCGTATACGCGATTGGGTTTTCGCGCTGCTGATCGGGACGATCTTCGTGCAGTGCGCGTCGATCGCCCAGCCGCAGGGAGGACCCAAAGACTCGCTGCCGCCGCTGGTGGTGGGGACGACGCCCGCCCAGCGGAGTGTCGGGTTTCGCGACAAACGCATCGTGCTGAATTTCAACGAATATGTGGCTTTGCGCGACCAGCAGAAGGAGTTTCTGCTGTCGCCGCCCAACCTGAACGGCAGCAAACCCACCCTGACCGTCAAGGGGCGGTCGATTCAGGTCGACTTCGCCGAGCCGCTCGACAGCAATACCACCTATCGGCTCGATTTCGGAAACTCCATTGCCGACAACAACGAAGGGAACCGACTGGGGAACTACGCTTTCGTCTTTTCGACCGGTCCGCAGCTCGACACGCTGATGATGAGCGGCCTGACGCTCGACGCGCAGAGTCGGGATTCGGTGATCGGGGCGATGATTTTCTTCTTCGACGCGCGGGCCGACTCGGTGGCCGCTTACGACTCGACGCTGTTCAAGGCGCGTCCCGATGCCGTGTTCCGGAGCGACAGCTCGGGGCTGTTCTTGGCCGATATTCTGAAGGATAAGGACTATCGCGTGTATGCCATTCTAGACAAGAACGGAAACCAGCGCTACGAGTCGGGGAGCGACTATGTGGCGATGCTCGATACGGCGTGCAATCCGACCCGGATGGCGGACTTCGACATGTGGATCGAGCCGGCGACGGGTCGGCGGGGGCCACGGCGACAGATCGACCCGCCGCAGGTGCGGTTCGACCTGTTCCTGGAGGAGCCCCTGCGGCGACAGACCATTTTGGGAAGCAGTCGGCCGGAGCGACAAAAGCTGGAGGTCGTTTTCAATGCCATCCGGCAGGCCGACATCGTGTCGTTCTCGGCCGAGGGGGTCGACTCGACGTGGCTCCTGCGCGAGAACGGGGTGAAGGGAGATACGGTGTGGTACTGGATCGCTCCGCCGACCCGTGAGGAGGCCCAGGCGCTGCCGGATACGATTCGGGCGCGGATTACGTACGTGTCGCAGGACAGCCTGTGGCGCGACCAGCTCAAAAGCGAGGAGTTGACCTTCGTCCACCGGATCGTCGACCCGACGGCTCGGAACCGGCGGCCGACCACGGCCTATGCCGACAGCCTGAGGCAGGCGCGGGAGGCGCGACGTAAGGCGAAACGGTCGGCCCGGCTGCAAAAGAAGTGGATCAAAGTGGCCCGGCAGATCAGCCGTCGCCGGGGCGATCCGCGGCGGAGCGATGCGGAGCTACTGGCCGACAGTACGCTGTTCCAGCAGGTGGCGGTCGACACGACGCAGACCGAACGACCGAAGCGCGCCGACGAACAGCAACCGGTGCGGAATCCTTTCGGGTTCGAAGTGATGGCGGCCAATCCGTTGAATCCGGAGAACCACATCCGGCTGCGGTTTGCCTATCCGCTGCGGGAGGTCGACGAGTCGCGGATCCGCCTCACGAAGATTTCCGAGGGTCAGTCGTCGCTGCCGAGTCGCGACCGGCAGACCACCGTGGCCGAAGCCTCGCGCAAGAGCGAGACGCCCGAACCGTTCACCGTCGAGCTGGACACCGCCACCCGACGGCTCCTGACGATCCGTGCCGCGTGGCGCGCCGACGACGAGTACCACCTGCTCATTCCGGACAGCACCTTCCTGAACATCGCTTACCAGACGAACGACACGTTGCAGTCCACGTTCAAGGTGGCCGATTCGAGCCGGTACGGGAGTCTCGTGATCGACCTGCGCGCTACCCCTCCGGCAACGGATTCGAACCGGTGCGAATATATTCTGGAACTCATGAACCGCGACGGTAAGACGGTCATTCAGCGGATCCGGCATGCCGTTCCGGGGTGGCGGTACACGCTGCGTTACCTGCCGGCCGGCACCTACCGGCTGCGCGTGACCGAGGACCGCAACCGAAACGGCGAGTGGGACACCGGATCGCTCGTGCAGCGCAGACAGCCCGAGCGGATCCGTTTTTGGGAACACCCCTCGACCGGACAGTACATCCTGGCCAAAGAGAATTGGGATGTGGCGGTGGAGGTCGACCTGGACGAACTCTTCAGCCGACCCCAGTAACAACGTCGTGCAGTGACGACACACAAGAAGACGAAACGCATGAATTTACACCGGATCCAATACATCCTCCTCCTGACGGCCGTGGCAATCGGCTTTCGGTCGGTCTCTTCGGCTTCGGCTCAGGAGCGCGGCGTGCCCTCCCAGACGCTCAGTGCCGCCTGGGCGCCGGTCAAGGTCGACCACTACATCGGTATCCGGGGCGGGTATGCGATGGGGACGGCCCGTTTCGAGCCGAGCCGGCAGATGGAGCTTAAGATGGGGTTGATGGCGGGCGGGTTGGTCTACAAGTTCGATGTGCCGGCACAGAAATACGTCGGCTGCATCGAGGTGGACGTCAACTGGGCGCAACAGGGTTACCGGATGCACCGGTCGTTCGACTCGGAGGAGATGTACGAGCGGCGCTGGAACACGATCGAGGTGCCTATCCTCTGGCAGCCTTATCTGCCGTTGAGCAAGGGCGGAACGCGGTTTTACCTGAGCGCGGGTCCGTACTTCAGCTACGCGTTCGACTCGGAGTTTCGCGACTACAACCGGGCAACGGGCGAGGTCTATGCCCAGGGAAAATACGAATACGATCCGGTGCGCGACAACCGTTGGGGGTACGGGGTGACCTTCGGTGCGGGGCTGCTCTTCGCGATCCGTCGATTCTCGGTCTCGGCGGAGTTCCGGTACAACGTGGGCCTCTCGGACATCCTCAAAGGGGTGACCAAGTACGAGGGGAACCCTTTCCGTTCGCCGGCCGACCAAATGGCCATCACCCTCGGGGTGAACTACAAGATCCGACAGCACAAGTAGGCGGGTTTGCGGGGGCTTTGGCAGGTTTTCTCATCCGGAAGCCCATGCGACGCGATTTTGTTGAATTTTCTCGCCCGTCAGGGTGCCGCTGGGCACTCCAGCCGGGCCTGTCGGGCGAGAAAAACAGTCATTGCCCGCCCCGCAACCAACGAAACAAACCAAACCGATGAGTAACCAGGCGAATACGGTACGCGAAAAAGTGGCTCTGTTACCCGACAGCCCCGGCGTCTACCAGTTTCTGAACGCCGAAGGGATCGTCATATACGTCGGCAAGGCAAAGAATCTGAAACGGCGCGTGAGTTCTTACTTCGTGTCGCGTGCCGACCATTCGCGGAAAGTGCAGGTCATGGTGCGGCAGATCGCCGACCTGCGGCACATCGTCGTCGGAAGCGAGGCCGATGCGCTGTTGCTCGAAAACAACCTCATCAAAGAGCTTCAACCCCGCTACAACATCCTGCTCAAGGACAGCAAGAGTTATCCGTGGATCGTCGTGAAGAACGAGCCCTTTCCGCGGATCTTCTCCACCCGGAAATTCGTCAAAGACGGTTCCGCTTATTTCGGTCCTTACTCGTCGATCAGCATGCAACGGGCCGTACTGGAGCTGATCCGGGGATTGTATCCGCTGCGGAGCTGCAAACTCAACCTCTCGCCCGAGGCGATTGCCCGCGGGACCTATTCCGTCTGCCTGGAGTACCACATCGGAAACTGCCGCGGGCCTTGCGTGGGGTGGCAAACCGAGGAGGAGTACCTGGCGAATATCACGGCGGCCAAGAATATCTTGCGGGGCGACTTGCGGCCTGCCGAAGAGTACTTCACGACCGAGATGCGGCGACTGGCCGAGGGGCTGCACTTCGAACAGGCCGCGCGGGCCAAGGATCGGCTGGAGCTGCTGGCCAATTACAGCAGCCGGTCGGTGATCGTCAGCGCCACGCTCACCAACCTGGAGGTGGTCTACGTGCTCACGGACGAGGGAACGGCCTTTTGCAACCACATGCGGATCGTTCGGGGAGCGGTGGTCCACTCCTTTACGTTCGAGATGCGGGGGCGGCTCGACGAATCGCCCGACGAGCTGTTGGCCTTCGCCTTGGGCGAGATCTTCGCTCAGGAGCGCGAAGAGGGGCTGCCGTTGCCGCGCGAGGTGATTGTGCCGATGCTGCCGGACACGGAGCTCTTTCCGACCGTCGCCTTTACGGTGCCGCAGCGGGGCGACAAGTCGGAGCTGCTGCGCCTGGCCGAGAAAAACTGCAAGCTGGCGCGGCTCGAGAAGTTCAAACAGATCGAGCGAACCGATCCGGACCGTCACACGGATCGGATCATGGCCCGGATGCAGAAAGATTTGCGGCTGCCGGTCGAACCGCGCTACATCGAGTGCTTCGACAACTCGAACATCCAGGGGACCAATCCCGTGGCGTCGTGCGTGGTGTTCCGCGACGGGCGGCCCAGCAAGAAGGATTACCGGCACTTCAACATCAAAACAGTGGTCGGAGCGAACGACTTCGCCTCGATGGAGGAGGTGCTGGGGCGGCGGTACGGTCGGTTACTGGAGGAGGGAAAGCCGCTCCCCGACCTGATCGTGATCGACGGAGGGAAAGGACAGCTCTCGTTTGCGCTGACGGCGTTGGAGAAACTGGGGCTCCGGGGACGCGTGTCGGTCATCGGGCTGGCTAAACGGATGGAAGAGGTCTACTTTCCGGGCGATCCCTACCCGCACTACCTCGACAAAACGGGCGAATCGCTCCGCATCCTCATGCACATCCGCGACGAGGCACACCGCTTCGGGATCACGTTCCACCGACAGAAACGGTCGATCAACTTTCTGAAATCGGAACTCGAAAACGTCCCGGGACTGGGTCGCACGTCGATCGACCGGCTCCTGAAACGCTACCGAACGCTCGCCCGCATGGCCCGTACCCCGGAATCGGAACTGGCCGAACTCATCGGACCCTCTCGGGCCCGCACCTTGCTCGACTTTCTCGCTACCAAATCTTTCTCATAGCCTTAGTCTGTTCTTTGCAACAGGCTAGAACTGTTCTTTTTGTGAACAAAAAGAACCGTTCTAGCCTGTTGCCAAAAAAGAGATTATGTCATTAGAAAGATCTGCCAGTGACATAGTTGGCAAAGGCAGCGAGTGCGAGTCGGACCGGCGAGGTCGGGTAGGCGTCGAGGATTGCGAGCGCTTCGGAGAGATAGGTGTTCATTCGTTTGGCCGCATAGTCCGGTCCGTCACTTTGGCGGACGAAGTCGCGGAGCCACTCGACCGATGCCGGTCGAGTGGCAGCCCGGCGCAAGTGTTTGGCCACTTCGCGCCGTTCGGCCGGAGAGACCTCGGCCACCGCGCGGATCAACGGTAGTGTCATTTTCCCCTCGCGCAAGTCGTTGCAGAGCATTTTGCCCGTCTTGCTGCTGTTTCCCGAGCTTCCCACCGCCTCGAAACCGAAGTCCAACAGGTCGTCTTTGATTTGGAACGCCATTCCGAGCCGTTCGCCGAAACGGTACATCTCCTTCACCGGCCGTGCCTCCGGGTCGTTGTCGAACACCGGTAATGCCCCGCACTCCGCCGCCGAAGCGATCAGGACGGCTGTTTTGAGGCGAATGATCTCCGTATAAATCTCCTCCGTGTTGTCCATCCTGCGGGCGTGTTCCATCTGCATCAGCTCGCCGTCCACGATGAGTTCGATGGCCCGCGTAGCCGACCGGATCGCACCGAACGCTCCCTCGCGCGCCGCTCGCGCGAGCCCTTTCGAGAAGAGGTAGTCGCCGATCAGCACCGCGGACTTCGACCGCAACAGTGTCCCGGGCGTCCACTGGCCGCGCCGGACATAGGCTTCGTCGATCACGTCGTCGTGCACGAGCGTCGACCAGTGGATCATTTCGATCAGCACCGCTCCGGCCTGTACCTGCGGTCGAGTCTCGGCCCCATGCAACGCCGCCACGAGCAGCGTCAACAACGGTCTCATCTGCTTTCCGCCGCTGTGTAAGAGGTCGCGGGTGACGGGACGCATGAAAGGCTGTTCCGAGAGCGTCGCCTGATGCAACTGCTCCCGGAACGCCCGAAATGCCTCGCCTACCGGCGAAATGATATCATCCAACGTCTGAGCCATAAACACTTCATGTGAAACCGTTCTGCGCGGGTGCGCCCGGCAACGTTTCGGATCGAGCCTGTTGGCGCGCAGTGCCCGCTTTGTCTTGCTAACGCTCGGCGGCCATTGTCTCCGGCGCAGGTATTTTACTTGTCGTCCGGCTGCGAAACACAGGCGCCGGCCGGTACCGCTCGGCACTCCAGCCAAGCCTGCCGGGCAAGAAAGCGGAACCGGGCATGCTGGGCGAGAAAAGGCGGGCCGACTGTTTGCGGTCCAACCTCCAACGAAAGTTCGG
>CAJTNK010000043.1 GCA_910577885.1 uncultured Rikenella sp.
AAAGTTTTTTTGGTTCTTTTTGTTCACAAAAAGAACAGTTCCAGCTCGTAGCCAAAGCCTGGATTTATGAAGTAAGCGTATTAATTTAAGAAATATTATAGCGGTATGGTCTGGTAGTCAGTCCGTACCGTTTTTTTGTGCGTTTAGGGTTCGTGGGGAGTCGGGAAAAAGTTATCTTTGTGGAGCACCCCTCGGCGGAGGAAAGAATCGGTTAAGATGGCAGAATTCACTCATTTACACGTACATACGCAGTACTCCATTTTGGATGGAGCGGCCGCGATCAAGAAGCTCCTGGCCCGGGCCAAGGAGTTGGGGATGACCTCTTTGGCCATTACCGATCACGGGAATATGTTCGGTGTGAAGGAGTTTCACAATGCCGCTCATGCGGCCGGGATCAAACCGATTCTCGGGTGCGAGGTCTATGTGGCGGCGCGGAGCCGGTTCGACAAGACGGACAAGGAGGATCGCGGGGGGCATCACTTGATTCTGCTGGCCAAGAATCTGGCGGGGTATCACAATCTCATTAAACTCGTGTCGTATGCTTGGACCGAGGGGTTCTATTATAACCCGCGGATCGACAAGGAGTTGTTGGCGCAGTATCATGAGGGGATCGTTTGCTGTTCGGCGTGTTTGGGGGGCGAGATTCCGCAGTGCATCATGCGGGGGGATTTGGCCGGGGCGGACGAGGCGGTGCGGTGGTTCAGGGATTTGTTCGGGGAGGACTATTACCTCGAGCTGCAGGCTCACCGGACGGGCGATCCGGAGCGGGATGCCAAGGTGTACGACCATCAGGTGACGGTCAATAAGGCGTTGTTGAAGCTGGCTGAGAAGTACGGAATCAAGTATATTGCGACGAACGACGTGCATTATATCCTGGCGGAGGATGCCGAGGCGCACGACCGGTTGATCTGCTTGAGTACCGGACGGGATTTGGACGACCCGTTGCGGATGCGCTATACCGGACAGGAGTACTTGAAGAGTTATGACGAGATGGCGGCTCTGTTTCCGGACCACTTGGAGGCCTTGGCGACGACACAGGAGATTGTGGACAAGATCGAGGAGTATTCGTTGAGCCACAAGCCGTACATGCCCAACTTCCTGCTGCCGGACGAGTTCGTGGTGGAGTTGGAGCCGCTCAAGGAGTCGATAGCGGTGGGGCTGGGGAAGATCTACAAGGACCGGCCGGAGGAGCTTCAGGCTATGCAGGAGCGGGTGAACGGCTGCGGGTCGGAAGAGGAGATCGGGGCGGTGGATGGGCAGGTGGCGGAGCTGCTTTTGACGGCAAGACAGTACTTGTATTTGCGGCATATCGTTTGGGAGGGGGCCGAGAGGCGGTATCCGGGCGAAAAATTGACCGACGAGATTCGGGAGCGCATCGATTTCGAGTTGAAGACCATTGAGTGGATGGGGTTTCCGGGCTATTTTCTGATTGTGTGGGACTTTATCCGGGCGGCGCGGGAGATCGGGGTTTCCGTGGGGCCGGGCAGGGGCTCGGCGGCGGGGTCGGTGGTGGCTTACTGCTTGAAAATTACGAATATAGACCCGATTGCGTACGACTTGCTGTTCGAGCGTTTCTTGAACCCGGAGCGAATCTCGCTGCCGGATATCGACATCGATTTCGACGAAGACGGGCGGGAGGATGTGATGCACTATGTGGTGCAGAAGTACGGGCAGAAGCGGGTGGCGCATATCATCACGTTCGGGACGATGGCCGCCAAGTCGTCGATCAAGGACGTGGCGCGGGTGCAGAAGCTGCCGCTGTCGGAGAGCGACCGACTGTCGAAGATGGTGCCCGAGAAGCCGGGGACGACACTCGAAAAGGCGTATAAGGAGGTGCCCGAGCTGGCGGCCGAGCGGGAGTCCGAGAATCCGCTGGTGAGGGATACGCTGCGCTATGCCGAGAAATTGGAGGGGTCGGTGCGGCAGACCGGGGTGCATGCCTGCGGAATCATTATCGGGCAGGACGACTTGGAGAAATTCGCGCCGATTTCCACGGCAAAGGATGCGGAGCTGTTCGTGGTGCAGTACGAGGGGAGCTTGGTGGAGGATGCGGGGCTCATCAAGATGGACTTCCTGGGGCTCAAAACGCTCTCTATTATAAAGGATGCTGTCGAAAATGTGCGGGAGTCGAAGGGGATCGAGATCGACATCGATGCCATTCCGCTCGACGACCGGAAGACTTTCGAACTCTATTCCAACGGGGAGACCACCGGGCTGTTTCAGTTCGAGTCGCCGGGGATGAAAAAACACCTCAGGGCGTTGCAGCCCAATAGGTTCGAGGACCTTATTGCGATGAACGCTTTGTACAGGCCGGGGCCGATGGAGTATATTCCGAACTTCATCGCGCGGAAGCATGGACGGGAGGCCATTGCCTACGACTTGCCGGACATGGCGGAGTACTTGGAGGACACGTACGGGATTACGGTCTACCAGGAACAGGTGATGCTCCTGTCGCAGAAGCTCGCCGGATTTACCAAGGGGCAGGCCGATACGCTCCGGAAGGCCATGGGGAAGAAGAAAAAAGATGTGCTGGACAAGATGAAGGGGGATTTCCTGGACGGGGCTGTGGCGCACGGGCACGACCGGGCGGTGTGCGAAAAGATCTGGGGAGACTGGGAGGCGTTCGCGTCGTATGCCTTCAATAAGTCGCATTCGACTTGCTATGCTTATGTGTCGTACCAGACGGCGTACCTGAAGGCCCACTATCCGGCGGAGTTCATGGCCGCGCTGCTGAGCCGGAACCTGTCGGACATCAAGAAAATCAGCTTCTTCATGGACGAATGCAAGCGCATGGGGGCGCCGGTCAAAGGACCGGATGTCAATAAGAGCCGGTTGCATTTTTCGGTGGACAGCGAGCAGAACATCCGTTTCGGGATGGGCGGGATCAAGGGGCTGGGGGAGAATGCCGTGCAGGCGATCCTCGACGAACGGAACGCCAATGGGGACTTTAAGGATATTTTCGACTTTGTCGAACGGGTCAACCTCCAGACGGTCAATAAGAAAAATATCGAATGCCTGGCTTTGGCGGGGGCCTTGGACTCGATCACGACTTTCCACCGGAGCCAGTTCTTCGCGCAGGATGCCAAAGGGGTGTCGTTCATCGAGTCGCTGATTCGTTACGGGAGCTTGGTGCAGGCCGAACGGGCCCAGAAACAAAACAGCCTCTTCGGGGATATGATGTCGGGCGTGATGGTCCAAAAACCCGAGGTCCCGAAGGCGGAGACGTGGGGGAAACTCGAGATGCTCGAAAAGGAAAAGGCGGTGGTGGGGATCTACCTTTCGTCGCATCCGCTGGACGACTACCGGATTCTGATCGAAAAGTATTGTTCGAATACGGTGAGCGAGTTGGACGAACTCTTGACCATGCGCGAACGGGACTTTACGGTGGCCGGGATGGTCACTTCGGCACAGTACCTCACGACCAAGACCGGAAAACCCTACGGGAGATTCACGATCGAGGACTTCAGCGGAAGCCATACCTTTACGCTCTGGAGCAAGGATTGGGAGACTTTCCATTCGTTCTGCTTCGAGCAGAACTCGATTCTTCTCAAGGGACGGGTGCAGATGAGCCGTTTCCGGCCGGGCGAGATGGAAATAGTCATCAAAAGTATGAAGAGTCTGGCGGAGGTGATGGAGACCGACATTCGGGAGCTGGTGGTGACGGTGCCGGTACAGGAGCTTTCGACCGAGTTCATCTCCGAACTCTCGGCTACGGCCGCAATGGCGGCGGGGCCGGTGTCGTTGTTGTTTCATATCTTCGACCCGCAGAGCGGCGTTCGGGTGGCCTTGCGGACCAGGACGCCGAAGGTGGAACTCAATGCGCAGGTGGTGGGACTCCTCGATAATTTCGGTTTCAAATACCGGATAAATTGAGTAGATTTGCAGACCGGCATCCTGGCATGGAATTTGTGATCTGAACACTTACAAAAACTAAATAAAAATTCAATTCGTTATGGCATTGGAAATCAATTCGGCCAACTTCAAGGAAATTATGGCCTCGGATAAACCGGTGGTGATCGACTTCTGGGCGGAATGGTGCGGGCCGTGCCGCATGGTGGGACCGATCGTCGAAGAACTCGCCGCGGACTATGCCGACCGGGCGATCATCGGAAAGTGCGACGTCGACTCCAATGACGAAATCGCAGCCCAGTTCGCTATTCGGAATATCCCGACCATTATTTTCGTCAAAGGGGGACAGGTGGTCGACAAACAGGTGGGGGCTACGACCAAAGCGGCACTCGCCGAAAAACTCAACAAACTGCTCTAATCGGGAAGGTTGCGGTTCGACAGAACCGACCGTTGAAATCCTCCAGTGTATCGAGAGATACCCGGAGGATTTTTTTATCGCGGTACCTATTTCTTTGAATAAAATCGTAAATTTGTTTGGCGGCGAACTCAATCGTTGCGCTTGATATCATGGCATGCAAAAAGTACAAAGGACTGGAGAAGCTGGACGACAACACGAGGCGCCAGGTGGGGCGTGAGTTCGGGTTTCGGCAAAACAGTTATATCGATTGGAAAGTCGAGCAGGGGTATTTCTTTTGTCTGGAGCATCTGATTAGTTATCACTCGGCGCATACTACGACTGTATTGACCGTGAAACCGCTCTATGCCGATGACCTGTGGTGGGAGATTTTCGATTGCCAGAAATGTTTGAAAGCTCCGATGAGTTTGCGGGGTGATGGGGCTTTTGCGGTGCCCAAACAGACGATCGGCGATTATGGCGCGATCGCTCGGAAAATATTTGCCGAGAATATCGATGAAAACTCGGCGGAGGAGCTCGATGCCATCTGGCATGAGATTTTCAAGGCGGTGGCGTCGGATATCGAACGGTTTCTTCAGGAGAACCCGGATCCCGACCGGTTTGTGCCGGATGAAAGCAGGGTCTCTCTCGGTCATGGCGGATTGTTGTCCCTGATGGCGTTGATTCGTCAGGGGCGGGAAGAGGAGGCTGTGGCGATCATTCGGGAACGACAGGGGCAGGGGAAAAGCTGCGGTTTGGTGGCCGGAAATACGGACGGTTACGAGTTTATTCTCGATTGGTGTCGGGCGAAGCGGGGAAAATCTTCGTTATAACGTGGGACAAGGGATGATACGGGCAGCGATATTCGATTTGGATGGTGTGATCGTCGATACGGCGAAATATCATTATCGGGCTTGGCGGAGGTTGGCCCGGGAGTTGGGCTTCGAGTTCACGGAGCAGGATAACGAACGGTTGAAGGGGGTGAGTCGGGGGCGGTCGTTGGAGATTCTGCTGGAGGTGGGGGGATTCGGCAAGGAGGGGGCGTTCAGCGACGTGCAACGACAGCAGATGGCCGATCGGAAGAACGGGTGGTATGTGGAGTATGTTTCGGGGATGACACCGGCGGAGATTCTGCCGGGGGCGGTGGAGTTTCTGCGCGAGGTGCGGGAGGACGGGGTGCGGACGGCCTTGGGGTCGGCCAGTAAAAATACCGGAATCATACTCGATCGGTTGAAGATCGGCGGGTTGTTCGACGCGGTGGTGGACGGGACGATGGTCAGCCGGACGAAGCCCGATCCGGAGGTTTTCTTGACGTGCGCTTCGATGCTGGGGGGCGGTATTCTGCCGACGGAGTGCGTTGTGTTCGAGGATGCCGAGGCGGGGGTCCGGGCGGCGCGGGCGGGGGGGATGCACTGTGTGGGGATCGGCTCTTCGGAGACGTTGCGGGAGGCCGAGCTGGTGGTGTCGGGATTTGCGGGGGTCTCGTGGAAAGGAGTTAAAAATCAACTTAATACGGTACGGTAATGGGAGATTGCAGGTGGGAAACGGACCCGTGGAAGATTGTCGAAACGGGATTCGATGCGCGGGACGGAAGGGCGTGTCGGGCGGCCGAAAGTTTGTTCAGCTTGGGGAATGGCGCGATGGGGGGGCGGGCCAATTTTGAGGAGTATTTTGGCGGCGAGTCGTTGCAGGGGAATTACATCGGAGGGGTTTACTATCCGGACAAGACGCGGGTGGGGTGGTGGAAGAACGGTTATCCGGAGTACTTTGCCAAGGTGCTCAACTCGGCTTTTTGGCCGGGAATGGATCTATATATAGGTGGCGAGCGACTGGATTTGGCGGTGTGTGAGGTCGAGGGGTTTCGGCGGGAGCTGGATATGCGGCGGGGGCTGTTGACGCGGGAGTTTACGGCGGTGCTGCCGCAGAGCGGGGCGAGGGTGGCGATCGAGGCGAGGCGGGTCGTCTCGATGGCGGAGGTGGAGTTGGGGGCGGTGGCGTATCGGCTGACGTTGCTTTCGGGGGGTGATGCGGAGGTGGTGGCGACGGCCTTTGTCGAGGGCGATGTGCGGAACGAGGATGCCAATTACGACGAAAAGTTCTGGGAGCTTTCGGATTTGGATCGGGAACGGTGTGCGCTGACGATGCGGACGCGGAAGACGGGCTTCGAGGTGTGTTGGGGGCAGAGGACTCGGGTCCGGTATGGGGAGGTGGCGGTGGTCGGGGAGAATGTCTCGGCGGCGGAGCTCGGGGCGGGGCAATCGGTTGTCGTTGAGAAGTTCGTGGGGGTGGCTTCGTCGCTGAACCATCCGGCGGGGGAGCTGGTCGATGCGGCGTGCAGGGTGGCCGAGCGGGCTTGCGGAGCGGGTTTCGAGGCGGTGCTGGCAGCGCACGAACGGGCGTGGGCGGAACGGTGGAAGGGGTGCGATGTGGTGATCGGCGGCGACGAACGGGCGCAACAGGGGATTCGGTTCTGCATCTACCAGCTGTTGCAGACTTATACGGGGCGGGATGCCCGGCTGAATGTCGGACCGAAAGGATTTACGGGCGAGAAGTATGGCGGGAGTACCTATTGGGATACGGAGGCGTACTGTCTGCCGTTCTACCTGGCCACGTGCGGCGAGGAGGTGGCGCGGCAGCTGCTCTTGTATCGCTATCGGCAACTGCCGCAAGCGATCGAAAATGCGGAGAAACTGGGATTCTCGGACGGGGCGGCGCTCTATCCGATGGTCACGATGACGGGCGAGGAGTGTCACAACGAGTGGGAGATCACCTTCGAGGAGATTCACCGGAACGGGGCGATTGCTTATGCGATCTACAATTTCTGTCGTTATACGGGGCGGCAGGACTATCTCTCGGAGGGCGGGGCGGAAGTTTTGGTGGGGATTGCACGGTTTTGGGCGCAGCGGGCCACGTGGTCGGAGCCGAAGGGGAGGTACGTCATACTCGGGGTCACGGGGCCCAACGAGTATGAAAACAATGTCAACAACAACTGGTATACCAATTACCTGGCGACGTGGTGTTTGCGCTATGCGGCGGAGGTGGTGGAGAGGGTGGCGGTGCCGGGGGTGACGGCCCGGGAGCGGGAGCGGTGGGTCGAAATCGCCGAGGGGATGCTCCTGCCGGAGCTGGTTGTGAATGAGGCGGGAGAGACCATCTTTCTGCAACAGGAGGGCTACATGGACAAGGAGCAGAGGAGGGCGGCGGATATTCCGGCCGAGCAGCGGCCGATCAATCAACACTGGTCGTGGGATCGGATCTTGCGGAGCTGTTTTATCAAGCAGGCGGATGTGTTGCAGGGGCTGTATTTCTTTCAGGAGCATTTCGATCGGGAGGTGATTGCGCGGAATTTCGACTTCTACGAACCGCGGACGGTGCACGAGTCGTCGCTGTCGCCGTGCGTGCACTCGATTCTCGCCTCGCTGACCGGACGGGCCGAAAAGGCGTATGAATTGTACCTGAGGACCGTGCGTTTGGACTTGGACGACTACAACCGCGAGGTTCACGAGGGGTTGCACATCACGAGTATGGCGGGGTCGTGGCTCTCGGTGGTCGAGGGGTTCGGCGGCGTGAGGGTCGGCGGCGACGGGAGGCTCCGTATTGAGCCGCGGTTGCCGGAGGGATGGAGCTCGCTGGCTTTTCGGATCCACTACCGGGGGGCGATTCTCTCGGTGGCGATTCGGCCGGGCGAGGTGGCTGTTGGCTCGGAAAATGCCGCGAAGGCGGAGATGGTGATCGACGGGAATTTGTATGAGATTGGAAATGAGAAAATTACGGTAAAAATCGGATAGAATGGGGCAGTTGTTGTATCGTTGTCAGCCGCCGGCTTGCAAACGCCATCCGGAGTGGGCTTACGGGGCGGTGATCTATGAATTGAACGTGCGGCAGTTCTCGCCGGAGGGGACTTTTGCGGCGGTGCGGGAGCAACTGCCTCGCTTGCAGGCGCTCGGGGTGGATATCTTGTGGTTGATGCCGATCTACCCGATCGGCGAGGAGCGACGGAAGGGAACGCTGGGAAGCTATTATTCGATCAGGGACTACGGGGCGGTGAATCCGGAGTTCGGCACGTTCGACGAATTTCGGGCCTTGGTGGAGGCGGCTCATGGGGCGGGGATGCGGGTGATTCTGGACTGGGTGCCGAACCATACGTCGCGCGATGCGGTGTGGGTGGCTGAGCATCCGGAGTGGTACAAGCGCGATCCGGAGACGGGGGAGATTGCGACGCCATACGACTGGACGGATACGGCCCAGTTGGATTACGACTCGCCGGAGATGAGGCGCGGGATGACGGAGGCGATGTTGTTTTGGCTGCGCGAGACGGCGATCGATGGTTTTCGGGTCGACATGGCGATGCTCGAACCGTTGGCTTTTTGGGAGGGGTGTGTGCCTGAGCTCGAGGCGTTTATGGAGGCTGCGGGGCGGAGGCTCTTTATGCTGGCCGAGGCGGAGGGGCCGGAGTTTCACCGGGTGGCGTTCGACGCGACTTACTCGTGGGAGGTGCACCACCTGTTGGTGGACATTGCGCAGGGCAGGGTGCCGGAACCCGCCGTGGCGTTACGCGAAAGGCTCTTGTGGGAGGGCGAGGCTTATCCGTCGGATGCGTTGCGGATGCGGTTTACGTCGAATCACGACGAAAATTCGTGGAACGGCTCTGAATTTCAACGATTCGGGGCGGCGGCGCGAACAATGGCGGCGATGACTTACCTGTTGCCGGGCCTGCCGCTCGTCTACAACGGACAGGAGGCGGGATCGGACCGACAGTTGGCGTTTTTCGACAAGGATTGTGTCGACTGGAGGGGGCTGAACGGAGAGTGGACGGAGTTTTATCGGGACATGAACGCTTTGCGGCACACGCATCCGGCGTTGTGGGGCGGAACTCGGGGAGGAGATCTCGTTGCGATGGATAACTCGTTGTCGAACAAGGTTTTTTCGGTTAAGCGAAGGGTAGGGGATTCGCTGGTCATGGGGCTATTCAACCTGTCGCCGGATCATGCTGACTTTGAGGTCCATGACGAGGATTTCAATGGCTCGTTTCGTCAAATCGGCTCTCCTTTACTGGCGGAATTGCGTAGCGACGCTCATTTTTACCTTCCGCCGTGGGGTTGTTTCATTTATTTTAGGTAATTTTTTGCAGGTTCGTCGCCAGCGTGCGGCCTGAGCTGGTTTTTTGGCCCGGATGGCCCAGCGATACGAAGTATCGCTGGCTCGCCGCGAGGCCCCGTTGGGGCTTTTGTCGGGGTTATCTTAGCCTTAGTTGGGCCGCCGCCCGCGCAGGGCAGTTCCAGCTTGTTGCCGAGCCAACTCCAGCTTTCGAGTGCCGAGCGGCACCCCGCCCGCATAAAGAGGGATTTCAACCGTTTTGCGTAAGCAAAATCGGGATGAAATCCCTGCGGGCGACCGTCTTTTGTTGGGTTTCCGTGGTAAAATGCAGAGAGAGCCTCCGCGCGCCACGCCTTAAGAGCGATTCAACTATTTTGCTAACTGCAAAATAGAATGAATCGCCCAGGCGCGCGGCCAATGACCATTGAATGGAGCAATTCTTCGGTCCGTCGCCTGCGCGGGCGCAAATGAGCGAAGCGAATGTTGCGGACCCGTCGCGGGAGGAGGCGACGGGCCGCCATGGGGAGAACTCAGCCCAGGCGCGCGGCCAATGATCGTTTGGCGGAGCAGGGGCAACGACGGAGCAGTTTCTCGGCTGACGCCAGCGGGCTTGTCTGAGCAAATGCCAGCTTTCGTGTGCCGAGCGGCACCGGCTTTCCGCCGGGGGTGGCGTCGGCCGTCATGGTGAGATCTCGGACGAACGAATCTCTGAGCTTTGGGCCAAGAATTTTGCAGAGCTTGTTGCGACTCGTAGAGTCGTCGTCCTCGGGAGCAGCGAACGCCGTAGGCGGGCGCTGCTCCCGAGGACGAATTTTCTCTGTTAGTAGTCAGAACGAGTCGGCAAGTGGAGAAGCTGCACTCTTCGATCGCGGTTTTGGGGCAGAGAAACAAGTGAGGCGGGGCAGTTTTGCGATGCTTTGCATCGCGCGGCCTCTGCGCCCAGGCGCGAAGCGCCTCGGGGGGTGGGCGCAAGGCCGAACTTTCTCTGTCAGGCCCGGTTCCGGCTTTCTCACCCGAATGGCCAGTAAAACACCCAACGGGTGCGGTTGGAGTGCCCAGTGGTCCCCTTTTCCTGGAGGCAACGCAACGGAAGACCGTGCGCACGGTTACTGCTGTTCTGCGGATTGAGCCAGCTGTAGGTGAAGCTCAAGTAGCGGGCGCTGGTGCCCGACGCGGTCGACGACCAACTGAACCCGCCGACGCCGACGTCACGCAATCCACCGTAACCCCGATCGCCAAAAGCGTCGCGGAAGCCCGGGGGTGCCGTTGGGCACTCCAGCCGGGCCTGCCGGGGGAGAAAATTGGGCAGAAACAACCCCAATAAGACACCCTTTGGGTGTTCCTGGAGGCAACGCAACTGAAAACCGTTTGCACGGCCATAGCTGCCCTGCGGGTAGACCCCATTGACATCGAAGCTCAAGTAGCTGGCATTGCTACCTGCCTCCGCCGCCGACCAGCTGAAGCCGCTGCTGCCGACGGCCCGCAGGACACCATACCCTTTGTAATATCCGCCGTCGCGGTAGCCCGGGGCCGGGTAAAAAGAGAGGAGCGCGAGCGACCCGTACACGAAGGCAAAGAAAAAAGGGGATGTTTGTATCCCCCTTTTGGCTTTCATTGTACCACACATTCGAGAGCGTCGGGTTACGAGCTACGAGCGCGCGATGACTATGAGAAGTGTTTGGTGAACTTACTTGCCACCGGTGAGAAGGTCGTGAAGGCGCTTCCAAACCTGTGAGTTGAAGCTCGCTTTACTTAAATACAAATCCCGTGCCATTCTCCATGACACGGGACGATAAAATGGTACTATTATTTGAACACTCTGCTTTAGCTACAGTATGGAACTGTTCTCTTTGTGAACAAAGAGAACCAGAAAAACTTTCGAGCGCATCCCGTTGGGATGCTTTGGCCGTGTCAGCCTTGGTGTTTGGGTAGGGTTTTCCGGTGTCGGCGCACTAAGGTAATATGCGCATTACGCGCCGCACCGAGAAAGCCCCACCCATGCCCTAAGGATTGCGGAGCCTAAGGCGTAGCGTATGCTATCTGAAAGTTTTTGGTGCCGCTTTTTCCAAAAAGCGGCGGTCCCAGCTCGTAGCCAAGGACAGTGTATGATAAATAGTACGCTAAAATAAAAAGGGGGTGCGGCAATTTATATAATATTCTGAAAATCAACGCAACTGTCGCTCGATCTCTTCCACCTGCTGCCGAATGATCTTATCCGTTTCGATCAAGTTCGGAATCGTTTTGCACGCATGCAACACCGTGGCATGGTTCTTCCCTCCCAGTGCCATTCCGATCCCCGATAACGGCGTCTTCGTATGTTGCTTACAGAGGTACATGGCAATCTGTCTCGCCTGTGCCACCTCCCGCGTCCGCTTCGACGACAACAGCACCCCGCGATCGATCTTGAGCGTCGAACACGTCAATTCGATAATCGAATCGACCGTAATTTCCCGTGTCTCGATCTTCACGATATCCCGCATCACACTCCGCGCCAAATCGAGCGTAATCCGTTTCCCCAGCAAGCTCGAATGTGCCTCGAGCGAAGTCAAAGCCCCTTCGATCTCCCGCACATTCGCCTTGATGTTCTGCGCCAGGAACTGGATGACATCATCCCCCATCTCCAACCCCATCCGCAGGCACTTGTGGCGCAAAATTCCCACCTTGGTAGCCAAATCCGGCGGCGTCAGCTGTGCCGAAAGCCCCCACTTGAACCGCGTAATGAGCCGTTCTTCGATATCCGTCAGCTCCACCGGCGGCCGATCCGAAGTCAGGATGAGCTGTTTCCCCAGCAACCGCAAATGGCTGAAAATGTTGAAGAAGATATTTTGCGTTCCCTGTTTCCCCGCCAGCTCCTGGATGTCGTCGATAATAAGCACATCGATCATCTGGTAGAACTGAATGAAGTCGTTCAGTTCCCCCCGCCAAGCCGCCGTCTGGAACTGGTTCTGAAACCGGTTCGAACTCACATACAGCACCTTGCAATCCGGATCCCGCTCCTTGATAGCCAGCCCGATCGCCTGTGCGATATGGGTCTTTCCCAGCCCCGAGTTCCCGTAGATGAACAGCGGATTGAACGATGTCTTCCCCGGCGCAACACTGATCGAGATCCCCGCCGACCGTGCCAGCCGGTTGCAATCCCCCTCGATATGATTGGCGAAGGTCAACTCCGGATTGAGCTGCGAATCGAACGTCACGCGTTTGATCCCCGGAATGATAAACGGATTCTTGATCGTCGACGTATCGGCCGTCTGGTTGTACAACGTCTCCTGGTTGGCATGTTGCCGCTGGTGTTGTTGCGGCATTGCGTTCGGAATCGCGTAATGGAGTTTGGTTTTCACCCCGAACTCCTCCCGAATAATCGGCCGCAACATCGAGATGTAATTCTGTTCGATATACCGCACGTAAGCCTGATCCGGCACCCGGATACGGAGCGTCTCCCCATCGAAACTCAGCGGTACGATGGGTTTGAACCATTTGACAAATTCATCGTCCGAAGTCTGGTCTTTGATCAGGGTCAGACAATTTTGCCAAATAGCCGCGTATCTCTCGTCTAAAATCTCGCCGGAGGCCATTTTAAAAGTGTGGTAATCAGTGAATTTCTCGATCTCGAAAGTCCCCTGCCGGACCGTTTCGATCGGTACAAAAGTGATGAATAAAACGGAATAAAAAAAACGGTTCGGAATTGTTTTTTCGGAATGTTTGATTATGCGTTTTCGGGCCCTTCGGGCAACCGTTTGGGTATAAGTCGGGTTAGGGGCCTTGACGTGAATTTTTTATTTGCATAAAATTTTTATCATACTGAGTGTTAGTTATATGTGTTTATTTTAAATATCGCCGATATTGTGGGTCAGGCGGTTGCGGAAAAGGGTGCATTCCCGTCCGAACGGCGGTGTGAAAAAAGGGGTTGCCGATTCCGAGAAAAGCGTTAAATTTGTAGATACGAACCGGCGGATTCGGCCAAACAAAAAGGATCACTAATCGTAAAACTCGAAGCAAGATGGAAAATACGGTGGATAAAATGGTGGCGCAGCGCGCTCAACAGTGGCTCGACGGAGGATTCGACGAGGCTACCAAGGCCGAGGTGCGCCGGATGATGGAGAGCGATCCGAAGGAGCTCACGGAGTCGTTCTACCAGACGCTGGAGTTCGGTACCGGAGGGCTGCGGGGGATTATGGGGGTGGGGACCAATCGGATGAACGTCTATACGGTCGGGATGGCCACTCAGGGGTTGGCCAATTATTTGAAAAAGTCGTTTCCGGGGCAGGAGATCAAGGTGGCGGTGGCGCATGATTGTCGGAATAACAGCGATCTGTTTGCCAAAACCACGGCGGAGGTGTTTGCGGCCAATGGGTTTACGGTTTATTTGTTCGACGCGCTCCGGCCGACGCCGGAACTCAGTTTTGCGATCCGGTACCTGGGCTGTATGAGCGGGGTGGTGGTCACGGCATCGCACAACCCGAAGGAATATAACGGCTATAAGGCTTATTGGAATGACGGGGCGCAGGTCGTTGCGCCGCACGATCGGAATATTATCGACGAGGTCAATCGGATCGAGGATGTGTCGCAGGTGAGATTCTCGGGGGCGGAGGCGGCCGGGGGGAGGATTGTCATGGTGGGCGAGGAGGTGGACCGGGCTTACCTGGATATGATTGCGGGGCTGTCGTTGTCGCCGGAGGCGGTGCGGGCGAATCGGGGGATGGGGATTGTCTACACGCCGATTCACGGGACGGGGGTGCGGCTGGTGCCGGAGTCGCTGGCGCGGTATGGCTTCGAGAATGTCATTCACGTACCGGAGCAGGATGTGAATGACGGGAATTTTCCGACCGTGGTGTCGCCGAATCCGGAGGAGCCGTCGGCGCTGAAGCTGGCGCTGGCGAAGGCGGACGAGACGGGGGCGGACTTGGTGATTGCGACCGACCCGGATGCCGACCGGATCGGGATCGCGGTGCGGCAATCCGAAGGGGAAGGCGGCGGGATGCTGTTGCTCAACGGGAATCAGACGGGGACGCTGCTGACTTATTACCTGTTGGAGCGGTGGAAGGAGCTCGGGCGGTTGCATCCGGGGCAGGAGAAGGAGTTTGTGGTGAAGACGATTGTGACCACGGAGCTTATCGCCCGGATTGCGGCGTCTTTTGGGGTGGAGTGCTACGATGTGTTGACGGGGTTCAAGTTCATCGCTTCGGTGATTCGGGAGAACGAAGGGAAAAAACAGTTTATCGGCGGGGGGGAAGAGAGCTACGGCTATTTGATCGGTGATGCCGTGCGGGATAAGGATGCGGTGGCGAGCGCGTCGCTGGTGGCCGAGTGTGCGGCTTGGGCCAAGGAGACGGGGCGGGGATCGTTGCTGGATTTGCTGAAAGAGATCTATGTCCGGTACGGGTTCTTCAAGGAGGGCTTGGTGTCGGTGGTGCGCAAGGGGAAAGAGGGGCAGGAAGAGATTCGGCAGATGATGGCCGATTTCAGGGCGACGCCGCCGGCTTCTTTAGCCGGGAGCCGTGTTGTGGAGGTGCGCGACTATCAGGGGCAATATAAGGTGGTCGGTGGGGTGCGCGAGGTGATGGACCATTTGCCCAAGTCGGATGTTTTGCAGTTCGTGACGGAGGATTCGACGATCGTCTCGGTGCGGCCGAGTGGGACGGAACCGAAGATCAAATTTTACTTCGGCGTGCGGGAACCGCTCTCGGATGCGGCGCAGTATGAGGCGGTGAATGCGCAGCTGGGCGAGAAGATCGAGCGGATCAAGCGCGAGTTGAAGCTCGTCTGAGGGGTAAGGTACAAAAGAGAGGCCATATCTTCTATATTATATATGGTATAGGATGACGGAACTGACTTTTCTGGGCACCGGCACCTCGCAAGGGGTGCCGATGATCGGATGCCGGTGCGAGGTTTGTGCGTCGACGGATCGGCGGGACCATCGACTACGGTCGTCGGTGCTGGTGACTACCGATAGCGGGCTGCGGATCGTGATCGATACCGGGCCGGATTTCCGGTATCAGATGTTGCGGGCCGGGGTGACGGGGATCGAGGCTATTCTCTATACCCACGGGCATATGGACCATGTGGGGGGGATGGACGATGTGCGAGGGTTCAACTACGTGATGCAGCGGGCGGTGGACGTTTGGTGCGAACCGAGGGTCGAGGAGACGTTGCGGAGGGTGTTCGACTATGCTTTTGCCGAACCGAAGTATCCGGGGGTGCCGGAGGTGGTGTTGCATCCGATTCGATCGATGAACGAGGCGTTTGATGTCCATGGGGTGCGGGTGGTGCCGGTGCGGGGGAAGCACTACCGGTTGCCGGTGGTGGGGTTTCGTATCGGAGAGATCGCTTACTTGACGGATATGAATGCCATCGAACCGGAGGAGATCGAGAAAATCAGTGGAGTCGAAGTGTTGGTTATCAATGCTTTGCGGCGAGAACGACACATCTCGCACTTTACGCTCGACGAGGCGTTGCGGGTGATCCGGGAGGTGGGGCCGCGGAGGGCGTATCTGACCCACGTGTCGCACCAGCTGGGGCTCTATGAGGAGGTGAGTCGTGAGTTGCCGGAGGGGGTTTTCCTGGCGTACGACGGATTGACGATTCGGGCGTAGGGGAGTTTTTGTTGTTTTGATCTGTAACCGAACAGTTTATGAAAGATTTCAAAGATAAGGTCGTTGTGATTACGGGGGCTTCGTCGGGGATCGGAGCGGCCTTGGCGGCGCGATTTGCGGCACAGGGGGCGCATGTGGTGGCCGGGGCCAGGTCGGTCGATAAGTTGGAGGAGGTGGTCGACTCATTGCCTACGCCATCTGTTGCGGTGGCCTGCGATGTTTCGCGGGAGGAGGATTGCAAACGGCTGATTCAACGGGCGGTGGAGGCGTTTGGGAGGATCGATGTGCTGATAAACAATGCCGGGATCTCGATGCGAGCGTTGTTCGACGACGTCGACTTGGAGGTCATCCGCCGGTTGATGGATACCAACTTTTGGGGCTGTGTCTATTGTACGAAGTATGCGTTGCCGTATATACAGGCTTCGCGGGGGTCGATCGTGGGGATCTCGTCGGTGGCCGGATTTCACGGGCTGCCGGGAAGGACGGGCTATTCGGCTTCGAAATATGCGATGCACGGACTCTTGGAGACCGTGCGCGTCGAAAACTTGAAGAAGGGGGTGCATGTGCTGATCGTGGCGCCGGGATTTACGGCTTCCAACGTTCGCTTTGCGGCCTTGACGGCCGACGGTTCGCCGCAGGGAGCCTCTCCCAGAGAGGAGGGAAAAATGATGACGGCGGACCAAGCTGCCGAACGGATCCTACGAGCCATCGCCAAACGGAAACGAACCCTCTTGATGGACTTCGACGGAAAGGCCACGCGGATTCTCAAATTCTGGGCCCCGAAACTGCTCGATCGCTTGTACTACAACCATATGGCAAAGGAACCGGACTCACCGTTTAAATAATTGTACTTTTAATTTGCAACCGATCATTAGCGACGGGAGGGTACTGTTCTTTTTGTGAACAAAAAGAACCAAAAAAACTTTAGCACG
>CAJTNK010000044.1 GCA_910577885.1 uncultured Rikenella sp.
TCGCGACAAATTCGGAAAATGTTCTCCGCCCGAAGCTCGGCCAAGATCTCCCCATGGCGGGCCGGAGCCCCCGGCTGCGGAGGCCTGCAACTTACATCGCTAGCGCGATGATTGCAGCCCCCGCTGGCTCCGGTCCGAAAAACAACCAGCCACCTTTCTCCGCGCACTGCCGTCTCGAAGAGACGGAAGGCCGGTACCGCTCGGCACGCGAAAATTAGGTTTGCTCGGCAAAACCCGCTGGTCGCACTCAGAATCCCCCCCCTGTGAGGCGCCGCTGGCGGCAACTCGCTCTTCGTGAAAACCATCACTCCTTACCCGCGCGCCTTGGCGATTCATTCTATTTTGCCAGGTGCAAAATAGTGAATCGCTTTTAAGGCGTGGCGCGCGGAACCAGATAGAACTGGCCTCAAGCCGGCCGGGCTCCGCTTACGCCGCGGGGGCGCGCCCATAGGGCGTTCTACTGGCCATCCGGGCGAGAAAAACGGGCACTGGCCGCGCGCCTGGGGAAATCATTTCCGATAAACTCACCGTTTATCGGCTTGATTTCCTCCTAAGGCGTGGCGCGCGGGGCTTGAGGGAACTGCGCTCCCGCGCGGGGCCGCGTGCCCGCGGTGGGCTGGCAAAACTTCGTTTTGCTAGGGCCATCCGGGCGAGAAAACAGCCTTTGTCCGCGCGCCTGGGGAAATTCTTCCGTTTCAACTCATCGTTGAAACGGGGTATTTCCCTCTTAAGGCGTGGCGCGCGGTGCCGCTCGGCACTCGAAAGCTGGAGTTTGCTCGGCAACTAGCTACGACTGCCCTGCGCGGGCGGCGGCCGGGTGACCCCGGCGGGACCGGCGATGCTGCGCATCGCTGGGGCCTGACGGGCGAGAAAAACCTGCTCTGTCCGCGCGCTGGCAATAGGAAGTATCGCTATAACGGCTGCGAAAGCCCCCAAACCAGCCCCCACCCATGTCACTGGATTTTCCAGGAGCCGCGCGAACGGACAAAAATTCGCTTGTCCTTGTAGGCACGTCCCTGCTGGAATCCCTTGTAGTGGCCGAAAGGCGTAATGTCACGCTCCTCGAAAACGTAGGAGCACTCCACCACCCGGTCGTCCGAGATCGTACGGAACTCCTCGACCCGCACCGGCACCATCCGACAGACCTGCACATACGCCTCCTTGTCCGACGAACGACGCGGATCCGACATCCCCCGGCCCTTTTCGGTGAGCTGAACGTCGATCACCGTCCGCCACATGTTCCGTTCGGCCGTCCGGACCTCAACCAGCCCCGCATCGATCAACGAACCGTAGTTTTTCCGAATATAAGCCTGGCTGTTCTGGTGGTTTTCGCGCGTGAGGACCTGTTCACCGATCCGCATCGGCGCATAGTAGGGCATCCGGAACTCGCCCTGTTCGGCGATCTGTTCGAAGGCATACTCCGGCGTGAGTTCCCTGGAGCACGAAACGAACGCTCCGGCGCATACGAGGGCCGCCGCCCACAACACCATCCGCCGACCGATCGCCTGTTTTTTTTCTTTCATAGCTATTGTGTATCCCTCCCTGTGTGTGTGATTTCTCAAACCATCTCCCGCCGCCGAAAGATAACCATTTTTCACGAGACGCCGTTTTTTCATGCCGCGCAGCCTCAATCGACCCCGAGCATCCGCACCAAGTCCTCGCGCAGACGAGTGAAGAGCCGACACCCCCGATAGCCGGTGTTGATTTTGAGCAACTCATTCACGTCCGAGAGGGCGTTGTTGTAGGAGCTGAGTTCGTTGTTGAGCGGCAGCCCCTGGCGCGAGCTTCCGAGGATCTGGCCCACGGCCAGTTTCCGGAGCGCATTGCAGACGGTTCCGACAAGGGTCGAAACGACGTTGTCGAACAGCGCATGGCCCTGCATGTAAAGGTGCGTCTCCTCGGGCACCACGCCGCGTTCCGTGCGGAGGTAGCGGTCGAATTTGTCGACCTCTTCGACCCGTTTCTGGTGTTTCGACCGCAGGAATTTGACCCGCTTGGCCACCTGCTTTTCGAGCCACGCCAAAGTGGCTTCGCCGTTGTCTTCGATATTGACATAGTTGATTTTCACGGTATTGCGAAAATCCGAAAGGGTGAAGATCGTAGGCCGGTCGACCCGCGCAGCATAGGCGTACCACACGAAAACAGGATAAATGATCCGCGAATATTCGGCCATGAACTCTTCGAAATCGAAGATATGGGTGTCGTTTTTGGTGGCCCTCACGCACACCGAATGCAGCGAAGGAGGATAACAGAGGTAGTTTTCGATGGCGTACGTGTAGGTCTGCAACAGATAGGGCGTATTGTTGACGGCGCGCGACTTGTCGGAGAGGTCTCCGAGCAGGTAATCGAAGTCGGAGTCGACGCACAGGATCAGGTTTTTCCCGGCCTGCGGAGCGAACTGCATCACGACCCGTTTCCCCTTGGCCAAGTCGCTCCGAACAGGCGTAGTGACCTCGAACCGCCGCTCCGCGGTCTCGAACTCGTCGAAAATGGCCCGCCAAAACGGAATGTCGTCATACCCCTCCACATACACCATCACACACTTCTTCCGCTGCAACGCCGATGTCGCCGCAAAATACTCGCTACTAATGTTTTGTACTAACCGTTTCCTCATAATGTTCCACGTGAAACAATGATTGATCCGGCCTTGGACTACAGGAGGGTACTGTCCCTTTCTTGAAAGAAAGGGACCCAAAGAACTTTCAGATAGCATACGCTATGCCTTAGGCTCCGCAGTTCTCAGGGGTTGTGGGTGGGGTTCTTTTAGGCGCGCTATGAGTCTTAGCTCGCATGAAGCGCGCCCAAAAAGAATCCCCACCCAAACACCGGGCTGACACGGCCAAAGCATCCCAAAGGGATGCGCTCGAAAGTTTTTTTGGTTCTTTTTGTTCACAAAAAGAACAGTTCCATCCTATAAACCAAAGAACAGATCAAAGGTTTGTATTACCGGCCATCCGGAAACGCTCACGGACGTCGATGTCCGGAAACTCGCGCGCCACAAGGTCGATTTTGTCGGCCGGGACGTCGCAGAGGTCCAGGACCAACATCACGTCGAGCGCATTGTCGAGCATCGGGTCGATGTGAAAGCCCATCACCCGCCCGCCCAGCTGGAGGTACTTTTTCATCATCACCGGCATCCCTTGGCCCGACGGTTCGACGTCGCGGATCAGCTTGTCGATCTCCTCGGCCGACGAGACTCCGCGGATCAACTCTTCGTCCATGGCCGCCGGTCGTCCCAGCGCCCCGATCCCGCTGCGAGCCACCACATAGCGCGCCAACTCGCCGTTCCAATGGTTGGCGCGAATATAATCCACCAAGAGCCACTTGGCCGCCATCGCATAGCCACCCGGCATGCTGACCGGACCCATCAGGTAGCGGTAGGCCGGATTGCGCAACAGGACCTGCAGAATCCCCCACCACAGCAACAGCAAAGTCTGCGACCTCCGCCGAGCATCTCCCACGACGAACGAATAGCCGACCTCGATCGACTGCCGGAGCACGTCGTTCAAGTGACGCGAGAACTCGAACATCGAATAGGCGTAAAACCCCTCGAATCCGAGCCCGTCGAGCAACGCATCGCCATACCCGATCTGATAGGCCCCTGTGATCGTCCGCGCCGCGGCGTCCCAGACGAACAAACAGTCGTACAAACCGTCGTACTCTTCGTTTTCCATGTCGGGCGACTTCGCTTCGCGCGGCGTACGCGCCGTCTCCTTGCGAAGCCGCAGGATCTCACGCATCGTCAGCGGAATCGCATAGGTCGGTGCGCAGAACAGGCACAGATCCCCGATCCGGATCAACAACCGTTCGGCCGACACCGCCTCCAGCTCTCGCTCCAAGAGTCCCGGATCGACCGGGAAAGCCCCATTTTCGACCTCTTTCCGTCCGCCGACCGCCCGATCCTGCGTTTTCTTTTTTCGGCGAGTCTCCGGCTGCACCCTCTTTGTATGCCCCTTGTCGAGCACCTCGCCCTCCCCTTCCGACACTGCCGTTTCGTCGGCCGTCAACACCGGATAGAGGCAGTAGACATTCGCTCGCAGGAAATCCGACACCGCCTCCGGCTCGCCGACCTCCCGCAACAGCCGAACCGACACTGCCGAACCGAACGCCACGGAGACCGTTCGCCCCTTTTTGTTGGTCAGCTCGAGCGGCAGACGGGCCGTCCGCAACATCCGGTGCATCTTACCCAACAAATGGAACATCAAGCTGTTACGACCGTCGATATAGGCCGGCACCACCGGTACCCCGGCCTGCAGAATCAGCTTGGCGATCGACGGCGACCAGGCGGCATCCTCGACTTTCGAAAGTCCCTTTCGAAAAGTGGCGACCTCTCCGGCCGGGAAGACAATCAACGGAGCCCCTCCCTTCAAATGCTCGACAACCCGCCGCACCGAAGCCAACGTCCTGCCTCCCTTGGTATCGAACGCGTCGACCGAGAGGAAAAAATCACTCAGCGGCTCGACCTGCGTGAGGAGGAAGTTGCCGAGGATTTTGACATCAGGCCTCACGGAGGCCACCAGCGCCAGCAGAATGAGCCCGTCGAGCGCCCCATGCGGGTGGTTGGCGACCAGCACAAAGGCTCCTTTTCGCGGGATGAAGCCGAGCCGTCCGGCATCGGTCATCACGTTGACACCGAGCTGTTCGAGTATCGCCCGGGCGAAATCCACTCCGGTTCGTCCCTCGGCTCCGGCATAAAGCCGGTTGAGCTTATTGACACCCAGCAAAGAGCGGGCCATTTTGACCGTCATTCGGTTGAGCACCGTGGTGTACGGAATACCGAGGTCGGAATTATCGAGTAACTTTTTCATATTCAATTTATTGAAGGGCCCGATGTTTCACGTGGAACACCCACCCCACTACCGCCCGAAATAGACCAACAACACATTGATATCCGCCGGCGAAACCCCCGGAATCCGAGATGCCTGCGCTATCGTCAACGGCCGAATCCGCATCAACTTCTGGCGCGCCTCGATCGACAACGACCCCAACGACCCGAAATCGAACCCCTCCGGAATCCGAATCCCCTCCAGACGCCGGATCTTCTCGGCCACCAACCGCTCCCGCTCGATGTAACCGGCATACTTCACCCCGATCTCCACCGCCCGCACATCCTCCCGAACCGCCCCGATCTCTCCTCGCAAACGCGCCCCAAAAGCCGGCAGAGCCTCCGCCAACCCATCCACCGAAACACCCGTCCGCAACAACAGCTCCGACAACCGCTTCCGCTGTCCGATCGGCGACTCCCCCACCGCCGCCAAATAGCCGTTCACCTCCTCCGGCGCCACCGTCATCTCATCCAGACACGCCCGAATCGCCTCGATCCGCCCTTCCGATGCCTCGAAAGCCGCCCACCGTTCGTCCGAAACCAACCCCACACGCCGCCCCAACGGCGTCAATCGCCGGTCGGCATTGTCCTGTCGCAACAAAATCCGATACTCTGCCCGACTCGTGAACATCCGATACGGTTCATCGACCCCCTTGGTCACCAAATCGTCGATCAGCACACCGATATAAGCCTCGTCGCGCCCCAAAACGAACGCCTCGCCGCCCCGCAACGCCAACACCGCATTGATCCCCGCCATCAACCCCTGCGCCGCCGCCTCCTCGTAGCCCGTCGTGCCGTTGATCTGCCCGGCGAAATACAACCCCGAAATCCGCTTCGTCTCCAACGTATGCAACAGCTGCGTCGGAGGAAAGTAATCGTACTCGATCGCATAGCCCGGCCGATAGATTTGCACGTTTTCGAGCCCCTCGATCCGCCGCAACGCCTCGACCTGCACCTCCCACGGAAGCGACGACGAAAAACCGTTCAGGTAATATTCGTTGGTCTCGCGCCCCTCCGGCTCCAGGAAGAGCTGGTGCTGCTCCTTGTCGGCAAAGGTGCGGAGTTTGTCCTCGATGCTCGGACAGTACCTCGGACCCTTGCCCCGAATCACCCCCGTGAAGAGCGGCGAACGATCGAACCCCGATCGCAACACGTCGTGCACCTCCGTCGACGTATAGACCAGATAGCAAGGCATTTGCGCCTCCCTGGCGATCGGTCGCACAGCGGGCAGAAAAGAGAATTTCTCGGGCTCTTCATCGCCATACTGAGCCTCGATCCGGTCGAAGTCGATCGTCCGCCCGTCCAGCCGCGCCGGCGTACCGGTTTTCATGCGGTCCGCCTCGAAACCCAGCCTCTGCAACTGCTCCGTCAGTCCGCTACTGGCCATATCCCCCGCCCTGCCGCCCGGCGCCTGGGCCGTTCCGACGTGCATCAACCCGTTCAGAAAGGTGCCGTTGGTCAGGATCACCTTCCGTGCCCCGAACCGTACCCCGAGCTGCGTCACCACCCCCTCGACACACCCATTCTCCTCATCAACAAGCAGTTCCGTGACATTATCCTGCCACAGAAAAAGCCCCTCCGTCGCATCCAACACCCGCCTCCACTCCTGCGAAAAGGCATACTTATCGCACTGCGCCCGCGGACTCCACATCGCCGCCCCTTTCGAGCGGTTGAGCATCCGGAACTGGAGCGTGGTTCGGTCCGTGACGACCCCCATTTGTCCGCCGAGGGCGTCGATTTCGCGGACGATCTGCCCTTTCGCAACCCCGCCGACCGCCGGATTACAAGACATTTGCGCCACCTTGCCCATATCCATCGTTATGAGCAGCGCACAAGCCCCCATCCGCGCCGCCGCCACAGCGGCTTCGCATCCGGCATGTCCGGCCCCGACCACAATGATATCGTATTCAAATCGCATATCTTCCTCCTTAACTAAAACTACTCTTAACTTTAATATATCCGGTCCTTAGCTAGTGTATGGAACTACTCTTTTTAACTACTGTTTTTCCTCGCTTTACTTCAGTATAATCTGCAATCGGTCTTTGTGCTGGAGGGTACTGTCCCTTTCTTGAAAGAAAGGGACCCAAAGAACTTTCAGCTAGCATACGCTACGCCTTAGGCTCCGCAGTCCTCAGGTTGTGGGTGGGGCTTTCTCGGTGCGGCGCATAATGCGCATATTACCTTAGTGCGCCGACACCGGAAAACCCCACCCAAACACAGGCTGACACGGCCAAAGCATCCCAAAGGGATGCGTGCTAAAGTTTTTTTGGTTCTTTTTGTTCACAAAAAGAACAGTTCCATACTGTAGCCAATGAACGGTTCGCAAATTGCAGAAAGCAAAACGAGCAAAGCGAAGTTAGTAAGAACAGTTCCATACAGTAGCCAAATACTGGATATATGAATTTAAGTGTGTTTTACATGAGTGAGTAAATCATCGGGACGTTTGGCGAGGTAATGGTCTTCTCGTTCGCGCATGGTTCGTGCCTCCTCGTCGGATTTATCCTTATAGCCTGCCAAGTGCATGATTCCGTGGATGATAACCCTCAAAAGTTCCACGTGGAACATCACCCCGTACTCCTCGGCATTGGCCCGCACCGTGTCGACGCTGATGAACAGATCGCCCGAAAGCACGGAACCCGCCGTGTAGTCGAACGTGATGATGTCCGTGTAGTAATCGTGCTCCAGGTAGCGCCGATTCATCTCCAACAAGTAAGCGTCGCTGCAAAAAACCACCGCCACCTCACCCACCGAAAACCCCTCCTCCGCCGCCGAAGCACGCATCCAAGCCCCTACGGCACGTTTCCCGCCCCGAATGTCAAACGTCGTATCCTCCGACTGAAACCGAATAGCCATTGTGTGTAGTTCCCCTTCGTCGTTAAAAAATTACCGCCGGATCCACTGTTCCGGATCGAGCGTCGTCGTCTCCTTCCACACCTCGAAATGCAGCGTCGCCTGCTGCCCCTCCGCCACCTTCGCCACCACGCCGATCGGCGTGCCATCCATCACCCGCTCCCCTTCGCGCACGAAAACCGACTCCAAATTGGCGTAAATCGTCAGATAAGCCCCATGACGCACCATCACCGACATCCCCAACCCCTGGAAAAAGAAGACCTTCCGCACCTCGCCCCCGAACACCGCCTGCACCTCGCTCCCCGCACGCGCCGCCAGGTTCACCCCCTTGTTATTGACCTTCACCCCCTGTTGCGTCGGATGGTTCCGAACCCCGAAACGATCCACCACCACCCCCTCGACCGGCCGGAGCAACTTTCCCTTTCGAGCCTCGAACTGCGCCGTGAGCTGCTCCGCAGCCGCCCCCTGAGGCGTATTCCGCCCCTCGCCGCTGCTCTTGGCCCGCCGCACCTCGTCGTTCACCGCCTGTTGCAACCGCCTCTCCAACTCCGTGATCTGCCGTCGCCGCTTCTCGGCCTGCGCCAGCAAATCCTTCTCCCGCCCCCGCAACGCATCCTGCGTCTTGCGCAGCTGCACCCGCTCCTCCTCCAACTGCCGGGCTTCGGCCGTATGCTCCTGCTGCAATCCAGCCAACTCCCGCTTCCGATCGTCCAACGCCGCCAACTCACCGGTCAACTGCCGACCCAACTCCCGCAGCTCACCCGCTTTCCGTTCCAGGTCGGTCGTGATCCGTTTAACATAATAAACCCTCCGTGCGGCGTCCATAAAATCATGCGCTGATACGATGAACGAAAGAAAGCTATTATTTCGATAATTCTTGTAAGCAATCCTGATAAGCGCTGAGTATGTGCGTTTTAGCTCCTCATACCTGGCTCTAAGGCGTTCGACCTCGGCCGACTTCGTGCGAAGCTCGCCCGAGAGGGTCCCGATCTCGGACTCGATCCCCCGGACGATCCGTTGGCGACTCTCCAACTTCGTCCCCACCAACTTCAGGTGGGTGAGCGTCGTCCCCTGCTCCTTGCGCGTCGCTCCGACCAGTTTGTTGATCCGGGCGATCTCGGCCTCGGCCTGTCGGATCTCGTCGCGCACACTCCCTCCCCCCTCCTGTCCGAACAGAACGAGCGGACACGACAGCAACAGCCAAATAACAGTCAAAAAACGCCGCATCATCGTCATTCATTCAAAAATTTCAGCCGCTCTTCGATCTTCACCCCGTCGGCTCCGGCCTCCAACGCCCGCTTCCAGTAGGTCTTGGCCATGAACCGCTGGCCGAGCGCATAGAGGATGTCGCCGTAATGGAGCAGCAGCTCCGAACTGTTCGACCGGTCGAGTACCAAGGCCTTTCGCATCACCGTCTGGGCCTCTTCGTAGCGTCCCAGCCGGTACAACACCCACGCATGGGTATCCAGATACGTTGCGCTATGCGGCGTCAGCTCATTGGCCCGTTCGGCCATCCGCAAAGCCCGCTCCAGGTCGCGCTGCTCCTCGCTCAGGTAGTAGGCGAAGTTATTGAGCACCGACGCATTCTCCGGCCAACGCTTCAAAGCCCGTTCGTAGAGCCGGAAAGCGGCCCGATTATCCCCCGTGAGATGAGCCACGTCGCCCCAAATGCCATACACCGTTCCGGCCACGGAGTCGCTTTCGGCATATCGGACCACCTCCCGCGCCCTCCGCATCGCCCCCAGCGTATCTCCCTCCTGCAACTGAATGAAGATCAAGGTTATATCCAGTTCCGGATTCTTCGGAAAACGTTCCCGAGCCAAAACCGCATACCGCTTGATGGTATCCCGCTGCTGGCGGAACTGCGCAATCTCGATCACATCCCGATAGAACTTCAGCGGCGCCTCCCCTTCGGCAATCCGAGCGGCCAGAAACTCCTGCGCCCGCTCCAACTGACCGCTGTACATCAGGTGACGGGCATAAAACTCCTGCGCCTCCGGATTCCCCGGATCGCTCCGCAACAGCGCCTCGGACAACTGCACCATCTGGGCGAAATAACGCCGATAGAGCTCCTGCCAATTCCGCATATGGGTGTCGAAATAGGCCACCTTGGAGGCTGTCGGGTAGCCGGCATGGGCGAAAACCGGCACCAAAGCCTCCGGAAACTCCGGCCAACGCTCCTTGAGCCGGTAGTACTCGGCCAAAGCCATCCGCGGCTTCCACCCCGTGGAATCCAACGCGATAGCCGCCCTGTAATTGGCCAACGCCACACTGTCGCTCCGCAAAGCCGCCGCCAGCTCGGCCAGCTGGATCCGAAACGACGCCTCGCCCGGATACCGCCCGCACACGTCGGTCATATACCCGAACGCCTCGCCGTAACGTTCCGTGCGCACCAACGCCTGCCGCTTGATGTCCACCGCCCGCGGCTGGATGCCGCTGCGCGCCTCGAGCGTATCGATCAACGCCAACGCCTCAGCCGGTCGGCCGAGCTCCAACCGCAACACAGCCAAGAGAATCGCGGTCTCCGGATCGGGTCGATCCTCGTCCAAAAGCCTCGTAAAGAGGCTGTCGGCCCCCGCATAATCCCCCGCCACAGTCAGCAGCCGGGCATAATTATCCGCATACTCATCACACCCCGGATCGATCTCGTAGGCCCGCCGCCCATACCGCAGAGCGGTCTCCGACTCGCCGATCATCCGGGCGATTCCCGACAACCGGTAGTAGGCCGCCGCATGCTCGGGCACCTCCCGAATCGCCGCCTCGTAACACTGCGCCGCCTCGCGCAGCGTCCCGAGACTCTGCCGCTCGACCCCCTCGAGGTAGAGCAACGAAGCCCGCTCCCGGCGCCGCTCGGCGGCAGCAGCCGACTCCCCTACCCCCGCAGAGAAGAGCAACAGGCTGAAAACAATGTATTTAAACCTATCCAAAAACACGT
Source organism: uncultured Rikenella sp. (assembly GCA_910577885.1). GTDB lineage: Bacteria > Bacteroidota > Bacteroidia > Bacteroidales > Rikenellaceae > Rikenella. Next base: position 10,611 of record CAJTNK010000044.1, read on the forward strand.
GCTCTCGCTATGAGATATTATTTCACCCCGGTGGATCCGAACCCTCCCGCCCCGCGCTGCGTCTCGTCCAGCACCACGGCCTCTTGCCACGCCAGCCGCTCATAACGCGCGAAAACCAACTGGGCAACCCGCTCGCCCGGCTCCACCACGAACGGTTCGTTCGAAAGGTTCACCAACAGAACCTTCAACTCCCCCCGATAGTCCGGATCGATCGTCCCCGGCGAATTAATCACCGTCACCCCATGCTTCGCCGCCAACCCGCTCCGCGGACGTACCTGAATCTCATACCCCTCCGGAATCTGAAAATAAAGACCCGTCGGGACCATCGCCCGCTCCAACGAACCCAACACAATCGGCTCCGTCGTAGCTGCCCGGACATCCAACCCCACGGCCTGGGCCGTCTCATAAGCCGGCAAAGCATGTCCCGACCGGTTGATAACTTTTACTCTTTCCATAAATGTTGTCTATTTCTTTGATTATAAAACATGCTTTAATGACAGGAGAGGGTACTGTACCTTTTCTGAAGAAAAGGTACCCAAAAGACTTTCAGATAGCATACGCTACGCCTTAGGCTCCGCAGTCCTCAAGGTTGTGGGTGGGGCTTTCTCGGCGGGCGCGTAATGTAATCACTGCTTCATCGCGCCACGCCGGAAAACCCCACCCAAACACCGGGCTGACACGGCCAAAGCATCCCAACGGGATGCGTTCTGAAGTTTTTCTGGTTCTCTTTGTTCACAAAGAGAACAGTTCTATCCCGTTTTAAAGAATTGTTTTATATCAAAGCACTGTACCTCTTTTGCGGCCGAGTTCCATTCGGTAGGCCGTAAGGAGGTAGATCAAAAGTAATAAAAAATTGAGTGCGATTCGTCCCCCGTCGGGTAAAAGGGCCGTGGCCCTCGAGAGCCCGAAGAGCGCCCCGCCGAACAGGAAATAGAATCCGATGCGGCGCAGGTCGAACGGCACGGGAAAGTACTTCCGGCAGAGCAGGTAGCTCACCACCACCATCAGGAGCATCGACACGACCCGTGCCACGGCCGCTCCCCGGTAACCCATCGAGGGAATCAAAGCCACGTTCAGAACCACCGTCACGGCCACTCCAAGGCCGGTGATGTAGATCGCCACGCGGGTTTTGTCGGCCGCCTTGTACCAGAACGAGAGGTTGACCAAAATGCCCGCCAGGAGGTTGGCCAGCAGCAAGAGAGGCAGAACCCCCATCCCGCTTCGGAAATCGGACCCCACGATGTATCCGAACTCACGCGAAAAGAGTGCCAGCAGCAGAAAAATGGCGATTCCGGCAATCGTGAAATACTTCGTCGCGGCGGCATTGGCCTCTCGGAACTCCTCTTTCGAGAAGCCTTGCAGGAAGAAAGGTTCGGCCCCGAGGGTATAGATCTGCCGAAAGATCATGAGCAGGGCGGCGATCTTGGCCACCGCCGTATAGACCCCCAGTTCGGCATCGGCCACCTCGACCGGGAGCATGAAATAGATGAGCTGGCGGTCGATGAAGTCGCCGGCGACGCCCATGATTCCGGCCATCATGAGCGGAATGGAGTAGGTGAAAATCCCCCGCAGGAGCCGGAACGAAAAGGCGCTCGAGACGAGTTTGCGTACGGCCGGCAGCAACAGCACGAGCGACACGGTACTGGCCAGGAGATTGGCCAGAATGACCCACAGCGGACTCTCCGCCGCCCCGGGCACGTAGGTGTAGAAGAGGACGCAGGCGGTGACGTTGACCGCCACGCCGGTGACGTTGACGATGGTGTAGTAAACGGCCCTTCCCTGCTCGCGCAAGGCGGCCTGTGGAATGGCCGCGATGTTGTCCACGACGATCAGGGCGGTCATCGCGGCGATGCACGCCGGGTCGAGCCGCATGGTCTCGGCCAACGACCCGTTGCCGAGCGCCATCACAACCCCGAACAGCAGGGCCATCCCGGCCACCGCTCCCCAGGTGGTGGTAAAGAGCCGCTGTTTCTCGCCCCGGGTCTGACACTTGGCGGCATACCGGAAGTAGCCGGTGGCCAGCCCCATCGTCAGGACGACGTTGGCAAAGGGAATAATGCCGTACAGCAGGTTGACCTGCCCGTAGACCTCCTCCGACAGGATGCGGGTAAGGTACGGGGTGAGGAGGTAGTTCAGGAACTTGGACAGAATGGCGCTGACGCCGTACACCGCCGTCTGGGAAACCAGTTTTTTGAGAAGATGCGCCGCTGCTGCCATGGTTTATTCGATCAACATGTTACACCCCCGGATCTGCGCCCCCTCGACCCGACCGAGAACGCGAAACGAGCCGTCGGGGTAGACGATCCCGCGGTCCTGGATGGCGAGAAACGAGCAGGACCAGAGATTGGCCAGATCGATGACATCGATACCGCCGGTTTCTCCGGCGGGGATGGGTTGCAGCGGGCTCTGCAGGTCGCGGGTCGCGACCCGCATCCAGGGTGGGCAGCGGAAGAGCCCCTCTCCCGTCGAATAGGCCTGCGAGAGGAGTTCGGTCATCCCGTACTCCGAGTGGACCCTCTCCACGCCGAAAGCGTGTCGGAAGGCGTCGTGCATTGTTTCACGTGAAACCTCTCTCCGCCGCCCCTTCATCCCGCCGGTCTCCATCACCACGGCATCGGCCGGCAGACGCAAGGCGATGCCCCGACCGGAGAGATACTCCGCATAGTCCAGCAAAGCGAAAGAAACCCCGATCAGGAGGATTTTTTCACCCCTCTGAGCCGCGATCTCCAGGTCGACGGTCAGTTTATCGTGGTCATACAGATAAAAACCACCACAAGCCCCGTTTTTCGCCTGCAACCGCTCGACCATCCAAACCAGCGAAGAGCCGCTCCGCTCCATATACGACGGCAGCAGCGCAAAGATGCTCCACCCCTCCGCCGCCCCGTAGAAACGCTCGAAACCGCGTGTAAACGCCTCGTCGTACAAAGCGGTCGAACAGACATAGTGCCGACTCGTTTCAGTCCCCGTGGTCCCGCTGCTCGTAAAAACGGTCTCCGGCTCACGGTCCCCCGCCGCGCTCCACACCCGGTGACTCCGGAAAAACTCCACCGGCAGGTACGGCACCTCCCCGATCGAACCGACCGCCGCCGGATCGATCCCCAACAGATCGACATACCGCCTGTACGGCTCGCAAGCCCGGGCCTGGAACCGAAACACCGCCAAGGCCAACGACTCGTCGAACCGCTCCGCCGAGCGGATCGCCGCCAGCACCCGGTCCTGCAACACACTCCCCTCCATCAATACAAGTAGTTGTTAAACGGATACCGCCCCTCGTGTATCTCCCGCACCATACCGTACAGATCCTTCCGCAGCCGGTCGAGGTTGGTCCGCTGACGGGCCGAAATGAAAATACAAGGACTCCCCTCGTTCCGCGCCATCCAACTGTGCTGCAACTGCTCCAAAGTCCAATTCTCGCGCGTCTCGGGCAACAGATCGTCGGCCTCCTTCTCGACGTACGTATAGGCGTCTATCTTGTTGAAAATCAAAAACACCGGTTTATCCCCCGCCCCGATCTCCCGCAAAGTTTGGTTCACGACCGCAATTTGGTCCTCGAAGTTCGGGTGCGAAATGTCCACCACGTGCAGCAACAAATCGGCCTCCCGCACCTCATCCAGCGTCGACTTGAACGACTCGACCAGCTGCGTGGGCAGCTTCCGGATAAACCCGACGGTATCCGACAGCAGGAACGGCAGGTTGTCGAGCACCACCTTCCGCACCGTCGTATCGAGCGTGGCGAAGAGTTTGTTCTCGGCAAACACCTCGCTCTTGCTCAGCAGGTTCATGAGCGTGGACTTCCCGACGTTCGTATACCCCACCAGTGCCACCCGCACCATCGACCCCCGGCCGCTGCGCTGCGTAGCCATCTGCCGGTCGACCTTCACCAACTGCTCCTTGAGCCGCGCAATCCGGTCGCGAATGATCCGCCGGTCGGTCTCGATCTCCCGCTCCCCCGCCCCGCCGCGCGTTCCGGTCCCCCCTCTCTGCCGTTCCAGGTGGGTCCACATCCCCGTCAACCGAGGCAACAGGTACTGCAACTGCGCCAACTCCACCTGCGTCTTCGCATAAGCCGTCGTGGCCCGCTGTGCGAAAATATCCAAGATCAAACGCGTACGGTCCTGAATCCTGATCCCGAGCTCCCGCTCCAGGTTCCGGGTCTGCGACGGCGAGAGTTCGTCGTCGAAAATCACCGCGCTCACTCCGCCGCTCCCGTCGCCGTCGTCCTCTTTCGAAGCGGCGATATACTCCTTGATCTCCTGCAACTTGCCGCTCCCCACGAAAGTCCGCTTATCGGGCGACGGAAGTTTCTGCATGAACGTAGCGACGGTCTCCAGTCCGGCCGTCTCGGCCAGGAACCGCAGCTCGTCCAAATACTCCTCGGCCTCCCTCACCTCCTGCCTGTCGCGCACGACGGCCACCAGCACCACCCGCTCCCGCTCCGAAGCGGCCGATCGTTCTTCCAATTTACCTTTTTCCATAAAATCCGCTCAAAAACACACCCCCCGAAACATACAACAACGAGGGGCAGCCCTCCTCAGCCCGCCTGGCAGAGGACGACCACCCACAAAATTACGCTTTTTTCGCTCTTCGCCGACCCGCCGCCCGATTCTTCGCCCGGGAAAAGGCGAAAGAGCCCCTTATTTTTTCCCTTTATCGCTCCAGATATTCGCCTCGGGTTGCCCGACAACCTCCCCGTCCGAAATCGCCCGCCAATTGATCCTCAGACGATCGGCCAAACTCCGTCGATAGTTGACCTTCCCGGTCCAGGAGTCGATCGCCAGGTCGAGGTACATCGGTTCGCTGACCTCCGTCCCTTCGACCAGCTGCAACCGCACGTACCACACGCCGTTTTGCTTTTCGCAGCACACCACCTCGTAATCCCCCATCCGGAACTGCCTCGGATCCCACAACCGGACGAGATTCGGCAACACATTCACCTCCGATTTCGGCCCGTAGAGTTCCGAATTGAGCTTCACGCGGAACCTCATCGCCGGAACCAGCGTATCGATCATCGCCGCCGTCCTCATCGCCTCCTCCGCCTGCTTCTCGTTCTTGAACTCAGGCCGGTCCGGACCCTTGTACGGCCCCACCCTCCCCTGGTACATGGCGATATCCCCCTCCCCCGCCGTCGAGATCTTCAAAGCGGCCTCGCCGTTCTTCGAATCCACCGCCAAATCGAGCATGAAAAACCCATTCACCGAGTCCATACAGCTCAGATTCATCATCCACACCCCCTCCGGATCCTTCTCGAGGCTATTGACCGCAAAATGGTCCTGATCGACCACCAGCGCACCTCCCATATCCATCAATAACCACAGCGGGAATCCGGGTGTTTTGTTGAAATACCCCTGCACCGTGGCCGCCATCCCCTCCTCGGCCTGCAACAGGTCGGGCAGGAACTGAAACCGGCCCTCTTCCATCCAGCTGTCCACCTGCTCCGCCCGGGTCGTCGTGTTTTGCTGGGCCCGTACCGGGCTTCCGCCCCCGACCATCACCAGACAGACAGTCAGTACCATCATCGTACCGATCCATTTCCGTATGCTCATAACGTCTCTTTTTTTAAGGTTCATTCTTGATTCTCTAAAGGTAACTCATATCAAATTTTCTTCCAAATATTTTTCACCGGGTACCGCTCGCACCCGTTGGGTGTTTTGCTGGGGGTGCCGCTCGGCACTCGAACCGGGCCTGCCGGGTGAGAAATTTTCGGA
>CAJTNK010000045.1:0-5822 GCA_910577885.1 uncultured Rikenella sp.
GCGCTGCGCTTGTTTTCCTCCTCGCCGCTCGCCATAGCGTGCGAGCCCGCTCTGCACTCGCTGGCAGCGTCGGTTGTTCACAAAAAGAACAGTACCCTCCAGCACAAAGAGCGATTAGCAGATTATACCGAAGTAACACGAGGAAATCGCAGGTAAAAGGTACAGTACCCTCCCGTCGCTAAAGAACAGACAACACAAATATAATGAAAGGGTATGGAATTTCGTTAACTTTGTTCCGTTATGATCGATCGTCAGACAGTAGACCGGATTTTTGCGGCCGCCGATATCGTGGAGGTGGTGAGCGATTTCGTTACCCTCAAGAAAAAGGGGGTCAACTATCAGGCTTGCTGTCCGTTCCATAACGAGAAGACTCCGTCGTTCGTTGTTTCGCCGTCGAAGGGTTTGTATAAATGTTTCGGTTGCGGGAAGGGGGGAAATGCGATCAGTTTCGTGATGGAACACGAGGGGTTGAGTTATGTCGAGGCGTTGAAGTGGGTGGCTCGGAAGTACGGGATCGAGGTGAAGGAGCGCGAGCAGTCGCCCGAGGAGAAGCAGCGGAACGACGATCGGGAGAGTATGATGATTGTGACCTCGTGGGCCAATCAGTACTTTGCGGATCAGCTTCGGACCCCGGAGGGGGAGAGTGTCGGGGTCGGGTATTTTCGGGAGCGGGGGTTTACGGATGCGACGATCGCCAAGTTTCAGCTGGGGTATTGTCCGGCCAAGGGGGATGCCATGACACGGGCTGCGCTGGAGGGGGGGTATCGGGAGGAGTTTCTGGTGGGGACGGGGCTGACGATCAAACGCGAGACGGCCAATGATCGGAGTGGGGGGGAGTATTATGACCGGTTTTGCGGTCGGGTGATGTTTCCGGTCCATTCGCTCTCGGGGCGGGTCATCGCTTTCGGGGGGCGGACGCTCCGCACCGACAAGAAGGTGGCCAAGTACCTCAATTCGCCCGAGAGCGAGATCTATCACAAGAGCAATACCCTGTACGGGATCTACTTCGCGAAGAAGGCCATCACGCAGTTCAACCGCTGTATCCTGGTGGAGGGGTATACGGACGTCCTGCAGATGCACCAGTCCGGGGTCGAAAACGTCGTGGCGTCGTCCGGGACGTCGCTCACGGTGGAGCAGATCAAGCTCGTGCGGCGGTTTACGAAAAACATTACGGTGATTTACGACGGCGATGCGGCGGGTATCAAGGCGTCGATGCGGGGGATCGATATGATTCTGCGGGAGGGGATGACGGTGCGGTGCGTGTTGCTGCCGGAGGGCGAGGACCCCGATTCGTTCGCCCGGACCCACAATGCCACGGAGCTCCAGGGCTATGTCGAGGAGCATGAGGAGGATTTCATCTCGTTCAAGACGCGAATTCTGTTGGGCGATGCGGCCGAGGATCCGATCAAACGGGCCGAGGTGATCTCGAGTGTGGTGGATTCGATCGCCGTGATTCCGGAGGCGATCGACCGGGCGGTTTTTGTCCGGGATTGTGCGCGGAAGCTCGAGATCGACGAAGATATTCTGATCCGGGAGGTGGCGCGCAAGCAGATCACGATGGTGGACGGACAGGCGGGCAGGGAGGCGATGGACAACCAGCGGCGCAAGGAACAGTTCCTGCAGCGGCACGAAGGGGGAGGGGCATCGGCCGGGCCGGGGTTTTCGCCCGAGAGACCGGCTTCGGAACCGGCCGGGGCGGTGGACTTGGCGCCGAAGCTCAGTTTTGCGGAACAGGGGTTGAACCGGGAGTTGAGGCGGTTGGAGCGGGAGTTGGTGGGCTACCTGTTGAAGTACGGCGGGGAGAATTTCGACTTTGCGATGTCGCCGACCGAGATCGTGTCGATGGGGGTGGCCGAGGTGATTGTCAATGACCTGGAGATGGACCGTATCGAGATGCACGATCCGTTGTGTCGGCAGATCTACGAGGAGTTTGCACGGATTTTCCGCCAGGAGAACCGCATTCCGGAGGTCAACCACTTTATCAACCACCCGTCGCCGGAGGTGGCTTCGCTGGTGGTCGACCTGCTCACCGAGGAGGAGACCTATGCGCCGAGCCGGATGTGGGAACGCTACGAGATTCGGGTGTCGACCGAGCGCGAACGGCTCGGAGAGGCGATTCCGAAAGCCATCACGATCTACAAGTCGAAGGTCGTGAGCTCGATTATCGCGTCGCTCCAAAAGGAGCTGCTGGGGATCGAGACGATGGAGGAGGCGCAGGAGATTATCCGTCGGTTGGAGTCGCTCAACGAGTTGCGCAAGAAGATCTACGAGAAATACCTCCGGACGGTTTGAGGCGGGGGCGGCTTCGTTAATTGACGACGGCTTCGTCTATTGGGCGGCGTTTGTCTGAAGGCCCAACCTCAGACCGATATCGGCGCCTTGATCCCCGGCCACGGATCGTACCCCTCGAGGGTGAAATCTTCGTAACGAAATCCGAAAATGTCCCGTACCTCCGGATTGATCCGCAAGGTCGGCAGCGGACGCGGAGTCCGGGCCAATTGCGTTTCGACCTGTTCCAGGTGGTTCAGGTAGATGTGCGTGTCGCCCAGCGTGTGGATGAACTCACCCGGTTCGAGTCCCACCACCTGCGCCATCATCCGGGTCAGCAAGGCATAAGAGGCGATGTTGAACGGCACCCCCAAGAACAGATCCGCCGAACGCTGGTAGAGCTGACAGCTGAGTCGCCTGTCGGCCACGTAGAACTGAAACAGCGCATGGCACGGCGGCAAAGCCATATTCGGAATGTCGGCCACGTTCCAGGCCGAAACAATATGCCGCCGACTGTCCGGGTTGTTCCGCAGCGAGTCGACCAGCTGCGCGATCTGATCCACATGTCCCCCCTCGGGCGTAGGCCAACTCCGCCACTGGTAGCCGTAGACATGCCCCAGGTCCCCCGTCTGCGGATCGGCCCACTCGTCCCAAATCGTCACCCCGTTGTCGTTCAGGTACTTGATGTTGGTGTCGCCGTTCAGGAACCAAAGCAGTTCGTGGATGATCGAGCGCAGGTGGAGTTTCTTGGTCGTCAGGCACGGAAAACCGGCCTGCAGGTCGAACCGCATCTGATGGCCGAATACGCTGATCGTTCCGGTTCCGGTGCGGTCGCTCTTCCGGACGCCGTGGTCGCGGACGTGCCGCAGTAAGTCCAGGTATTGTTGCATAGGTACTCTCTCTCTTGTAAGGTAGGTGGTAGGCTGCTACAGAGATATCTACTGGAAGAACTCGTCGCCTCCCTCGCCCGAGTCGTCGTTCCCGATCGGGGCCACCACCTGATGCGGGTCGCAGTTGTATTTCACCACCCCGATCGGCTCCATGAACCGGTCGCTCATACTGATCCCCAGCGATTTGTCCTTGTAGACTTTCGACATGAAGAGGCCGAAGATCGGCAGGGCGATCCGCGAACCGTCCGCGCTGCTGAGCAGGTGGGTGGCCGGGTCTTCGCCGCCTACCCAGGTCCCGGCAACGACCTGCGGCGTCACGCCCATGAACCACGCGTCGGCATTGTTGTTCGTGGTTCCGGTTTTTCCGCCCATCTCGCCGGTGAGGTTGAACTGGTAGCGCAACCTCCCCGCCGTCCCTCCCGAAACGACCCGTTTGAGCATGTCGAGCATCGTGTAGGCCGTCTGTTCGTTGATGGCGTCGTGGGTCTGGGGCGAGAACGAAGCCAAGACGTTCCCCTGCTTGTCTTCGATGCGGGTGACGAAAAACGGGTCGGTGTGTACCCCGCGGTTGGCGAAGGTGCTGAAAGCCCCCGCCATCTCGAATACCGACACTTGCGGCGTCCCGACGCACAAGGCATACACCGGGTCGATATAACTGCTGATTCCCACTTTGTGGATCATGTCGGCCACGGCTTGCGGCTGGGTCTGTTTCATGATCCAGGCCGAGTAGTTGTTGCGGCTGTTGGCCAGCCCCCAGTAGAGCGGATGGGGCTCCCCTTCCTGAGCCACCTTGCCGGCCTCTTTGGGCGACCAGGGTCCTTGGGGGGTCTCGATCGTCACCGGCGAGTTGGGCACCATCGTACACGGGTTATAGCCCAGCATGTCGAACGCGAAGGTGTAGATGAACGGTTTGATGGTCGACCCGACTTGTCGTTTCCCCTGCCGCGCCATGTCGTACTTGAAGTATCGGAAGTTGCTCCCGCCGACATAGGCCGTGACGTATCCCGTAGCCGGGTCCATGGCCATGAACCCCGCCCGCAGGAACGATTTCATGTGGAGGATCGAGTCGCGCGGCGAGAGGGTGGTATCCCGTTCGCCGCGGTAGCTGAAGACGGACATCCGGATCGGTTTTTCGAACTCGGCCAGAATCCGGTCTTCGCTCATTCCGGCCTGTTTCATGGCCAGTCCGCGGTCGCTCTGCAAGATCGACCGCCGCATGATTTTCTCCTGTTCGGACTTCGGGATGCCGAAGAAGATGTTTTTGGCGGCTTTCCGCTGTTTGTCGAAGAGCGGCTGGACGGTCTTCGAGAGGTGTTCGACCACCGCCTCTTCGGCGTACCGCTGCATCCGCGAGTCGATCGTCGTGTAGATCTTCAAGCCGTCTTTGTAGAGGTTATATGGCGTTCCGTCGGCCTTCGTGTTCTTGTTACACCAGCCGTACAACGGGTCGTTCTGCCACCGCTTCATCTCCTGCTCGTAGTCCCAGTCGGTGGAGAACTGGCGGCGTTTGGGTTCGTTGGCGGTCATGTAGAGCCGCAGCATCTCCCGGAAATAAGTGGCCGCCCCTTCGTTATGCGACACGGGGTGGTAGTCCAGCTCGATGGGCTTGGCGGTCAGCGTCCGAACCTCGTCGCGGGTCAGAAAACCGGCGCTCCCCATCCGCTCCAGCACGGTGTTCCGCCGTCTCAAAGCCCGCTCCGGATTGCGTTTCGGGCTGTAGCGGCTCGGCGCGTTCACCACCCCTACCAGCATCGCTGCCTCTTCCGGCGTCAGCGCGTCGGGGGTCTTGTTGAAGAAGGTCGCCGACGCGGACTTGATCCCGAAGGCATTCGATCCGTACTCCACCGTGTTGAGGTACATCGCCATGATCTCCTCTTTCGTGTAGTTGTGTTCCAGCATCACGGCCGTGATCCACTCCTTGAGCTTCGCAATGACGAGCTTCCCGGCCTTGGCTATCCCCGAACTGTGGGTCGTGTCGCGCGGGTAGAGGTTCTTGGCCAGCTGTTGGCTGATGGTCGACCCCCCGCCCTGGGTCCGGTCGCCGAGCAGCACGGTCTTGAAGCCGACCCGCGCCAGCCCCAGAAAGTCGATCCCCGAGTGGCTGTAAAACCGGGCATCCTCCGTAGCCACCAACGCAGCCACCAGGTTCGGCGACAGATCCCCATAGTCGACGTACGACCGATTCTCGATAAAGTAACTCCCGATGCTCTTCCCGTCGGCCGAAATCACCTCCGTGGCCAAGTTGCTCCGCGGATTCTCCAACTCCTCGAACGTCGGCAGCTTGCCGAATGCCCCGAAACCGATCAACAACAACAAGGTCCCCAATATCGCCGGCGGCACTATCAGAATGCTCCAAAATACGATCGTGATCCGACGGTGATGCGCCGGGTCGCTCACATAATTCCGTATCTTTCTTAAGGTCTTCCAAGCCATCGCTAAAACTTTTCTCGCCCCAAAGGTACGACTTTTAATCGTTCCTTTTTACTCCCTATGGTCAATGCTTTGGTAACCAGGAGGGTGCTGTTCTTTTTTTACCTTTGCTTTCCTCTTGTTGCTCCGGTGTAATGTGTAAACGGTCTTTGGGTTGGAGGGTACTGTACTTTCTGTGAACAGAAAGTACCAAAGAAACTTTAGCAAAGTGCTTCGCACTTTTAAGCCATCCGG
>CAJTNK010000045.1:5959-9805 GCA_910577885.1 uncultured Rikenella sp.
CGCAAGCATCCTCGAAAGTTTTTCTGGTTCTCTTTGTTCACAAAGAGAACAGTTCTATCCGGCCACCAAACACGGTTTGCCAATTGCCGGGTGGCGAGAAGGAAGGCAAAGAGAGCGGAAAGTCGTAGGATTAGAGTTCGGCCTTGTCGGAACGGACGAGCGGGAGGTAGCGGAGGGAGGGTGAAGGGATCGGCGGGGAGGGGAAGCCGTAGTCCGTCCAGCGAGCGTCGACCCGGGAGATCATCGCCGGTGACATGGTGACGACGTTGGGCCAGCCTCGGTCTACGGCTTCGGGTTTGAAGCGCGCGTCGAGCCTCAACCGGCCATGGGGAGTGGTCGAGATGTCGCGTCCCGGGTCCGTGTTGCCCGTGGCGAGCCACAGCAGCTCGTCGAACCCGAGTCCGGCTTTGCGGACAAAGTCGTCCCACAGGATTTCGATCGGTATGTCGTCGCGTCGCGGGAGCTCGCCTCCCTCTTCGGGGAGTTTGCGGGTGAGGTCCAGGCAGAGCTTGCCGCCGAATCCGGTTTGAGGCGCCGCGTGGTCCAGCACGTCCAGCACCCCCCGTGAGAAGAGTGCGTCCCGCGCGGGGTCGAACCGGTGGAGCCGTTCGCGGATCGCCTCGACGTACCCTTCGCCCGAGACCCCGGCCGTGTCTTCGGCCGAGAGGACCACGAGGAACTTGTTGAAACTCATCTGTCCCGCCCCCCAGAGGGCGTTGGCCACTTTGAGTGCCTGCCCCGGGTAGCTTTTGTCGATCACGCACACAGCCAGGTTGTGGGCGACTCCGGCGGGCGGCATCCAAAGGTCGGTGACCTCGGGCGCGACGGCCAGTCGGATCGGAGCCAAGAAGATCCGTTCGGTGGCCAGCTGGATCCAGGCGTCCTCCATAGGGGGAATCCCCACGAGCGTCGCGGGCCATACGGCTCCGCGGCGGTGGGTGATGCAGGTGACGTGGAACCGCGGGTAGAGGTCCCGGAGGGAGTAGAATCCCGTGTGGTCGCCGAAATCTCCTTCGATGACCTTCGGCTCCTCGGGGTCGACATAGCCCTCGAGGACGAAGTCGCAGTCGGCCGGTACGCTCAGGCCGTTGGTCAGGCACCGCACCAGCTCCACCGGTCGTCGGCGCAGGAATCCGGCCAACAGGTACTCGTCCACGCCGTCCGGCAGCGGAGCCGTCGCGCAGTAGGTGTAAACGGGGTCTCCGCCGAGGCAGACCGCGACGGGCATCCGCTCGCCCCGCTTTTTGTATTCCTGATAGTGGCGTTCGCCGGTCTTGTGTCGGTGCCAGTGCATCCCCGTGGTGCGCGAGTCGAAGACCTGCATCCGGTACATCCCGACGTTCCGTACGCCGGTCTCCGGGTCGACGGTGTGGACCAGCGGCAGCGTCACGAACCGACCGCCGTCGTGGGGCCAGCACTGCAACACCGGCAGGCGGCCGAGGTCCACCTCGTCGCCCTGCCACACCACCTGTTGACACTCGCCGCGCCGAGAGACCGTGCGCGGCAGCCACGCCGACGCCTCGCCCAGCAGCGGCAGCAGCCGCAGCTTATCCATCCACCCCGTTTTGGGGCGCACGGCCTCGGCGAACAGCGCCTCGATCCGTTCGCCGACCTCCTCCAGCCGCTCGACCCCCAGCGCCAGGCAGATCCGCCGCTCGGACCCCAGCATGTTGGTCAGGATCGGAAACTCCGTCCCGGTCCGTTCGAAAAGCAGAGCCTCGCCGCCACCCGGCTGTTTGGCCTGCCGGTCGGTGAGCTCGGCCGCCTCCAACACCGGGTCCACCGGTGCCGCGATCCGCCTCAACTCGCCTGCCTTCTCCAGCGCGGCGATATATTCCGTCAAGTTTTTGTACATAGCCGATACATTGGTGTCCCAAATTTAATATTTTTGCACTATACTCTCGAGATTTATGGCCAAACCGATCTACCTCTACAATACGCTTTCGCGTCGCAAAGAGCTCTTCGAACCGCTGCATGCGCCGGCGGTGGGGATGTACGTCTGCGGGCCGACCGTTTACGGCGATCCGCACTTGGGGCACGTGCGGCCGGCGGTGACGTTCGACCTGCTGTTCCGGCTGCTGCGGTACGAGGGGTACAAGGTGCGCTACGTGCGGAACATCACGGACGTGGGGCACCTCGAGAATGACGCCGATGCCGGAGAGGACAAGATCGCCAAAAAGGCGCGGCTGGAGCAGCTGGAGCCGATGGAGGTGGCGCAGTACTACACCAATCGGTACCATGAGTTCATGGATCGGCTGGGGGTGCTGCGGCCGTCGATCGAACCGCACGCCTCGGGGCATATCATCGAGCAGATGGCCATGACGCAGGCGATTTTGGATGCGGGGTATGCGTATGTGAGCAATGGGTCGGTCTATTTCGACGTTCGGAAGTACGTTTCCGATGGGCATAATTACGGGATTCTGAGCGGTCGGAACCTGGACGACATGCAGTCGGGGGGTCGGTCGGAGGATTACGAGGGGGAAAAGCGGTTCGCGGCGGACTTCGCTTTGTGGAAGAAGGCTTCGCCGGAGCATATCATGCGGTGGCCGAGTCCGTGGAGCGAGGGGTTTCCGGGGTGGCACATGGAGTGTTCGGCGATGGGGGCCAAGTACCTCGGCGAACGGTTCGACATTCACGGGGGGGGGATGGACCTGATGTTCCCGCATCACGAGTGCGAGATCGCCCAGTCGACGGCGGCGCTGGGTCATGCCTCGGCCAAGTACTGGGTCCACAACAACATGGTGACGATCGGCGGACAGAAGATGGGCAAGTCGCTCGGCAATTTCATCACCCTCGAACAGTTCTTCACGGGGGATCATCCGTTGCTGTCGCAGGCATATTCGCCGATGGTGATCCGTTTTTTCATTCTCCAGGCGCACTACCGGTCGACGCTCGATTTCAGCGACGAGGCGTTGCAGGCGGCTCAGAAGGGGCTCGAACGGTTGATGAAGGCTTGGGGACTGCTGGCTTCGGGGCGTTTGACGCCGGCTGCTACGTCTACCATACCGTCGCCGGCGGGGCTGTTGGGTGAGTGTGAGGAGGCGTTGTGCGACGATCTGAACAGTCCGGTGGCGATCGCCCGGTTGTTCGACTGGGTGCGGCATGTCAATGCGTTGAACGACGGGACACTCGCGGCAACGGAAGAGGATTTGAAAACACTGCGGAATACTTTCGACCGTATTTTGGGCGATTTGCTGGGGCTTTCGCTCTCGGCGGAGGGCGGAGCGGCGGCTCCGGGCGCGGGCGGTAACGACCGCTTGGGCGGGGTGATCGACATGGTGCTCGAGGTGCGGCAGCAGGCCAAGGCGGCGAAAGATTGGGCGACGTCGGACCTGATTCGTGATCGGTTGGCGGCGCTGGGGATCCGGGTCAAGGACCGCAAGGACGGCGCGGACTGGGAACTCGAGTGATGAGTTTAAATCGGTCCTTTTTCTTGTTGCCCGTTCATTGGCTACGAGCCGGAACAGTTCTTTTTAACTTCGCTTCGCTCATTTTGCTTTCGGTAATTTGAAAACCGTTTTTGGCTACTGTATGGAACTGTTCTTTTTGTGAACAACCGAGCAGCGTACCGAGGGCAGAGACCGTTTACGGGCTTTGCCGAGGTAGCGCGAGGAAGACGAAGTCAAAAAGAACCAGAAAAACTTTAGCACGCATCCCGTTGGGATGCTTTGGCCGTGTCAGCCTGGTATTTGGGTGGGGACGTTTGGCATCGGCGCGCTAAGGTAATTTACGCATGACGCGCCGTGCCGAACGCCCCACCCACAACCTGAGGATTGCGGAGCCTAAGGCATAGCGTATGCTAGCTGAAAGTCTTTTGGGTACCTTTTCTTCAGAAAAGGTACAGTA
>CAJTNK010000045.1:9814-16168 GCA_910577885.1 uncultured Rikenella sp.
TATGCTAGCTGAAAGTCTTTTGGGTACCTTTTCTTCAGAAAAGGTACAGTACCCTACAACCCAAAGACCGTTTACACATTATACCAAGGTAACGCGAGGAAACCGAAGTTAAAAGGTACGGTACCCTCCCATATAGCCCATGCAAAGACGTCAAAGAAAACGAACGAATTTAAAAACATACAACATATGAGACCGGAAAATATTGACTGGAACAACCTGAAGTTCGGGTACACGCGGACCCCGGTGAACGTGCGGTGTTACTGCCGCGACGGGCAGTGGGGCGACATCGAGGAGCATGCCGAAGAGACCGTCACGATGCACATGGCGGCGACGGCGTTGCACTACGGGCAGACGGCATTCGAGGGGTTGAAGGCTTTCCGCTGTCCGGACGGAAAGGTGCGGGTGTTCCGGATGGACGAAAACGCGCGGAGGATGCAAAGCTCGGCGGAGTACCTGCGGATGGGGGTGCCGAGCGTCGAACTCTTTTGCGAGATGGTCACTCGGGTGGTGACGCTCAACAAGGAGTATATTCCGCCGTACGAGTCGGGCGGTTCACTCTATATCCGACCGGTGATCGTCGGGTCGGGACCGCAGCTGGGGGTCAAACCGGCCGGCGAGACGCTTTTGCTGATGTTCGTGAGTCCGGTGGGACCGTATTACAGCGGTGGGATGAAGGGGATCAGTGCGATAGTAGACCGCACGCACGACCGGGCGGCACCGTTCGGGACGGGGCATACGAAGGCGGGGGGGAATTACGGGGCGAGCCTGACCTCGGCGCTCGAGGGGCATGAAAAGGGATATGACAGTGTCTTGTACTTGGATCCGGCACAGCATCGCTATATCGACGAGTGCGGGGCGGCGAACTTCTTCGGGATTCGCGTCGACGGGGCGGCGGATGGGGGACGGGCGCATTACATTACGCCGGCGTCGCATTCGATCCTCCCTTCCATCACGAACAAAAGTCTGCGCCAGATTGCCGCGGATTTCGGGATGGAGGTCGAGGCGCGGCATGTGGAACTCGACGAACTGAACACGTTCAGCGAGGCGGGTTGTTGCGGGACGGCGGCGGTGATTACGCCGGTCTCTACGATCTTCGACCCGGCGGACGGGAAGACCTACCGTTTCGGCGAGGGGGTCGGGCTGTGGAGCAAGAAGTTGTACGACGAGTTGGTTGCGATTCAGCACGGCGAGGTGGAGGACCGGCACGGCTGGAATACGGTGTTGGACTTGTAGCTTTCGGAGGGAGATTTGATTGTGGACGGGAACTGCCTGCAAGGGCAGTTCCCGTCCGCTTGTTTGTCGGTGTGGGTTTGTGAAATTTTCGTCCGTGGTATTTTCTCTTCCGTCAGGCCAGTACCGAGTGCCGGGAGGCACCGCCCGCCCGGCGTAAGGGCCGCCGCCCGCGTAGGGCAGTTCCCTCAAGCCCCTGCGCGCCCCGCCTTAAGAGCGATTCAACTATTTCGCACTCGGCGAAATAGAATGAATCGCCAAGGCGCGCGGGCAATGACTGTGGGGCAGAGTAGTTTTCCGGGGCAGCCGCCCGGGAGGTTTCGCTTAGGGTAGAGGCTGGCAGTAAAAGACGCAGTGCGTCCTTCCCGAGGGGGAGGCGTCCGGCCGCTCGCCTCTTCAAGGCGGCTGTATGCGGAGAAAAGCGGGTGAGTCTTGGGCTGAGAAGTTTGGCTGAGTGGGTCGCGACTCGCAGAGTTGCCGGCCTTGTCGCCCAGGCGCGTAGCGCCTCGGGGGGCGCAAGGCCGAACTTTCTCCGCCGTCCGGTCCTCAGACTTTCTCGCCCGAAAGGCCCGGTTGGAGATTAGGCAGAGACAACCCCAGCAAGCCACCCAACGGGTACCCTCTTCCTGGAGGCACCGCAACTGAAAACCGCGCCCACCGGGCGTTTTGCTGGCCATTCGGGCGAGAAAGCCGTAGTTGAAGCCCAAGTAGTGGGCGCTGGAGCCCGTAAATGTCGACGACCAACTGAACCCGTTGATGCCGACACTGTGCAATGCACTGGCGCTTCTGTTGCTTTCGGCGTCGCGGTAGCCCGGGGCCGGGACGTCCTCTCCCTATTCCTGGAGGCAACGCAACGGAAAACCGTACCCACGGCTGTTGCCATCCTGCGGTTCGAGCCAGGTGGGGTGGAAGTCCAAGAAGCGGACATTGGAGCCGGACACCGTCGACGACCAACTGAACCCGTTGATGCCGACACTGTGCAATGCACCGGCGCCTCTGTTGCTTTCGGCGTCGCGGAAGCCCGGGGCCATAGGGTGTTTTATGGGTTATCTGACTGGAATTCACCCCCCCCTCAAGAAAAACGCCAAATCACACCTCTCCGCCGAATTCCATCAGGTAAGCCTTGATGAAGTCGTCGATCTCGCCGTCCATCACCCGGTCGACATCCGAGGTCTGGTGCGATGTCCGGTGGTCCTTGACCCGCCGGTCGTCGAACACGTAGCTCCGAATCTGAGAGCCCCACTCGATCTTCTTCTTCTGTCCCTCCAGTTCCGCCTGCAAGGCCTGCCGTTTCTCCATCTCCAGCTGGTAGAGCTTCGACCGCAGGATCCGCAGGGCGTTCTCCTTGTTCATGATCTGCGAACGCGTCTCGGTGTTCTCGATCACGATCCCCGTCGGAATGTGGTACAGCCGGACACCCGTCTCCACCTTGTTGACGTTCTGCCCGCCGGCGCCGCTGCTCCGGTAGGTGTCCCACTTGATATCCCCCGGATTGATCGTGATTTCGATCGTGTCGTCCACCGCCGGCGATACGAAAACGCTCGCAAACGTCGTCTGCCGCTTGTTGTTGGCGTTGAACGGCGACAGCCTCATCATCCGATGCACCCCGTTTTCGCTCTTGAGGTACCCGTAGGAATAATCCCCCACGAACTCGATCATGGCCGATTTTACCCCCACCTCGTCTCCGTCCTGGATGTCCAATGCCTTGACCGTGTATCCGTTGCGTTCTCCCCACCGCGTGTACATCCGCAGCAGCATCGATGCCCAATCCAGCGCCTCGGTTCCTCCGGCGCCGGAGTTGATCTCCATGATGGCTCCCATCTTGTCCTCCTCGGAGCGCAACATGTTGCGCATTTCCAATGCCTCGATCAACCCCAAAGCCTTCGCATAAGCAGCGTCCAAGTCCTCCTCCGACGCCGCTCCCTCGCGGATGAACTCCGGGACGAGGCTCAACTCCTCCATCGCCGTGGCAATAGCATCGTAATCCGTCACCCAAGACTTGATGGCGGCTACTTTCTTCAACTGGGCCTGCGCCTGCTCGGCGTCGTCCCAAAAGTCCGGCGCTAAGGTCTGCGCCTCTTCTTCCTTTAACTCCTGACGCTTACCGTCCAAGTCAAAGATGCCTCCTCAGCGCATCCTGGCGCCTTACAAGCTCTTTAATCTGTTCTGTCGTTATCATGTATCTAATTTTAATTTCTTTGTAGCCATGTTTGGCTACTGTACGGAACTGTTCTTTTTGTGAACAAAAAGAACCAAAAAAACTTTCAAGGATGCTTACGCATCCTAACTCTATCTCGGTACAGTGTCTGCCGACTGTGGGTCGGGGTTCTCCGGGGCGCATGATGCAGTGCAAAGACTTTGCGCCCTCGGAAGAATCCCCGGCCCACGAACGGGCTGAGAACCTTGTAACCCGAATGGCTTTAAAGTGCGAAGCACTTTCGAAAGTCTTTTGGGTACCTTTTCTTCAGAAAAGGTACGGTACCCTCCCGTAGTCAATGACCGAATGCAAAGAAACGAAATTAAATTCGGTTATAGTCGATAAACTCGAAAGCCGGGGTGTTGTCCGTCGCCGGGTGGGACTCGTGATAGACCATCTGCCAGACTGCGGTGTCGATTTCCGGGAAGCGAGTGTCTCCCTCGGGGTGTGCCGCGATCCGGGTCAGGTAGAGTTTGTCGGCGATCGGCAAGGCCTGTCGGTAGATCTCTCCGCCACCGATGATGAATATCTCGTCATCCGAAGCGCCGAATCGGTCGAGGACCTCCAGTGATTCGACGCGTACGACTCCTTCCGGCACCGTGAGTGCAGGATTCCTGCTCACAACGATATTGGTGCGGTTCGGCAGCGGACGGTTGCCGAGCGACTCGAAAGTCTTCCGGCCCATCACCACCGGGTGGCCCGTGGTGATGCGTCGAAACCGCTTCAGGTCTTCACTGATGTGCCACGGCATCTGGCCGTTGTTGCCGATGATGCCGTTCGCGGCGACGGCGACGATGATCGATAGGGTCATGGGGCGGTCGGTTAGTTACTGCGGCGCAACCATCGATTCGAGCCCCGAACGGTTCAGAATGACGATCTGCGTTTCGGAGAGTTCGATGAGTCGTTTCTTGGCCAGCTCGGCCAGCGTCTGTTCCAGTGCGTGGCGCGTGATCTGCAGTTCGTCGGCCATCCGGGTCTTGTCGAGCGGCACGGTGTCGGTCGCCGGCGAGGAGGTCGACAGCAGCAGAGCGGCTACCTTCTCGGTCAGCATCAGTACCGACAGCGCATAGATCTTGCGCGAGAAAAAGTTGGCCCGGTTCGAGATGATGTCGATGAAGTTCGACAGGACGATCATGTTTTCCTGCATCATCTCGAACAGTCCTCCGCGGTGCAGGGTGAGGATCTCGGTTCCGTTTTCGTTGGCCACCACGTCGATCGGCAGGCGGTTGTACCCCCCGAACAGGAATGCCGGAGCGATCAGCTGCGGAGCGACGATGTTGTCGATCGTGCGGCGGTGTCCGGCCGCGTCCGTCACTTCGCCGCGCACCGAACCCCGAAGAATAATCATCAGACCCGAATAGGCCGTGTCCCGGCGAGCGATGTAGGTGTCGGTGTCGAAGGTTGTCGTTGTGTACGACGCGTGTTCGAGCAGCGTGTCGATGGTCTGCTGGTCGAGCCCCGCAAACAGGGGCGAATCTTTCAGTATCGGAAACATAGGTCGTGTGTTGTGTGTGGTTTGATACCCCGAAGTTAAGGAGTTTCGGGCGAAAATGCCAACGGTTTTTTGTTTCGGCCCGCAAATTCCGGGCCGAAAACCTCTTTAGCGGCTCAACAGGCCGGCGAATAGGTCGGTGTGCGTCCACAGGTAGTAGGTCACGTACCCTAAGGCTGCTGCCGCGATCACGACGGCCAGGAACGAAACCGTGTAGCGGTGCGGATTTTTGCCCTGAGGTCCTCGGGGGCCTCGCCGCGGCTGCCTGCCGTGCCCCGAGGGTCTGCCGCCGCCGAGTTGTCGTGCGGCTGTCGGAACCACCAACGGTTCGGCCGGCAACGGATTGAGCATCTCGAGCAGCTCGGGGTCGGCGATGAACAGGCCGCCCGGCCGCCGTGCCTCGTCGTAGCGGACGGTGCCGATCCCCTCGAAGCGCAACGAACCGGCCGGCAGGCCCTCTTCGGCAGCGCTCCGCAGAGCCTCGTCGAACCACTCGCCGCACAAACCGTCCGCCGCCGCAAGGTCGATTTCGAGGTCCGCGGCAACGAGTTCGGCCAACGGGAGGTCGTCCGGCTCGGGTGTCACCAGCTCCGGCATTCGACGCGGCGGCTCGAGCCGCTGACCCGGCAGAAAACGAGCTCCGTATCGCACCGTGTGCAATGTCCCGACCCCCTCGACGGCGATCGGGTCGTGTTGCAGCAGGTTGCGGCGCAAAATGGCGGATACGATGTGCATACTCTGTATTAGGTTGATTTCGACTGTGTTTCTTGTGTCGGTCTAGGGGTGCCGCTCGCCCGGCGCACCTGTTGGGTGTTTTGGTGGGGTTTCGCAGCTCGTTATAGCGATGCGCAGCATCGCCCGCTCGCCGCGAGCACGCGGCCCCGCGCGGGAGCGCAGTTCCCTCAAACCTTGCGCGATAGGTGAGGTCGCCCGCCCGCCTTAAGGGGGATTCCAGTGGTTTTGCGGGAGCAAAATCGGATGAAATCCCTGCGGGCGACCGAAATAATATCTGCCAGCGTGCGGACGAAGAATGACTTGCGGAGAAACCCCGCGCGCCACGCCTTAGGAGGAAATCAAACCGATAAACGATGAGTTTATCGGGAATGATTTCCCAAGGCGCGCGGTCAATGACTGTTTTTCTCGCCCGGCAGGCCCGGCTGGAGTGCCCAGCTGCACCGGCCCCGGGCTTCCGCGACGCCGGCGGACGAGGCACAGATGCAGCGGGTAAGTTATGGCTCCTCGGCAGCGCCGGGTACGCCTGGTCGTCGGCGATTACGGGCTCCGATGCCCACTTCTTGTACTTCTACTACTATGGGGTCTACCCGCAGTACGGCACTTACCGTGCGGACGGTCTTCCGTTGCGTTGCCTCCAGGAATAGGGAGAGGGTGTTTTACTGGGGTTCTCTCCGCCTAATCTCGAACCGGGCATGCGGGC
>CAJTNK010000046.1 GCA_910577885.1 uncultured Rikenella sp.
AGGCAAAGAGAACCCCAGCAAAACACCCAACGGGTGCGCCGCGGAGGCGCGCCCACAGGGCGTTTTACTGGCCATCCGGGCGAGAAATTTACCTCCCCAAAAACCAGCACCAGCCCCGGCCCGACCTATTTACACCGTAGAATCGAAATGAATTACAGCGAAGCGATCGAATACCTGTATGCCGCCGCGCCGATGTTTCAGAACGTCGGCAGCGGCGCCTACAAAGAGGGGCTGGAGACGACCTTGGCCCTCAACGAACTGCTCGGCAAGCCTTACGAAGCCTACCGAACCGTGCACGTGGGAGGGACGAACGGGAAAGGATCCGTATCGCAGATGCTCTGTTGCGTGCTGCGACAGGCCGGGTATCGCGTCGGACTGTATACGTCGCCGCACCTGCGGGATTTCCGGGAACGGATCCGGGTCGACGGGCAGATGATTCCGGAAAGGGACGTGGTGGAGTTCATCGAACGGATGCGACCTGAAATCGAACGGCTCCGCCCTTCGTTTTTCGAGATCACCACCGTTATGGCTTTCGATTTCTTCCGCACGCAAGGAGTCGACATCGCCGTCGTGGAGGTCGGGATGGGAGGCCGGTTGGACTGCACCAACGTGATTACGCCGCTGGCGAGCGTGATTACCAACATCAGCTTCGACCACATGCAGTTTCTCGGGGGGACGCTGGCGGAGATCGCCGGCGAAAAAGCCGGGATTATCAAACCGGGGGTTCCGGCGGTGGTCGGCGAGTTTCAGCCGGAGAGTGCGCCGGTGTTCATCGCCGCGGCGACCGCGGCCGGGACGTCGCTGACCTTCGCCGACCAACGGTATCGATGCCTGCGGCATGAGGGGAGATTGTTCGAAGTCGAAAACCTGCTGGACGGCTACCGATTCGAGCTTCAGCTCGGGATGGAGGGAGATTACCAGCAGCGGAATCTTTGCACTGCATTGGCGGCGTTGGACGCGGTGAGCGAGCGACTGCCGCGGGCGCTGACCACGATGGAGGTGCGCCGCGGCCTGGCCGAAGCACGGGTGGCCGGACGGTGGCAGCGGATCGACACGGCGACGGACCTCTGTCCGATCCTCTGCGACACCGGGCACAACGAAGCCGGGCTCACCTTCGTCACCGAACAACTCCGCCGACAGACTTATCGACAGCTCTACTTCGTGCTGGGGGTGGTGGCCGACAAGGACCTGGAGCATATCCTACCTTTGTTGCCGCGCGATGCGCACTATCTTTTCACGCGGGCGCAACTGCCGCGGGCTCTGGGCGCCGAAGAGCTGGCCGACCGGGCAGAAAAAGCAGGTCTGCGGGGCGAGATCGTCGACACGGTGGCTGAGGCGTTGGCCTGTGCCCGTTCTCGGGCGACGGCCGAGGACCTCATCTTTGTGGGCGGCAGCACCTTCACGGTTGCAGAAGTGCTGTAAGAATCCTATCTTTGCCTATTCGGGCCTCCGTTCGCGCGGCGCGCGGAGCCCCCTCCCTTCTTAACAACCTGTACGCAACCATCATGACCTGTATCAAAAATACCACCCGGGGGTGTTGTTTCTCGACCGACCCGGAGACGGGCGAACCCACGGCCCGGAATTGCCCCGGAGGCCACAAGCTCGAAGTACTCGACTGGATG
The DNA here is from genome assembly GCA_910577885.1 of uncultured Rikenella sp. GTDB lineage: Bacteria > Bacteroidota > Bacteroidia > Bacteroidales > Rikenellaceae > Rikenella. The sequence goes on from CAJTNK010000046.1 coordinate 1,623, forward strand.
GCCGACCTGCCCGATCCGCTGGCCGAGAACGAGATCTGCGAAGTCCAGTTCAAGAATACCCGCAAGGGCTACTACCGGAACCAGACCGGCGGCGAGCTTCGCGCCGGCGACATCGTGGCCGTCGAAGCGACGCCGGGCCACGACATCGGAATCGTGACCCTGACCGGCGACCTCGTCGCGCGACAGATGAAACGCACCGGATTCAATCCGCAGGGGCTGGAGTTCAAGAAAATCTACCGCCGGGCCAAACCCGGCGACATCGAAAAGTGGCAGGAAGCCATCGCGCTCGAACACCCGACGATGATCCGTTCGCGGCAGATCGCCGCCGATCTGCACCTCAACATGAAGATCGGCGACGTCGAGTACCAGGGCGACAAGCTCAAGGCAATCTTCTACTACATCGCCGACGAACGGGTCGACTTCCGGGAACTCATCAAAGTGCTGGCCGACCAGTTCCGGATCCGGGTCGAGATGCGGCAGATCGGCGCCCGCCAAGAGGCCGGACGGATCGGCGGCATTGCTCCGTGCGGCCGGGAGTTGTGCTGTTCGACCTGGATCAACAACTTCTCGTCGGTCACCATCGGCGCGGCCAGACACCAGGAGATCTCGCTCAATCCGCAGAAGCTCGCCGGACAGTGCGGGAAGCTCAAATGCTGCCTCAATTACGAGTTGGACGCTTATATCGACGCACGGCGGTCGTTCCCGCGGCTCAACGGACCGTTGGAGGCGGTGGACGGGAGCTATTACATGGTCAAGAGCGACATTTTCCGGCAGCTGATGTGGTTCAGCCCGGACCCGCACTCGACCGCCATCATGATCCCGCTCACGACCGAGCGGGTGCGGCAGATCGTGGCCATGAACCGCCGGGGCGAGAAAGTCGAGAAGCTGGAAGACGCCGCATTGCTGGCGGCGCAGCAGAAGGGACCGGCCGAGCCCGAGATCAAGAACGTGGTCGGAGAAGAGAGCATCACGCGGTTCGACGACTCGCGCAGCGGAGGACGGAACCGCGGAGGGCGGAACCGCAACCGAGGTGGGAAAGGCGGTCAGCAGCAGCAAAAACAAGGACAACCGAGACAGTCGCAAGGCAACAATCAACAGACGCAGGGTAACAAGCAACAACAAAAGCCTCAAGCCAAACCGCAGGGCGGAGGAAAGCCGGCGGCGACCGCTACGGCTCGTCCGGAGTTGGCCCGGCGAGGAGGGAGCGGCGGGGAACAGCAGGCTCGTCCGACGGCCCGGCCGGAGCTGGCGACAGCGAACGGCGGTTCCAACAGTAATAATAAAGCAGGGGCGGCGAACCACCGGCGGCGGCGACCGGCCGGCGGGAATACCCATCCGAACGGAGGCTCGAATCAGCCCAACAACAAGCACAACAGTGGCGGCGGGGGCGAACAGGCTTAAGTTTAGACGTATCGCAGCGCTGTGGCTCATGGCATGGACGGCATGGGCGGTCACGGGGTGCGACGGCGGGAATTACATGGAAGTCTACGACCTGCCGGACGAGGGTTGGAGGGCAGATCAAGCCATCGTCTTCACGTTTCGGCCCGACTCGGCGGTCGTTGGCCGGGGCGGACGGCATGGCGGCGGAGAGCAGGAGGAGCAGTGGATCGACCTCTCGGTGCGGCATCGGAACGACTTTCCGTATGCCGATCTGCCGCTCGAGATCAAAGGAGTGTCGCCCGACAAACGGTATTGGATCGACACGATCGACCTGCCGTTGGCGCGGCTCTCGGACAACGGCGATCTGCTCTCGGAACCGGCCTACCGGTGGACCGGTCGCGCCTACTCCAACCACCGCGACATCACGATCCGTTACCGCAGCGGCATCCGATATGCCCGAGCGGGCGAGTATGCCCTGTCGATCCGGCAATTGGCCGAACCCGACACCTTGCGCGGGATTTTGGCCGTGGGGGTGATCGTCAGCCGGGCCCAGGCAGCGACCATCGCCGGGCGGCGGCCTCGTCCTTAGAGGCCGGACGCAGAGCAAGAGAGAGGCTTTTCACAGCATCGATATGGGGAAAAACAAACTCAAGAAATTCAGCGAGAATCTCACCTTCCGCTGCCTGATCCAACCGCAGTTCGACGAGATTTTCGGCCACGACCATCCGCTCAAAGGGCGGTGGCGGAGCGACTTTTTCGGCAACGACCGTCCGATCGTCCTCGAACTGGGATGCGGGCGGGGCGAATATACGGTAGGACTGGCCGAGGCCGATCCCACGGCGAATTACATCGGAGTGGACATCAAGGGGGCACGGATGTGGCGCGGGGCCAAGACCGCCACGGAACGGCAGATGGCCAACGTCGGTTTTCTGCGGACCCGGATCGAGTTCATCGGTTCGTTTTTCGCACCGGGGGAGGTAGACCAGATCTGGATCACCTTTCCCGACCCGCAGATGAACAAGCGGCGGGTCGGAAAGCGGCTCACCGCACCGGGGTTTTTGGAACGTTACGCACAATTTCTCAAACCCGAGGGGACCATTCACCTGAAGACCGACTCGGGACACCTCCACGAGTACACGAAAGCGGTCTTGGCGGCCAATGGGATCGAGCCCACTGTGGCTTGTGGCGATATTTACGGACCGGACGGCGTGGCGGATGCCGATCTCTCGATCAAGACCGCCTACGAGACGCGGTTCCTGGCCGAGGGGCTGCCGATCACCTACCTCCGGTGGTCGCCGGCCGGGAGACAACACTTCGAGACGCCGGATTTCCCGGCCGACGAACTACTGGTCGGCGAGAATACGCCGAAGAGGTGATTTCCCGTTTCTACCCATGACCATGAAAATTGAAATCGACGACCAATCGGGCTTCTGCTTCGGGGTGGTGAAAGCGATCACCACCGCCGAAGAGCTGCTCGGCGCGCGACAAGGCCAAGTGTGGTGCCTGGGCGACATCGTGCATAACCGCGTGGAAGTCAACCGCCTGGAACGCCTGGGACTACGGACCGTCGACCCGGACCGGCTGCCGGAACTGGCCGGACACTGCGTACTGATCCGGGCCCACGGCGAACCGCCCTCCACCTACGAACGGGCCGCACGCTACGGGATCGAACTGGTGGACGCCACCTGCCCGGTGGTGGCCCGGCTGCAGGAACGGGTCAGACGCGCCTGGGAAGAGATGCGAACCATCGGCGGACAGGTGGTGATCCTCGGCAAACCGGGCCATGCCGAAGTCGTGGGACTCACCGGCCAGACCAACGAAGAGGCGATTGTCGTGGAGTCGGTCCGGGATCTCGCCCGGGTCGACTTCGCCCGACCGGTCTGCCTCCTGTCGCAAACCACCCAAAGCCTCAGCCTGTTCAACACCATCCGCGACGAAATCCTACACCGGGCCCAAAACCCGGCCCATGTCACGGTACACGACACGATCTGCCGACAAGTCTCGAACCGAAACCCGCACTTAAGGGAGTTTGCCACGCGGTTCGACGCCGTCGTCTTCGTCAGCGGCTCCAAAAGCTCGAACGGCAAAGCCCTCTACGAGGTCTGCCGAGCCGCCAACCCCCGCACCTACAAAATCGAAGAACCCGCGGAACTGCAATCCGCCTGGTTCGAGGGGATCCGATCCGTAGGGGTCTGCGGGGCTACATCCACCCCGAAGTGGCTCATGGAACAGGTCGCCCACGCCATCTCTCAATTATAATTATCCATTCTGTTCTTTGCGACCAGTCGTTAGCGACGGGAGGGTACTGTTCTTACTAACTTCGCTACGTTCGTTTTGCTTTCGGCAATCTGCGAACCGTGTTTGGCTACAGGCTAGAACTGTTCTTTTTGTGAACAAAAAGAACCAAAAAAACTTTCGAGGATGCTTACGCATCCTAACTCTATCTCGGTACAGTATTCGCCTTGTTTCTTTGGGGGTAATCTTTTTTGCGGGCGCGTTGATGCGTAAATTACCTGATCGCGCCCGTCAAAAAAGTGTCACCCCCAATCCACACGGAGAACCTTGTGACCCGAATGGCTTTAAAGTGCGACAGCACTTTCGGAAGTTCTTTGGGTCCCTTTCTTTCAAGAAAGGGACAGTACCCTCCCGTTGCTAAAACCGTTTACACATTACACCGAAGCAACGCGAGGAAAGCGAAAGTAAAAAAGTACGGTTCCGGCCCATAGCCAAGGACCGATTACAAAAGAACAGAACAGTTAATGAGTAAGTGAGTTTCATGTTATATGCCGACATAGTGTTACCGGTTGCCGTACCCCAGGTATTCACTTACGCCGTTCCGGAGGGGATGGAGGTGAGGGAAGGGATGGTTGTACGCGTACCGTTCGGGAAGCGGAAAGTTTGTGAGGGGGTTGTATGGCGGTTGCATGAGACCGCGCCGGCGGCGGCTCGAGGGGGGGCGAAAGATATCGTGGAGCGGCTCGGCGAAGAGCCTTGGGTGGTCGAGGAGCAGTTGCGGTTGTGGGATTGGGTCGCGTCGTATTACCTGTGTACGCTGGGCGAGGTCGTGAAAGCCGCGCTGCCCGGCGGGATCCGGGACGGCAGTTACCGGCCGACCGCCGAGTTGTTCGTACGGCTCCGGGAGGAGTACCGGTCGACGGAACGGGTGGCCGAAACGTTGGAGGAGATCCGGCGGGCCAAGGTACAGTGCCGGGCGTTGGTCGACTATTTGAGCCGTTTGCCCTGCGATGCGGCGGGCGAGCCGGTGTTGGAGGCTGCAGATCCGGATGCGTTGTGGGTGGAGCGGGCGCGGATCACCGAGAGCGTGGCTGCGGCGGCGGTGCTGAAGCTCGTCGAGCGCGGGATACTCGAACAACAAGAGATCGTGCCGAGCGACCTGGGGCGGAAATCCAAGGCTGCGACAGAGTCGGAAGAGTCGCCGGTCCCGATGCCGGAGGGCGGAGGATCGGCCTATGTCGAGGCGATTGAAGAGCGGTTCCGGACGTTTCGGACCGTGCTGCTGGGCGGCGAAATCGCCGACACGCAGCGGACCACCATTCCGCTTTATATCGCGCTCGCCGCGCGGGAGATCGACCGGGGGCGCCAAACGCTCCTGCTGCTGCCCGACACCGTGATGACCGCACAGGTGACCAACGCGCTGCAAACGGCTTTCGGACGACGGTGCCTGTTCTACCACTCGCGCCTCACCGACCGCGCCCGATGCGTCGTCTACCGGCGGATGGTCGAAGAGCCGGAGAGCGTCGGGGTGGTGGTCGGGACACGTTCGGCCCTGTTTCTGCCGTTCCGGCGACTGGGGTTGACGATCGTCGACAACGAGCACGACCCGAACTACCGCCAGACGGACCGTGCCCCGCGCTACCATGCGCGGGACACGGCCTTGATGCTGGCCCACCTGCACGGTGCGCGGACCTTGCTGGCCAGCGCCACCCCTTCGATGGAGAGCTGGCTGAACGCCACGACCGAAGGGGCCAAGTACGGGTATCTGGCTGTTTCACCGGCGCCGAAAGCGGAGGGAGACAAAACGACGGCCGCGAAGGTAACCGTCTTGGAACGCGGGAAAGGGCTTATTTCGAAATACTTGCAACGACGGATCGAGGAGACGCTCCAAGCGGGGAGACAAGTCGTGCTGTTTCAGAATCGGCGAGGCTTCGCGCCGTATGTGGAGTGTGCCGGCTGCGGTGCAACACCGACCTGTCCGCACTGCAACGTCACCCTCACCTACCACAAGGAGGCCTCGGCACTGGTGTGCCACTACTGCGGCTGGTCGCAGCCTTATACGGTGCAATGTACGGCTTGCGGCATGCAGACGCTGATGCCGCGCGGGATCGGCACCGAACGGATCGAAGAGGAGGCGGCGGCGCTTTTCCCGACCGCTCGGATCGCCCGGATGGACACCGACACGACCCGAGGAGCGGGGGCGTTGGGACGTATGTTGACCGAACTGGCCGAAGGCGAGACGGGTATTCTGGTCGGGACGCGGATGGTGGTCCGGACGGCACAGGCCGGTGAACGGATCGGCCTGGTGGGGGTCATCAACGCCGACAACCTGCTGGCCCACCCCGATTTTCGAGCGGCCGAACGGGCTTTCCAGCTGCTGATGCAGCTGAAAGCCCTGCTGCCAGCCACGCCGCCGGACGGGAAACCAGGAGAACTGGTCGTGCAGAGTTCGCAACGGACTCACCCGGTGCTGATCGCTGTGGCCAACCACGATGCGGAGACGTTCTACGCCCACGAGACGGAGGAGCGGCAGGCGTTGAACTACCCGCCTTATGTGCGGATGCTTCGGCTGACGTTCCGCCACCGCGACAAGCTGCTGGTGTCGGCGGCGGCGACGCTGTGCGAGACGCTGCTGCGCGAACGGTTCGGCCGTCGGGTCTCGCCGCCGTTCGAACCGCAGGTCGACCGGGTCCAAAATCTATTCATCCTCCACCTGCTGCTGCGCATCGAACGACAGCGGCCGGTGGCGCGGGCCAAGGCGATTCTGACGGAGGTACTGGCCCGGGTTCGGAAACGGTTCTCGACGGTCTACATCCTGGCCGAGGCCGATCCGCAGTGATCTTCCGCCGCAGAGAGACCGCCCACTCGGCCTTGCGCCCAGGCGCGAAGCACCTCGGGGGGGCCGCAGGCTGAAAACAAAAACGCCTCTTTCGGCCTGTCTCCATACAGGCCGAAGAGGCATTCCCAGAATATTCTCTGATATAAGGCTATAGAATCCCCTTAAGAAAGGAACCCCAGCAGGATCCCCGCCGCCACCGCCGAACCGATCACCCCGGCCACATTCGGCCCCATGGCGTGCATCAGCAGGTAGTTGGTCTTGTCGTAGTGCAAGCCCACCTCCTGCGACACCCGCGCCGAGTCCGGCACCGCCGACACCCCCGCATTGCCGATCAGCGGATTGATCTTGTTCCCCTCCTTGAGGAAGAGGTTGAAGAACTTCACGAACAACACCCCGCCGAACGTCGCCACCACGAACGATGCCGCACCGAGGCCGAAAATCCCCAGCGATTTCCAAGTCAAGAACGTCGTAGCCTGCGTCGAAGCCCCCACCGTCAACCCGATGAGGATCGTCACGATGTCGATCAACGGCCCGCTGGCCGTGGTCGCCAGCCGTTTCGTCACACCGCTCTCTTTCAGCAAGTTACCGAAGAACAACATCCCCAGCAGCGGCAGCCCCGACGGCACCAGAAAACAGGTCAGGAGCATCCCGATAATCGGAAAGAGGATCTTCTCGCGCTGCGGCACCTGACGCGGCGGCTTCATCCGGATCAACCGCTCTTTCTTCGTCGTGAGGAGCTTCATGATCGGCGGCTGGATCACCGGCACCAACGCCATATAGGAATAAGCCGCAATGGCAATAGCCCCCATCAAGTCCGGCGCGAGTTTCGAGCTGAGGAAAATCGCGGTCGGCCCGTCCGCCCCGCCGATAATCCCGATCGCCCCGGCCTCGGCCGCCGAAAAGCCCAAGGCCAACGAAGCGATATACGCCCCGAAAATCCCCAACTGCGCCGCCGCACCGATCAACATCAGCTTCGGGTTGGAGATCAAGGCCGAGAAGTCGGTCATGGCCCCGATCCCGAGAAAGATCAACGGCGGATAGACCCCCTTCAAAACCCCGAAGTAGAGGTAGTTCAAGACCGATCCGTCTTCGTACACGCCGATCTGGAGCCCCGGCACGAACGGAATGTTGCCGACCAGTATCCCGAACCCGATGGGCAGCAGCAGCATGGGTTCGAACTTCTTGGCGATGGCCAGATAGATGAAAGCCAGACCGAAGGCGATCATGATCAGATGCCCCCAGGTCACGTTCGCAAAGCCGGTGTAGGTGAGAAACTGGTGGATGTTCTCGCCGATAAATTCAAAAAAGCTGTGGTTCTCCATAGTGTGTGTCTCTTCAGTCTTGTGCGCTGGCCGCGTGTTATCCGATGGTAATCAAAACGTCGCCCTCGAGCACCGAATCGCCCTTCCGAGCCCGGATCTCGCGGACGGTCCCATCCCGATCCGAGTCGATGTTGTTCTCCATCTTCATCGCTTCGAGGATCATGAGCCGCTGACCGGTCTTCACCGCATCCCCCACCTGCACCATCACGTCCAACACCACCCCCGGCAGCGGCGACTTGATATTCCCGGCCGAAGCCGAAGCCGTTGCCGCCGGACTCGACGTCCGAGCCGTAGCCGGATCCACCTGCGACGAAGCTGCCACCGACGGCTGAACGATCCGCGGGGTCTTCACCTGCTGCGGAACGTTCATCCCCTCCACCTCCACCTCATACTGCGTCCCGTTCACGCTCACCGAAGCCGTGTTGTCCTCTACATTCGATATCGCCACGGCATACTCATTGCCGTTGATCTTGATCTTATACTCTTTCATAACTTGTAATCTTGTTTCTTTGAAAACCTGTATGGAACTCTTCTTACTAACTTTGATTTTTCTCGTGTTACTTTTCGGTATAATCTGCTAATCGGTTTTTCGTTGACCGGATAGAACTGTTCTTTTTGTGAACAAAAAGAACCAAAAAAACTTTCAAGGATGCTTACGCATCCTAACTCTATCTCGGTACAGTGTTCGCCTGTTTCCTTGGGGGTGACACTTTTTTGACGGGCGCGTGATGCGATTTGAAACCTTATCGCGCCCGCAAAAAAGATCACCCCCAAAAGTGAGCGGAGCACCTTGTGCCCCGGATGGCTTTAAAGTGCGACAGCACTTTCGGAAGTTCTTTGGGTCCCTTTCTTTCAAGAAAGGGACAGTACCCTCCTGTTCACCAAACACGGTTGGGCAAACTACACGGAAAGCAAGACGAGAGAAGCGAATAGTAGTAAGAACAGTTCCCTCCCGTTCATAAAGAACGGGAAGGCAAATTACCGCAAGGGTTGGTTATTCAGGCCGTAAATTTTGGAGCTCCAAGGCGAGTACGCCCGAGCCACCCGATTGATCGTCAAGACGTGCGATTCGATGTCGTGCAGATCCTCCTCGTAGCGTCTGAGAGCGATCGCAATAGCGGCAATCTCTTCGCCGTTGAGCTCCCGAGAGGCACCGCCCCCCGCCGAAGCACCCGACATCGCCGTCCCTGTCGTTCCCGAGCCGCCGTTCGCCGCCGCCGTCTTCGCGCCCCCCGAAGCGGAAGCCGCCCGAGTCATCGCCCGCCCCAAGTTCTTGAAAATCAAGTAGAGCAGAATGAGTGCCGAGAACACCACCGTCATCGCCGTCAGCGCCATCACCACCCCCGACGGATCGTGCAACCGGAACTTCTCGGAAGCCTGGACCTTTTCGGTGATCTCGTTGGCCTGCATCGGCGTGATCCCCTCCAGCACACCGAACGTTTCACACCCCGTCTCCGGATCTTCCGTCCAACCGATCGAGACGTCCGGCAGCTGCGCCGCCACCTCGTAAATCACCGAGTCCACCACGTTCCGCCCCTGATCCAGGAAAGCCAGATAGCCCGTCTCGTCGAGCACGAAATTGGTGTGGAACGTCCCCCGGTTCGAGGTACTGTCGGCAAAGAAAATCACATACCCCTGCGGCGCAATAACCGTCCGGGCGTCGTTCTTCGGAATGCGATAGGTCCGCGCCGCATCCCCCCGACGCACCGTCAGGTAGGCCCCGCCGATGTTCACATTCGAATACCCCGTGTTGTGCAGCTCGACCCACCCGACATGATTCCCGTGGTCGTCCACGTAACTGGTCCGGTTGTCGACCAACACTTCGTTGATCCGAATGTCCTTCAGGCCCTGCGCCCGGCCCGCCGCACAAATCGCCGACAAACCGAGCAAAAACAAAAGTCGCTTCATTATCATGGCACAAAGAACTAAGCTACAACGGAATATTGGAGTGTTTCTTCGGCGGATTGACCACCTTCTTGGTCACCAGCGACTGCAAGGCCCGAATGATCCGGAAGCGGGTATTCCGCGGTTCGATCACGTCATCGATATAGCCGTACTTCGCCGCCACATACGGATTGGCGAACTTGGTGCGGTACTCCTCCTCTTTCTCGGCCAGGAACTCGGCCCGCCGGGCATCGTCCTCGATCGCCTTGGCCTCCTTGGCCATCAGCACCTCGACCGCTCCCTGCGCCCCCATCACCGCAATCTCGGCCGTCGGCCAAGCATAGTTCAAGTCGCCCCGCAAGTGCTTGGAGCTCATCACGCAATAAGCCCCGCCGTACGCCTTCCGCAAAATGACCGTCACCTTCGGCACCGTCGCCTCGCCGTAAGCAAACAGCAGCTTGGCCCCATGGGTAATAATACCGCCATACTCCTGTGCCGTCCCCGGCAGGAAACCCGGCACATCCACCAGCGTCACGATCGGAATATTGAACGCGTCGCAGAACCGCACAAATCTGGCCGCCTTCCGCGAAGCGTTGATATCCAGCACCCCGGCATAATATTTCGGCTGATTGGCAATGATCCCGACGCTCTGCCCGTTGAACCGCGCAAAGCCGGTCACGATATTCGGCGCGAAGGTCCGCTGCGACTCCAGGAACTCGCCGTTGTCCACAATCGCATGGATCACCTCCAGCACATCGTACGGTTTGTTCGGATTGTCCGGCACGATCTCGTTCAACGCATCCTCGATCCGGTCGATGTCGTCCGTGCAAACCGCCAACGGAGCATCCTCCAGATTGTTCTGCGGCAGGTAGCTCAACAGCTTACGCAGCAGCGCCATCCCCTCTTCCTCGGTCTCGCTCACGAAGTGCGCCACACCGGACTTCGTCGAGTGCATCGACGCGCCGCCCAGCTGTTCCTGGGTCACCTCCTCGCCCGTAACGGTCTTCACCACCTTCGGCCCGGTGACGAACATATAGCTGGTCCCCTTGTTCATCAGGATAAAGTCGGTCAAGGCCGGCGAATAGACCGCCCCCCCGGCGCACGGCCCCATGATGGCCGAGATCTGCGGAATCACGCCGCTGGCCATAATGTTCCGCTGAAAGATCTCGGTATACCCCGACAAGGCATTCACCGCCTCCTGAATCCGCGCCCCGCCCGAGTCGTTGATCCCGATCACCGGCGCCCCGTTCTTCATCGCCATGTCCATCACCTTGCAGATCTTGGCCGCGAAGGTCTCGGAAAGCGAACCCCCGAACACCGTAAAGTCCTGGCTGAAAACATACACCAGCCGCCCGTCGATAGTCCCGTACCCGGTCACCACGCCATCCCCGTAGTACGATTCTTTGTCGATCCCGAAGTTCGTACACCGGTGCGTGACGAACATGTCGAACTCCTCGAAACTCCCCTCGTCCAACAACAGGTCGATCCGCTCCCGAGCGGTCAACTTACCCTTGGCGTGCTGCGAGTCGATCCGCTTCTGACCGCCGCCCAACTTCGCCTGCTCGCGAAGCGTTACCAGCTCTTTGATTTTCTCTTGATTGACACTCATAAAAAAGTTTGTGTAGTTCGGTTATTCCTATTCCGTAATTTCTCTGTGAATCTTGTTGGTTTGAGGGAACTGTTCTTTGGTTGACTTCGCTTCTCTCGTTTTGCTTTCGGCAATTTGCCAACCGTCATTGGCTACGGGCAGGAACTGTTCTCTTTGTGAACAAAGAGAACCAGAAAAACTTTCGAAAGTGCTTCGCACTTTAAAGCCATCCGGGGCACAAGGTTCTTCGTGTGGGTTGGGGGTGACACTTTTTTGACGGGCGCGATAAGGTTTTGAATCGCCCCACGCGCCCGCAAAAAAGATCACCCCCAAAGAAGCAAGGCGAATACTGTACCGAGATAGAGTTAGGATGCGTAAGCATCCTCGGAAGTTCTTTGGGTCCCTTTCTTTCAAGAAAGGGACAGTACCCTCCTGGCGCTAAAGAACCGATTAGCAGATTATACCAAAGTAACACACGGGAAACCGAAGGTTAAAAGTACGGTACCAATAAAAGATCCACAGAAGAAGTTCGGAGTACTTAAAGTTCCGCCGGGTTTTCGCAGAGTTCGGTGAGCACCCCCTGCGTAGCCTTCGGATGCAGGAACGCGATATTCAGCCCCTCCGCACCACGCCGAGGCGCCTTGTCGATGAGCTGCACCCCCTTGGAGTCGCACTCCGCCAGGGCAGCCGCCACTCCGTCCGCCACGGCAAACGCCAGGTGGTGAATCCCCTCGCCGCGTTTTTCGATGAATTTGGCGATCGCACTATCGTCCGAAGTCGGTTCGAGGAGTTCGATTTTGGTCTGCCCGACCCGGAAGAAAGCCGTCCGGACCTTTTGATCCGCCACCTCCTCGATGTTGTAGCACTTCAGCCCCAGCACCTGTTCATAATAAGGGATGGCCTGTTCGAGGTTTTTGACCGCAATGCCGAGGTGTTCGATGTGGGAAAGGTTCATAACTGTAGAATGGTTTGTTTCAGACTGTTTGGATTCTTCGGCCCCTTCGGGGACCGATAACGACAAAGTTAGGGTTTTGTTTTTGAAATAACAATGCCGGGAATCAATAAACTTTGCCGCGCAGGACGACCTGCACGGGCTCCGGAGAGGCTGGCGCCGTCAGGATGCGGAGAGTCTTGTAGAACGCCCCCCGATCGGTCGGGGTCAGGACCACCGACACCTGCACGCTGTCGCCCGGCATCACGGGGGCTTTGGGCCACGCCGGTTTGGTGCAGGTGCAGTCCGTCCGGACCTCGCGGATCACCAGCGGCCGGTCCGAGACATTGACACAGGTGAACTCGACCCGGTTTTTGGACCGCAGCGCCACCTCGCCCAGCCGCACCACCGACGGACTCACCCGCAGCGGCGACTGGGCCGCCGCCCCGCTCCAGGCCGTAACCCCGAGCATCCACAAACAGAGTTTTTTCATCATCATACCCCCAAAATTAATATCTTTGTCCCAATTAGGAACTAATCCAAAAACAGAAATAACGATAATGAAGAAGATTTCACTTTTGGGCGCGCTGGCGGCCGTGGCGCTGACCTTTTCCTGTACCCGCGACCCGTATGCCGGGCTCGAAGCGGGGTTGGCCGACGACCTGCGGGCCAATATCGAGGCGGCAGACTCGTCGAACCGGGCCCAACTGCTCGACGCACTGACCCGCGTACCGAAAGATCAACACGAAGGGATGGCTTTCCTGATCGCCTATATGCCGGAGGGCGACCGCGACACGCTGACGGCCGATTTTCTGCTCCAGGAGGTGGACTGGGCGTACAAGGCGCGGGAGACTTTCCCGTGGGCAGCGGCCTTGCCGGATTCGGTCTTCTACAACGACGTGCTGCCGTACGCTTCGATGAACGAGCGGCGCGAACCGTGGCGGGCGATGTTCTGGGAGAAGCTCTACCCGCTGGTGGACAGCACGGCGGACGTCCGGGCGGCGCTCGACACGATCAACAAGCAGCTGCAGCACCTGGTGAAGGTGGAGTACAACACCAAGCGTCGGAAACCGCACCAGTCGCCCGGCGAGTCGATGGAGATCGGGATGGCTTCTTGCAGCGGTCTTTCGATCCTGCTGTGCGACGCGCTCCGGACGATGGGGATTCCGGCGCGGATCGCCGGCACACCGCTCTGGGTCTCGAAAGAAGGGAATCACAACTGGGTCGAAGTATGGCTCGACGGGCAGTGGTACTTCACCGAGTACTACCCTACGCCGGCGCTCAACCACAGCTGGTTCCTCGAACGCGCCGGGAAGGCCGACAAGAGCGACCCGATCTACTGGATGTACGCCACCTCGTGGAAACCCACCGGTCTGCACTTCCCGATGGTGTGGAACCACAAAAACCACAATGTGCCGGGGATCGACGTGACGGACTTTTACATCGACCTCTACAACGCCCAGATGGCCGAAGCCAAAAACGGCGCACCGGTAGCGATCCGGGCTTTCAAATCGAAAGAAGGAGGGCGTAGCAGCGCCGACCGGGTGGCCCAAGATATCCGCGTGGTCGACGCCAACGGCAAAATGGTGGCGGCCGGCAAAACGGCGGGGCCGACGGCCGACATGAACGACTACCTGACGCTCTACCTGCCGTTCGGACAATCGCTCCGGGCCGAATTCACCGATGCCGACGGGGCCGTACACAGCACCGCTTTCTCCACGCCCAAACAGGCCGAAGCGGACAAACAACCGACCACAACCGATGTCGAACTCTTCATCGACTAATACTTCTCTGTAATCTTTCACCCTCTTGTCGTTGAACAGGAGGGTACTGTACCTTTTCTGAAGAAAAGGTACCCAAAAGACTTTCAGCTA
>CAJTNK010000047.1 GCA_910577885.1 uncultured Rikenella sp.
AAGTCTTTTGGGTACCTTTTCTTCAGAAAAGGTACAGTACCCTCCAGCACAAAGAACGGTTATGGAGAGAAAGGACAGGTTTTTTATAAATCGTGTCCGCAGTAGGAGAGGTTGAAGCTTTTGTTGGAGACCGGGAAGTCCGAGATCTGTGCTCCGCGCACCGAGAGGGCCAGCATCATCCAGTTGTGGATCGACGGGTCGTAGACCTTGTAGAGGGCCAGTTCGCCTTTCGGGTCGGTGAGTGCGACGTGGCAGATCTCGCCTCTCCACCCTTCGACCAGCGAGAAGATCAGCGACCGTTTGGCCAAAGGTTTTCCGTAGTCCGGCGCCGGATAGTTCTCGAACCACCGTCCGGCCAACTCTTTGCACCCCGCTACGATCATGGCGTAGGAGACTTCCGCCTCCCGGAAACGCATCTTGAGTCGGGCCAGCAAGTCGCCGTTTCCTCCGTCGCGTTCTTCGTCGATCACCACCGGGCGGAACCCGTCCAGCGGGTAGAAGTTGAACGCTCGTCGCGCATCGCGTTCGATGCCGGCCATCCGTGCCGCCGGACCGACCGCTCCGACTCGCAGCGCTTGTTGGCGCGAGACGCTGCAGATTCCCTCCAGCCGCGCCAGTACCGACGGTGCCGCCAGCAAGTCACGACGAACCGCCCGATAACGGCTCATCACCTCCGTGATCGTCGCTTCGATGTGCTTGGCCCGTTCGAGCGTCAACCGATGATGTGCCCCGAACGGCCGCACGAGTCCTTTTCCGAACCGGTTGCCGCACCATTGTTGCATGGCGTTGATGACCAGCGTCCGGAGCGCCTCGCAAGCCACATGTCCCGTCTGGTAGGCCAGGTCCATGCACAACGCCGCCGTATCTCCGATATGGATGGCCAGCCGTTCCATCTCCAAGGCCACGGCCCGTTCGCATCGGATCACCTCCGAACCCTCCCAGCCCGTCTCAGCCGGGATGCCCGACTCCAGGATACCCGCCGCCGCCGTCGCATGTCCGATCGTCGTATCCCCCGCGATCGACTCTCCGAGCAGGATCTGCCGCAACCGATCGCACGTTCCGGCCATCAACGTCTCGACGCCCCGGTGCTGGTATCCCAGTGCGATCTCCAAGTGCACGATCTGTTCGCCGTCGCACAGGAACCGAAAAGCCCCCGGCTCGATGATCCCCGCATGCACCGGACCGACATGCACTTCATGCAACTCACGCCCGGCAATCGAGTAGAAAGGATAGGTGTCTATCGTGTCGTCCCGGTGGTGCCGATCGTGCGGATAGCGCAACGGCTTGTCCCACGGCATCCCCGAAAAACGAACGCCGTACCGTTCCGTAATCTCCCGTTCGAACGGGTGCAAGGCCGGAATCTCGGCCGTCAAAGCCTCTAAAAACCCTTCGTAGTGGTACTCCAGCAAGTGGCTCGCCACCAACACATCGCCCTCCGTATCCCTCGCCACCAGCGCATAGAAGAGCAGCCCTCCGCCCCCGTCGCTCCCCGCCTCCTGCGGCACCGCGAAGTAGGCCAGGCAACGCGCCGTTTCCGAAAAATCGCCCCCCGCAGACACCGATCCGAGCAACGCCCGCATGTCCGTCGCAAAAGCCGCATAAGGCAACACCGGTATCCGCTCCAACGCCACACAGCCCACGCCGCCCGAAACCGTCGGCCGACACGAGAGCCATCTGTCCAAAGTATTGTTTTCCATCATCTCAGTAAACGATCTTATCGATAAGCGCGCCCAGTTCCGGCGCCTGCCATACCCCGGCCGCGAAGGTCACCACGACGAGCAGCAACAGGACCGCCGAGAGCCACGGATTCCGTCCCTCGCGGTCGATCTGTTCGAGATCCGCCGGCCGCGAGAGCAGCGGCAGAATCTTGGCGCACAGCCAGTAGATCACCGCCACCAAGAGCAGCGCCACCGGTACGAAAATCCACCACAGCCCCCCGCTCAACAGTCCGGTGAAGATGAGGTATTCGGTCCGGAACAAGACCGACGGCGGCATGGCGATCAAAGCCAGCAGGCAACAAACCATCACCAGCGCCCCCAACGGATCGGCCCGGAAATACCCGCCGTTCCGGGTCACCTTGTAATTCCCGTACATTTTCCCCACCACGCTGATTTGCAGCAAGAACGACCCTTTAATCAACGTATGCGCCAAGGAGTGCAACACCGCCGCCCAAACGCCCCATCCTCCGATCCCCAGGCCGAGCATCATCAGGCCGCTGTTTTCGACCGTCGAGTAAGCCGCCAGCCGTTTCAAGTTCTTGGTCCGTCCCAGGTAGACCGCCGCCATCAGCAGCGACAGCCCGCCGAACAACAACAGCACGTGTCCGCTCCAAGCCGCCACCTCGGCCGACCCTTGAATGGCCTTCCACACCCGGAAAACAGCTACGAATCCGCCCCCCACCAACGCCGACGAAATGAAAGCCGACGCCGGTGTCGGTGCGCTGTGGTTGGCGTCGACCCCCACGGTGCAGAACGGGAAAATCTCGACTTTCGAACTATACCCCACCAGAATAAACAAGAATGCGAGTTTGATATAGAGCGTATTCCCAGCCCCCGCCGCCACCGCCTGCGCCAGTCCGGCATACGACAGGTCGGCCATCGCCTCGGTCGTTTCCCCCGCCGCCCCGGCTGTCGCCGCCATGGCCGCCGCCGAAGTCACCGTACTGAACAGCAACACCCCCAGGTAAGCCACCGCAATCCCCACCGAACTGATGAAGATGTACTTCCAGGTCGCCTCCAAGCTCCGCAACGTCCGCCGGTGGTAGGTCAATCCGGCCGCCGCCAAGGTCGTCGCCTCGAGGAAAATCCACGTCACGGTGATGTTATTCGACAAATAAACCCCCGTCAAAGCCAAGTTCAATGCCATGAACGAGACGAGGTAGATTTTGCTCTCCCGCAGCGACTCCCGATCCAGGTACCGGACGCTCTGCCAACAACAGATCCAACCCACCAGAGCCATCAAACCATAATAGGTCGTTCCAAGAGGGTCGAACGTGAAGTAAGTCAGTTCGGTCGCCCCGCCGTGCAGGACGGTCCAGATCGCCGCCGTTCCCTGGCCCGCAAAGAAGAGCTGGGCGAAAAAATGCACGTAAGTCCGTTTGCGCGACAAGGCCACGAGCAGCACGGCGATCGAAAATATAATCAGCAGATTTATCAGCATGGTAACAAATGGAATATCAATCCTTGATGGAAGAGAGTTTTTCGTGATCCAGGTTGGGCAGCCGGTCGCCGATTTTGGAGAGGAACAGCCCGAGCAGCAAGACACCCATCAGGATATCGAGCAGAATACCTACATTGACCAGCATCGGGAATTCGGTCCCCACCGCCAGCGAAAACAGAAAAACCGCATTCTCGATAATCAGAAACCCCACCAGGTGCGAGAAGATCCGTTGCCGCGTCGTGATGAGCACGAGTCCCGTCAACAGGCCGAACAAAGAGACGCCGAAAAACAAGGTGTTGATCTGCGAATCGTCCACCCACCGCGTGATCGACAAGCTCACTACCAGCACAGCCACCGACACCAGAATCGACACGAAAGCCGACATCGACCGTCGGCTGACCCGGTTGATTTTCGTGTTCCGAATGATCCGGAACAGCAGGTACGGCACCAAAATTCCCTTGCACAGCAGCGTCTCGGCCATCACGAAGATCTTGGCCCCCCAACCCTCGCCCGGCCCGAGCTGCATCAGGGCGATCCCCAGCAACAACCAACCCTGCGCTCCCACCAACCAAGCATAATGCCTGAACCGCTCGGTCACCGCCACATACAGCAGCGATACGGCGTACATAATCAAAAATAGCAACAACATAAGTTCCTCGTTTTCGTGTGTGTGTTCTCCGCCCGCCAAAACTCCTCGGCTGCGGGGCATGCCTCGTGTTCGGTGTTTTCCCGCTTGGCAGGCTGCCGTTCCCGCCGGACGGCAAAAAGAGGCCCCCGAGAGCGAAATACCCCTACATCCCCGTCGTAATCAGCACGTAAGCCACCGCAAACCCCAAAAGCCCGATGGCCGAAACCGTCACCAGGTAGGTCGTATTCTTCGTCATGCGGTTCCGGGCCATGAACGACTCGACCACCCCGATCACCACCCCATAAACCGCCATCGCCACGCCGCACCACAGCACCAGCCATCCCCCCGTCAGTTGCGCCGGAACAAGCGCATTCACCGCCAGCAACCCCCAAAGAGCCAGTTTGAGCCACCCCGCCACCTGGACGAACGCCAGGTCGACTCCCGACAAATCGAGCACCATCGCCTCGTGCACCATCGTGAGTTCGAGGTGGGTCCGCGTGTCGTCGACCGGCAGCCGCCCGTTCTCGACCAGTGCGAGGTTCAGGAAACCGTACCCCAAAATCAGCGACAGCATCAGCAGGTTGACCTGCATATTGTCGAAAGCGGCGAAAATCGTCCCGAACGATCCGTAGCCCGTCACCAAAGCCAAGGTCCCGAGCAGCAGAAAAAAGCACGGTTCGATGAGCATCGAGAAGAGCACCTCCCGCGCCGATCCCATCCCCTGAAAGCTGCTCCCGCTCTCCAAAGCCGCCAGCACCAAAGCCAGCTTGCCGAACCCCAGCAAGTAAGCGAAGAGGATAAAGTCTCCGTTGAATTCGATCGCCGCCGGAAAGATGCCCAGCGGCAGCAGCAGCGCCGCACCGAGCGTCGACGCCAGGTAGAGCGCCGGAGCCACCCGGGTCAGCACGGTCGAAGAGGTGCTGTAAATCTCCCCTTTTTCAAGCAGCACGCCGATCGTCAGAAGCGGCTGAAAGAAACGGACGCCGGTCCGCCCCGCCAGCCGGGCTCGGGTTTTGTTGATAACCCCTTTGAGGCAGACCGCCGACACCAGAATCAACAGAAATGGAATGATAAACATAGTAGTCGTCCAAAAACCAAGTGTGTTACAACGCCCCGCAGAGCGACAGAATCAAGATCAGCACCAACACCACCAACGCGTGCAAGACATAATGGTTCGTCTTGCCTGTCTGGAACAGCGCCATCCGTGCCGTCCACCGCCGCAGGAGCCGTGTGGTCCAATGGGTCACCGCCCGTGCCGTCGAATCCCGGTCCTCGGTCGCGAAAGCATGCGCCGTCGGAAAAATCTCATCTTCGGCCAACATCCCCTCCGCCTGCCGTCCTCCTCCCGTCTCGTTCCACAGGGTCTGCAACTCGCGGTTATAAGACGAGGCGGTGTACTGCATCCGCCCCGACGGCGAGGTAAACGCACATCCCCAAGTCGGTCTCCGCCGCACCGTCGCCCGGGCGCGTCGGTTGAGCCACCGCTTGAGGTAGAGCAGGCCGCCGGTCACCGCCGCCACGCCGAGCATCACCCATTCCACCGTAGCCATCGTCCCGATCACCGGTTCGGCATAGTACCGCGCTCCGAAGAGCGTGTCGGCATTCTCCAACACCAGATACGGATAGAGCAGCGTCCCGGCCAGGATTCCCGCCAGCGGCAACGCCTGTGCCGCAAGCATCACGAGGTTCACCTCCTTCGCCTCCCGCGCCCCGCACCCCCGCGGATTCCCCAGGAACGTAATTCCGTAAGCCTTCGTAAAAGTCATCAAGGTCAACCCCCCGACCAATGCCAGCGCGACGATCCCCGCAGCCGCCGCCACCACCACCTCGCCCCGCGTGATCGATCCGAAGAAGCCGTCGAACAGCACGAACTCCGAGGTGAACCCCACCAGCCCCGGCACCGTGCAGATGGCACAGGTCGCCGCCAGGAACAAAATCCCGGTCACCGGCATCCGCCGCAGCAACCCTCCGAGCCGGTTCATATCCCGATGGTGTGTCGCCGCCACCACCGAACCCGCGCCCAGGAAAAGCATCGTCTTATAATTGGAATGCCCCAACACGTGCAGCAACGCCCCTCCGAACCCGGCATAAGCGATAAAGTCGCTCTCCAACCCCCGTCCCAGCATCCCGAGTCCGAGCCCGAGGCAGATGATGCCGATATTTTCGACCGACGAGTAAGCCAGCAGCCGTTTCAAGTCGCTCTGCACCGCCGCCCGGGCAATCCCGAAAACCGCCGTCACCGTCCCCAGCGCGAAAACCAGCGCCCCCATCCCCATAATACGCTCCGCATTCAACGCCAGCGCCGCCCGTACGATCCCGTAGATCCCCATTTTAATCATCACGCCGGACATCAAGGCCGACACATGCGACGGTGCCGCCGGATGGGCCACCGGCAGCCACATATGGAGCGGAAAGATCCCCGCTTTGAGTCCGAACCCGGCCAAAAAGAGCAGAAAAGCCCCCACCGGCATCCCCGCCGTCCCTCCGGCGACAGGTGCCGTCGCACTCCCAATGGCCGCCGTGCTGCCGAAAAAAGCCTCGCTCCCCCCCGGCACCACAAACCCGCCCAGAAGCAGGAAGAAACCGACGTGCATCAGCACCAGATAGCTCACCGCCGCATGCAAGACCTCTTTTCGCTGCCCGTCGAACATCACGAGCAGGAACGAACTCAAGGTCATCAGCTCCCACCAGAACAGAAATCCATACGTGTCTTCAGCCCGGATCACCTCGATCATGGCGTAAAACAAGGCCACCAGCGCCGCAAAATGGAGTGCCACCTGCGTATGGCTTTTCCCGGCCGCATGTCCCGGCATATAGCCGACCGCGTACACGGCACAAGCCACTCCACTGATCGCCACCGCCAGTGCAAAGACTCCGCCGATCGGGTCCAACCCCGGGAACCAAGCTCCGGTGCCTGTCTCGCTCCCCGGCAGGACAATGGCCGTCACGCCCGCCACCGCCGCCATCACCGCTCCCGCGGCAATCACCGCCGCGGCTCCGATCGCCTTGTAACGCGTACCCGGCAGTACGAACGGCAACAGGCTGCCCCATACCAATAATGAAAAGAGATTCATCCAATCCATAAGTGTCCAGTCTTCCGATAACTTTATTCGTGTCGTTCGGTTCGTTGTCCCGTCATGCGGAAATACTTCTCCAGCACCAAAAGCGAAATGATCCGTTCGCGTCGTTTATTCCGAAACTGTGCAATGTATTCATGTGCCCGAGCCGCAATACGCTCGGCCTCCTCCGGATGGGCGGCATAATAGGCCAGTTTCTCCGGCAAATCCTCGAAGTCGTCCCGAATCTCGACGTAGTGCACTCCGGGTTCCAGCCGTCCCTCCATGAACCAGGTCTCGTACTTCGGCCGGGGCATCACCGCCAGTGAATTCGACGACATGACCCACTTCAGATTACTGGCCACGTCGTTTCCTTCGATCGTCATGATGAACTTGTACTTCAAGTGGTCCCACAGCGAGATTTTCGGTCGTGTCCACTCCGGCGGACATTCGTCCTGCGGTGCCGAGATAATCCCGCAGTCGCACACCGCGCTCCCGAAATAACGCTCCATAAACCTGATCCGGTGCATTTTTCGCGTACGGTTGACATCGCCCCGGAAGATCGCCCGGTCGAGTTTCTCTCGGAACGGAATCCGGTCTTTGAGAAATGTAAAATGCCTCACTTTGTCCAAGTTCAAGAGAACCGAACGAGCATTGTCTCCCCGATCGGTCGGCTTTTGACAATCCCGGGGACCTCCGGCACGAACGTCACATCGCCCGGAAACAGCCGCCACCGCAACATCGGATCGAACCACCGGATAAACTCCTGCGTATCGAAATAATAGACCGATCCCATCCCCTTTCGCGTGTGTTCGCCCAGTCTCGGCGCATCCTCGGGCAACGCGACAGGCTCGTTTAATCGGCAGTAGTAATCGACCCGTTGTTGGATGTAGTCCCAGTCTTTCCGCCGCTGAGCGCGGGCCAAAACCCGCCCGAGCCGCCACCGCAACCAGCCACCCGGAATCGCCTCGCGCAACAAGCAGCCGAGGTAGTAGGGCAGTTTCATGTTTTTTCCCGATCCGAAGTGCATATGCTCTTGTGGGTATCGTTCGCGTTATGATCCTTTGAATCTTTATCGGTGTGCGGTCCTCGCCGCCAGCTGCGCCATGGCCGCCGCCATCACTCCCGCCGTTTCGGTCCGCAACCGGCTCTCGCCCAGCGACACCGGCACGAATCCCGCCCCCTCTTTGGCCGCCGCAATCTCCGCCGGCGAGAAATCCCCTTCCGGCCCGATCAGGACGCAAAACTCTTTTTCGTCCGCCGCCTCCATCGCTCCGGACAGCTCCACCCGTTCCTGCAATGGGGTCGCTTCGTCGCAATGGGCCACAAAGCGATACTTATATATATAAGTATCCGCCAAAAAGTCGCGGAACGTCGTGAGTTCGTCCAACCTCGGGACATAAGCCTTGAGCGACTGTTTCACCGCGCTCAGGACGATCTTCTCCCCCCGGTCCCTCCGCACCGCCTTGCGTTCCGAGTGTTCGCACAGGAGTGGCGTAATGCGGTCCACTCCGATTTCCGTGGCCTTCTCGAGAAACCACTCGTAGCGGTCGCTGTTCTTGGTCGGTGCGATGGCCACGTGGAGCCGATAAGGTTTCCGCCCGTGCTCCGCCTCCCGCGCGACGATCCGCACCCGCACCTCCCGCGCCGAGGAGTCCGGCAGGATTTCCGCCTCGCACCACGCTCCCCGTCCGTCCGTGAGCCGCACGCGCTCGCCCGCCCGCAGACGAAGCACCCCCGCCGCATGGCGCGACTCTTCGGCTCCCAACGTATGGAGCGACTCTTGCGGCGAGAGGTCGGGCGTGTAAAAAAGGTGCATCTCCGAATCCGATAAAGGCGAAAATAATCGTATTTTTGTATCGATACTCAGTGAACAAAAGTACAATTTAAGTCCCATAAAAACCAAAAAAAGTGAATCGACCGATCATGACTCTGCTCTGCGCGGCCGCCTTGGCGACCTCTTGCGGTACCGGCCCGACGGCTACGACCGATACCGAGAATCCTTTTTTCGCCGCTTGGGAGACCCCGTTCGGTACGCCGCCTTTCGAAGCGATCCGACCGGAACACTATCGGCCCGCGTTCGACGAGGGGATGGCTCGCGAGAAAGCCGAAATCGAGGCCATTGTGAACAATCCGCAGGCGCCGACTTTCGAGAATACCATCCTGGCGTATGACAACAGCGGCGAATTTTTGCGGCGCGTTTCGGCCGTCTTCGGGTGTGTCACGGGGACCGACATGACTCCCGAGCTGGAGGAGATCCAAAGCGAGGTTTCGCCTTTGTTGACTCGTCACAACAGCGACATCAGCCTCGATCCGAGGCTTTTCGCCCGGGTGAAGACGGTCTACGAGGGGCGCGATTCGCTGTGCGGCGACAGCCTCCAACGGCGACTGACCGAAAAGATGTATCGCAGTTTCGTGCGGAGCGGTGCCGAACTTTCGGCCGAGGAGCAGGAGGAGTTGCGGCAGATCGACGAACGTTTGTCGATGCTCTCGATCCGTTTCGGGCGCAACCTGCGCGGGGATAACGGGGCGTTCGTCCTCGTGATCGACAACCCGGAGGATCTCAAGGGGCTGCCGCAGAACGTTGTGGAGGCGGCGGCACAGGAGGCCGAACAGCGCGGCGAAGCCGGGAAGTGGGCTTTCACGCTGGACAAGCCGAGCTTGATTCCGTTCCTGCAATATGCCGAGAATCGCGACTTGCGCGAACGACTCTACACGGGCTACCTGACGCGGTGTCACCACGGCGACGAGCGCGACAATCGGACGGTGCTCGACTCGATCGCCAATCTGCGGTTGCAGCGGGCCAATCTGTTGGGCTATCCGACCCATGCGGCCTATGTGCTCGACCGGCAGATGGCGCGGACGCCGGAGGCGGTGTATGCGCGGCTGAACGAACTGCTTCCGCCGGCCCTGGAACGGGCACGGGGCGAGCTGGCCGAGATGCGGGCCATCAAGCTGGCCGAGACGGGCGACAGCTCGTTTGCCAGCTGGGACTGGTGGTTCTATGCCGAGCGGCTCCGCAAAGCGAAGTACGACTTGAATGAAGACGAACTGCGGCCTTATTTTGCGTTGGACAGCGTCCGGAAAGGGGTGTTCGGGCTGGCCACGAAGCTGTACGGCATCACGTTCCGCGAACGGAACGACTTGCCGAAATACAACCCGGAGAATCGTGTTTTCGAGGTGATCGACGCCGACGGGACGACCCATCTGGGGGTACTCTACCTGGACTTCCACCCGCGGGCCGGGAAACGGGTCGGCGCGTGGTGTACCACGTTCCGGAGTCAGGCCTATGACTCGACGGGGGCCCGCATTGCGCCGGTGGTCTCGATCGTGACGAACTTCAGCAAACCGACGGCCGATGCGCCGGCTTTGCTGACGCTGGACGAGACGACGACGCTCTTCCACGAGTTCGGACACGGCCTGCACCAGCTCTTCTCGATGGTCCCGTACCGGGGACTCAAGGGGGTGGAGCGCGATTTCGTCGAGCTGCCGTCGCAGGTGATGGAAAACTGGGCGATGCGGCCGGAGCTGCTGGCCGAATACGCACGGCACTATCGGACGGGCGAGCCGATTCCGGCGGAACTGGCGGCCAAAATCGCGCGTAGCGGTCTCTTCAACCAGGGGTTTGCGACGGTCGAATACCTGGCGGCATCGCTCCTGGACATGGACTATCACACGCTGGCACAGGCCCAGCCGTTGGACATCGACGCATTCGAAGAGACGTCGATGCGGGGGATCGGGCTGTTGCCGCAGATCGAACCGCGCTACAAGTCGACTTACTTCCAGCACATCTTCAGCGGCGGGTATTCGTCGGGTTACTACAGCTACATTTGGGCCGAGGTGCTGGATGCGGACGCGTTTGCGGCGTATGTGGCGTCGGGCGACCTGTTCAACCCGGAGATCGCGGCGCGTTTTCGGACGCTGCTGAGCCGGGGCGGAACGGCAGATGGCGATGTGTTGTACCGCGAGTTTCGGGGGGCCGAGCCGTCGATGGAACCGCTCTTGCGGCGGCGCGGTTTGAAATAATTTGGTTGCATCGGGAATTTCTTGAGGAGGCTGTCCGGTCGAGTGCCGGACAGCCTTTTCCTATTCCTGGAGGCAACGCAACTGAAGACCGAACGCACGGCTATTGTTGTAGTTGATCGCCGTAATACCGTTGTGAGCAAAACGCATATAATAGGCCTCCGTGCCGGCCTGGGTCGACGACCAGCTGTATCCGCTGTTGCCGACGGCGATTAACGTCCCGCGAGAGGCTTCGCGGAAGCCCGGGGCCGGTGCCGCTCGGCACACGAGGGCTGTTTTTCTCCGTCAAGCTTTCTCGCCCGGATGGCCAACAAGACACCCTGTGGGTGCGGTTGGAGTGCCGAGCTATACCCTCTTCCTGGAGGCAACGCAACTGAAAACCGGTCGCACGGCTACTGCTGTTCTGCGGCCTGATCTCGCCTGGGTAGAAGTACAGGAAGCGGGCACTGGGACCGGCTTCGGTTGACGCCAGACTGTACCCGACGCTGCCGACTCCTCCGATCTTGCCGAGATCATACGTGCGGAAGCCCGGGGCCGGTGCCGCTCGGCACACGAGGGCTGTTTTTCTCCGTCAAGCTTTCTCGCCCGGATGGCCAACAAGACACCTGTGGGTGCGGTTGGAGTGCCGAGCTACACCCTCTTCCTGGAGGCAACGCAACTGAAAACCGAACGCACGATTATTGAGGTCGTAAAAACGGATGTCGCCGCTGTCGAAACCCAAGAAAAGAGCATCGGTACTCTCGCCCGGAACGGTCGACGACCACCCAAACCCGCTGACGCCGACGGCATACAACTTTCCCGATCCTCCTGTCGCATTTCGATACCCGCTGTCGCGGAAGCCCGGGGCCGGGGTGCCGCTCGGCACACGAAAACTGGGCTTTTCTTTGCAAAGTTCCGCCGGTCGGCTGTCCCGGTGCCGCTGGGCACTCCAATCGGGGGAACAGTCTCAAGGGGTTGGGCGACGGGTCGAACTTTCTGAGAGGGCAGTCCAAAAACGGCGGGGGTTAGCCAAGGGGGTGTAATCCCCTTGGCTGCGTTCTTTGCTTACTTTCTGTCGCATCACAGAAAGTAAGTGCCTGCCCGGCATGAGGGCAGCAAAGAAAAGAGTATCTACAGGAAATAGAAGCTCCCAGCGGCGAGTATGGGAGGCCACGAGCGGTGCGGCAGCCGGGGAACTGAGGCCCTATGGGTCGCGCGAGCTACCGCCACCTCCGCCGACACCCCGGGGCCATCGGCGCGCGAAACTCCGAAAAAAAATATAACTTTGCGCATTATGGCGACTCCACAACGAAGGACACCGCGCAGACCCCAGCAGCGGGCTGCCGGTACGAATCGAAACGACTATCAGCAACATCATTCAAGACCGCAGCAGCGACGGATGCCGCCGGTGCTGGCACGGATGTATGACGCCATTCGCCGGAGTGTGATCCTGCGGAACGTGGTGATGGCTTTGTGTTTGGGGGTGATCCTCTATTTCGTCGTCAACCTGACACTGGGAATTTACACCCGACACGGGCAA
The DNA here is from genome assembly GCA_910577885.1 of uncultured Rikenella sp. Classification (GTDB taxonomy): domain Bacteria; phylum Bacteroidota; class Bacteroidia; order Bacteroidales; family Rikenellaceae; genus Rikenella. The sequence continues at coordinate 12,386 of CAJTNK010000047.1, forward strand.
AAGTTCATCGTGCCGCAGATGATCGGACACAGCTATGCCGAGGCCGAGGCGATGGCCGAAAAAGGAGATTTGCGGCTGGAGGTGATCGACTCGCTCTACATGCCGAAGCAGCGCCCCGGGCAGATACTCGACCAAAGTCCAAAACCCGGCATGGGGGTCAAGAAGGGGAGACGGGTCTTTCTGACCGTCAATGCTTTCCGTCCGCGGACGGATGTCATTCCGTACGTCACGGGGTATTCGCTGCGACAAGCCAAGAACATGCTCGAAACCAAAGGGTTCGAGATCGAACGGCTCGTGTATAAGAGCGATATGGCGACCAATAACGTCTTGGACGAACTCTACAAAGGGAAGTCCATTACACACGGTTCGCGGGTCGAAGCGGAACTCGGTTCGAGCATTACGCTGGTGGTGGGGGTCAACCACTCCTCGCCGCTGCCCCGGATTCCGAAGGTGATCGGACTCACCTTGCGGCAGGCGAAAAGTCGGCTCTGGGAAGTGGGGCTCAATGTCGGACGGGTGCGCTACGATTCGAACGTCAAGGAGGAGGATCGCGAGGATGCGCGGGTCTATCGGCAGGAGCCCAATCAGCAGAGTCGAAATGATTATGGCGGAGAGGTGGCGCTGTGGCTGACCCGGGATACGCAGAAAGTCTCCTCGTCGTCCCAGAGCTCGGATAACGCCACGCGGCGGACCATCGCGACCGAAGACGACACGGACGAGGGTGAAAGAACGGCGGAGACGGGGGGAGGAGAGACCGGTGATGAGTGACGCGAGAGAAATGGAGGTCGAGGAGGTGGACGACGAACGGGAAGACGGGCTGTTCGAACACTTCACCGTCGTTGCCGACCGCGGGCAGGGGATGCTGCGGCTCGACAAGTTTTTGGCCACGCGGCTCGAAAATACCTCCCGGAACCGCATCCAGGCGGCGGCCGATGCCGGCAACATCCTGGTCAACGGACAGGCGGCCAAATCCAGCTACAAAGTCAAACCGCTCGATCGGATCTCCATCGTGCTGCCTTATCCGCCGCGCGAACTGGAGATCGTGGCTCAGGATATTCCTCTCGACATCGTCTACGAGGACGACCACTTGATTGTGGTCAACAAGGAGGCCGGCATGGTGGTTCATCCCGGACATGGGAATTATACCGGGACGCTGGTCAACGCCTTGACCTTCCACCTGCGCGGACTCCCGCTCTTCGAACAGGGGGATATGCGGGCCGGGCTGGTGCATCGGATCGACAAAAACACCTCCGGGCTGCTCGTGGTGGCCAAGAATGAGCGGGCGCATGCCTTTCTGGCCAGACAATTCTACGACCACTCCATCCGGCGCATCTATCATGCGCTGGTGTGGGGCAACTTCGACCGGGACGAAGGAACGATCGAAGGGAATATCGCCCGGAGCGCGACGGATCGGATGCGGATGGCGGTCTATCCGCCCGACGGGCCGGTCGGGAAACGGGCCGTGACCCACTACCGGGTGTTGAGGCGGTTCGGGTATGTCACGCTGGTCGAGTGCCGGCTCGAGACGGGGCGAACACATCAGATTCGGGTCCACATGGAGTCGATCGGACATCCGTTGTTCAACGACGAACGATACGGCGGCGACCGCATCCTGAAAGGAACCACCTTCTCGAAGTACAAACAGTTCGTCGAAAACTGTTTCGCCGCCATGCCCAGGCAGGGGCTGCATGCGTTGAGTCTCGGGTTCGTGCATCCGGCCACCCGGCAGGAGATCTATTTCGAATCGGAGTATCCGGAGGACTTCGCGGCCTGTTTGGGCAAGTGGGAAGCCTATACCGCGTCGCGCAACCTGTTCGAAACGGAAGAGTGACCGACCGTTTGCCACCCTTTCGGCGAGGCCGTAGGGTTGTGCGCTTCCGAAATAATGTCTATCTTTAGCAAAAATTAATCAAACCAGAACGTTATGGGACAGAGAACATTTACGATCATAAAGCCGGATTCGGTAGGGGGTAACCACATCGGCGAGATCCTGAGCATGATCGAACGGGCCGGCTTCCGGATCATCGCCATGAAGATGACCTACCTGAGCCGGTCGGATGCCGAGAAATTCTACTACGTGCACAAGGGGCGGCCGTTCTTCCGGAACCTCTATCTCTTCATGACCTCCGGGCCGATCGTGGCGGCGGTCCTCGAAAAGGAGGGGGCGCAGGATGCGGTGGCCGAGTTCCGCGAACTGATCGGGAAAACAAACCCGGAATTGGCGGCCGAAGGGACTATCCGCAAACGATTTGCGGCTTCGAAGACCCGAAACGCCATCCATGCGTCGGACAGCGACGAAAATGCGGCCTGGGAGGCTGCGTTCTTCTTCCCGGACAAGGAGATTATCGACACGAAGTACGAACTGCCGTTGCCGGAAGACGAAATCGATAGCGATTAAGCGATTGCTTGCTCCGAGCTTTGGCTGCGAGCTGGAACTGTTCTCACTACCTTCGCTTCGCTCGTTTTGCTTTCTGCAATTTGCGAACCGTCATTGGCTACGTGCAGGGACTGCCGCTTTTTGAAAAAAGCGGCACCAAAAACTTTT
>CAJTNK010000048.1 GCA_910577885.1 uncultured Rikenella sp.
GCAAGCCCGCTCTGCTCTCGGTACGCTGCTCGGTTGTTCACAAAAAGAACAGTTCCGTACAGCTCAATGACATAACAGAGTAAAAGATTATGAATAGTTTTGGGAGGAGATATCGGGTGAGCATTTTCGGCGAGTCTCACGGCGAGTCGGTAGGGATCGTGGTGGACGGTGTTCCGGCAGGGTTGTCGTTGAGTGCGGAGGATTTGAGGGAGGATTTGGCGCGGCGGAAGGCCGGAGCGAAGGGGACTACGACGCGGAAGGAGGCCGACGAGCCGATGATCGTTTCGGGGGTTTTCGAGGGTCGGACGACCGGGGCACCGTTGACCGTCGTGTTTCGGAACAGCGACACGCGATCGGGGGACTACGCCAATTTGGTATCCCAGCCGCGGCCGGGACATGCCGATTTCGTGGCACGGGAGAAGTGGCACGGCTGCAACGACTATCGGGGCGGCGGTCATTTTTCGGGGCGGATCACCCTGGGGATCGTGGCGGCCGGGACGATTGCCCGGCGGGTGCTCGAGGAGAAAGGGGTGACGATCGAAGCACGGATCAAGGAGATCGGCGGGGCCACGGATGCGGAGGGGATGGCGAGGGCCGTGGAGCAGGCGGTGAAAGGGCTGGACTCGGTGGGAGGGGTTGTGGAGTGCACCGCCAGCGGCGTGCCGGTGGGCTGGGGCGAACCGTTCTTCGACTCGGTGGAGGCGGTGTTGAGCCACGCCCTGTTCTCGATACCGGCGGTGAAAGGGGTCGAGTTCGGCGCCGGGTTCGAGGCGGCGCGGATGCGGGGGAGCGAGCATAACGACCCGATCGTGGCGGCGGACGGAACCACGCGGACCAACCATGCCGGGGGGATCAACGGCGGAATCAGCAACGGCAATCCGATCGTGTTTCGGGTGGCGGTGAAGCCTACGTCCAGCATCTCCACGCCGCAGGAGACCTTCAACTTCTCCACCGGCGAGGTCGAACCGCTCACCGTACGGGGGCGGCACGATGCGTGTATCGCGCTGCGCGTGCCGGTGATCGTCGAGGCGATGACCGCCATCACCTTGTGCGACTTCGCGCTCCTGGCGGGCGACACACCGGCGAAATGACGGCCTGGACTTTGCGAATTTTGATTTTATGATTACCTTTGCCGGATGCCAAATCATCGCTCGATGAACGCCGACACTATATATAAGATAGATTTCCAGGGGCTTGCGACGGGGAAAAGCCATACGTACGACTTCCCGATCGACGACCGGTTCTTTGCCCGGTGGCCCGAATCGGAGATCGGCGGAGGGCATGGGACGGTGGCGGTGGAGTTGGTGCGGCATCCGTCGATGATGGAACTAACCGTGCGGATCGAGGCCGAGGTGACTTTGACGTGCGACCGGTGTTTGGACGAGTTCCTGTGTCCGGTCTATTTCGAAGGGCATCCGGTGGTGAAGATCAGCGACGAAGTGCCGGAGGGGGAACGCTACTCGGGGGATGCGCATGTCGAGGCCAATAATAGCGACGGGGATATCCTTTGGATCTCGACGGCGGAAGACTCGATCGATTTGGGGCAGTATGTTTATGAGAGCATCATGCTTTCGCTGCCGTTCCAGCGGGTGCATCCTCAGATGCGGGATTGCAACCAGGATATGTTGCAACGGTTCCGGATCGTGTCGGAAGAAGAGTTCGAAACCTTGGCGCACAACACCGGAGGCGGAATCGAGGAGACCATTGGCGGGGGACAGCTGGCTCAGGCACTGGCGGGGCTCAAGGGGGAAGACGGAAATGACGACGGTAATGAAAAAGAAATCGTCGAGTAATTGATTGAAGAGTAAGAAAATACATAAAAAACAGATAACGAAAAATGGCACATCCTAAACACAAGGTCTCATCGACCCGTCGGGACAAAAGAAGAACCCACTACAAAGCTACGGCGCCGACGCTGGCTACTTGCTCGAACTGCGGTGCGCAGATTCTGTTTCACCGCGTGTGCCCGGAGTGCGGGTTCTACCGCGGGAAAAAGGCTATGGAGGTCAAGGGGCAGTAGGCTCACATTCGCTCTCTGCCAAGGCACTCTTTAGCACGACTCGTCAGTGAATTTCTCCGGACACTTTTCGTCCGACCTCTTTCGGCCTCGACGCCCTGTGAGCGCAAGGATCGGGAGAGGACGACAAAACGGAGAAAACGGGTCGGACTTTGCGGTTGTTTCGCCTGGGGCCGCTTATGGGCCGTGGCGACATCTGACCGCCCCCCTACCTATTTTACGGCCGGGTGCCCATTGGAGGCTCAACGCCTGAAAACCAAGCAGCTCCGGCCCACGAACTTAACGTCATAGCATATGAAAATCGGCCTCGATGCCATGGGTGGCGACTTCGCTCCGCAGGTCACGGTGGAGGGAGCGCACGCAGCCTTAGCCCACTTGTCGGAACAGACCACCCTGGTCTTGTTCGGCGACCGGGCCGCCTTGGCGGCGGCGGACAACTATGGCTTGCTCGACGACCCGAGAGTCGAGGTGGTGCACACCACCGAGGTGATCGCCATGGGAGACCATCCGGTCAAAGCGTTCGCTCAGAAAAACGACTCCAGTATCGCGGTCGGATTCCGACACTTGTGCGGCGGCGAGATCGCCGGATTTGCCAGTGCGGGGAGCACAGGGGCGATGATGGTCGGGTGTATGCAGGCGGTGGGACAGATCGAAGGGGTCATTCGGCCGGCTATCGCAACGGCGTTTCAGACGGCAAGGGGGGGGGAGGTACTGTTGCTTGACGTCGGGCTCAATGCCGACTGCAAGCCGGAGGTTTTGGCACAGTACGGTATTTTCGGGAGCATCTATGCCCGGACCACACTCGGAATCGAAAATCCGCGGGTAGCCTTGCTCAATATCGGCGAAGAGGCGGAAAAGGGAAACTTGCTGACCAAGGCGACCTATCCGCTGATGGCCGAGTGCGGAGCGACGGGGGCTTACAACTTCGTGGGGAACGTCGAGGGGAAACACCTCTTGACGGGAGAGGTGGCGGATGTGGTGGTCTGCGACGGCTTCTCGGGAAACACGCTCCTCAAAACCGTCGAAGGATTCTACCACATCTTACAGGGGAAAGGGGTACACGTACCGTTCCTCGAGGGACTCAACTACGAAAACGTCGGAGGAACCCCGGTGCTGGGGATCAATTCCACCGTCATCATCGGCCACGGCTGCTCGTCGGCCTTGGCCATCACCAATATGATACGACTCACCGAACGCGCTGCGCGGACGGACATGGTATCGCAATTCAAAAGGGCTTTCAAGCACTAAGTATCTCGCGCCGCTCTCGGCGGAGAATCATTGTGCTTGACATAGCGCCTTTTTATTTTTTTACCGTTCATTGTTTCGGTATTCAATTATTGGCTACGAGCCGGAACTGCCGCTTTTTGGAAAAAGCGGCACCAAAAACTTTTGAGATAGCATACGCTACGCCTTAGGCATCCGCAAGCTACTGCTCTGGCCCACTTTGTTGGGGCCGGGTCTTTTGATGGGGCGCATGATGCAGTACGCGACTTTTGCGCCCCATCAAAGCCCGACCCCAAAGAGAAGGACTCAAGGCTCTTGACTACGGCAGCCCATGGAATGCGAAGCATTCCCGAAAGTTTTTCTGGTTCTCTTTGTTCACAAAGAGAACAGTACCCTCAAACCCCATGAATTGAACATCGAAAACCAGGAACTATAAGTAAAGAGAAGCATGAATAAGACCGCGAATAAGATAACGGCCGCGATCACGGGAGTAGGAGCCTATTTGCCCGAGTATATTCTGGACAACGAGGAGTTGAGCCGGATGGTGGAGACTTCGGACGAGTGGATCATGACGAGGATCGGGATCAAGACCCGCCACATTTTGAAGGGAGAGGGAAAAGGGACCTCGTATATGGGGGAGAGGGCTGTGAGGGATTTGTTGGAGAAGACGCAGGTCGATCCGGAGGATATCGACCTGGTGATCTGTGCGACGGTGACGCCGGATATGGCGTTTCCGAGTACGGCCAATCTGATCGCTTATAAGGCCGGGTTGACCAAGGCTTTCGGGTTCGACTTGTCGGCGGCGTGCAGCGGATTTTTGTTTGCGCTGACGACGGCGGCGAAGTTCATCGAATCGGGGACGTATAAAAAGGTGATTGTGGTGGGGGCGGATAAGATGTCGTCGATCATCGACTATGAGGACCGGACCACGTGCCCGATTTTCGGGGACGGAGCCGGAGCGGTGCTCGTGGAACCGAATACGGAGGGGCTGGGGTTGATCGATGCCAGCTTGCACTCGGACGGGGCCGGAGCGGTGCACCTCTACTTGAAGGCGGGGGGGTCGTGCTATCCGGCATCGCATGAGACGGTGGACAACCGGTGGCATTATGTGCACCAGGAGGGACAGCCGGTGTTCAAGGCGGCGGTGTCTCATATGGCGGACACGGCGGTGGAGGTGATGGAGCGGAACCACTTGACGGCGGACGATGTGCGGTACCTGGTGCCGCATCAGGCCAATAAGCGGATTATCGACGCGACGGCTCATCGGATGGGGCTGCCGGAGGACCGGTGTATGGTGAACATTCAGAAGTACGGGAATACGACGGCGGCGACGATTCCGATTTGTTTGTGGGACTACGAAACGAGGCTCAAGAAGGGGGACAACCTGATCTTGGCTTCGTTTGGCGGGGGATTTACTTGGGGGGCGATCTACTTGCGGTGGGCGTATGACGGGGGGACGATGAAAAAATAACGCTAAGTTGTCGATTATCCGCATCCGTGAGCATCCGGATGCGCGGATGGCCGCATAGTTCAAGGGATAGAACGGAAGTTTCCTAAACTTTAAATACAGGTTCGAGTCCTGTTGTGGCTACGCATGAGGCGCTCCTTGGTTGGGGGGGCGTCTCTTTCTTTATGGGCGCAAGGGGGGAGGGGGACGGGCGAACCGCTGCTCCCCGATGGGAAAAACAGGGGGCGGGTCGGACAAAGAGACCCGCTTGGCCCCTCCTCAAAAAACAGACCGCGTATGCACGCTTTCTACCGGTTGCGAATCTACCATACCTTCTTCCGATCCTTCTATGCTGCCGGTGGTTGCATCAGTCTGTGCTGCGGCTGGTTGTTCTACCGATGGGGAGGCGGCAGCCTTGCCCCGCTCCTCTACTTCAAACTCGGGACGACCGCCATCGTTTACTACATGGTCAACCGCTTCAAACACCGGGAGTACTATTACTATCACAACCTGGGGATATCCAAACGGAAGTTGTGGGCCTTTTACGAATTTTGCGACCTCCTGGTCTTTGTCTTGTTATTGATCGCCGCTGATTTACTGCCGGAATGGGACACCTTTTGGAGATAGACAGCGCCCGGATGCAGATCGGCGACCGGACGATTTTAGAACACGCCTATTTGCAGGTGCGTTCCGGCGAGGTGGTAGCTCTGTTGGGGCGGAACGGCAGCGGCAAATCGACCCTCTTGCAAATGCTCTATGGAACTCGCAGAGGAACATTCCGGCACGTCAGATGGGACGGGCAACCCTTCGAAAGGGTCTTCGAGCACCCGGAGTCAGTACGTTATCTTCCGCAGTTCCATTTTGTCCCGGGACATTTATCCGTGCGTCGGGTTTTTGCCGATTACCAGGTAGATCTGGCCTCCTTTGCGGTCGATTTTCCCGACCTGACCCATTGCGCAGACGCTCGGATCAAGCACCTCTCGGGGGGAGAGAGGCGTTTGATAGAGGTGTATCTGATCATTCGGTCGCCATCGGCGATCTGCCTGCTCGACGAGCCATTTTCTCAGCTGATGCCGCTGCATGTCACGAAGCTCAAGTCGTTGATTCGGGACGAAACGAAGTCGGGCGCAAAGGGATTTGTCATTACCGACCATCTCTATCGGGATCTCCTGCCGATCAGCGACCGCATCTGCTTGCTGCAAGAGGGCTATGTCTCGGAGGTATCCTCTTCCGACAAGGAGTTGGCGGCACTGGGATATATCGACGGTTAGTTCGACCGCAAAAAAGCTCCCGGCCGAGATTTCCCCCTCTGCTGAGTGAAAAACCTGACCGGGAGCCGTTCTAAGAACTACCCCTCCCCCTCAAAAACGCACGATAGCCCTACCGCTTTATTTTCCGGTAGATATAGACCTCACACCCATGTGCCGGCAGCGTCCCCCGTACAATGCCCTTCTTAGACACCCGCCCCGTCCACGCATTCGTCACCGTCGCCGGATAGAGAATCTCCGCATCCCCCACCGGATCGAACACAAAACTCTTCGGCTCCGCCGACCGGTTGAAGAGGCAGATCGCCACCCCGTCCACCAGCTCCTTGCGCAGGTACTGCAAGTCGTCCGACCGCATGAACGTGTATCCCTGCCGCCCCAACGAATCCTGGTCCACGGCGATCAAATGGCGATTGGTCAACAGCCCTCGCGTAAAGTCCGACATCGTCCGCAGGTCGTTATTGACAATCAGCGGCGCCGCCAACATACACCACAGCGCAAAATGCGTCTTATACTCCTCGTCCGTACACCCCTTGAAACGCTCGTCCGGCGACGAGGATTTCCCCTGCCCATAGAGCCCCACCATCAACAAATCCGGGTCATTCCACCGTCCCGGCCCCGCATAGGCCTCCAACCCCTCCTGCGTGTCGAAAATATCCATCACCCCGGTCAAAAACCCGTCTCCCGACCGCCAGCTATCCCGCGAGTCATAAGTGGTCCGCCAAAGGTGTCCCCCCGCCGCCTTCCCCCACAACCACGGACTCCGACCGCCCCACTCGCAAATCGCATACACGATCGGCCGGCCGGCCGCCTTCAGCGCATCGCCCATCTTCTTATACCGCGTGAAAGCGGTCATCCGATCCGTCGGCGCATGGCAATAATCGTACTTCAAGTAATCGACCCCCCACTCCGCAAACGTCTTCGCATCGATCTCCTCGAATCCCAAACTCCCCGTCACCCCGGCACAGGTCAACTCCGCCGCATCGGAATAGATCCCGAGCTTCAACCCCAGCCCATGCACATAATCCGCCACTGCCTTCATCCCTTGCGGAAACCGAACCGGATCCGGAAACAACCGATTCCGGGTGTCCCGTCCGCCGACCCAATAGTCATCGATAATCACATACCGATACCCGGCATCGCGCATCCCGCTCTCCACCATCGCATCGGCGATCTCCCGAATCAACGAATCACTCACCTCCCACTCGAACTGATTCCAACTGTTCCAACCCATCGGCGGTGTCAACGCCAACGTATCCACCGGCGTCGCCTCACGCTGACCCCACGCAGAGCCCACACCCGCCGACACCGACAACAAACAACCCAACAAAAAATTTCTAATCCTCATAAATATTACTTGTTACTTTGGTATATCACTTCTCTTTAGCTTACCGGCTGGAACTGTTCTTACTAACTTCTGTTTCCCCGCACTGCCTTGGCATAATATGCAATCGTTCTTTAGCGATGGGAGGGTACTGTCCCTTTCTTGAAAGAAAGGGACCCAAAGAACTTTCAGATAGCATACGCTACGCCTTAGGCTCCGCAATCCTCAGGTTTATGGGTGGGGACGTTCGGCGAGGCGCGCTTAAGGTTTTCGCAGCCCAATGCGCGCCCCCGCCAAACGTCCCCACCCAAAGACCAGGCTGACACGGCCAAAGCATCCCAAAGGGATGCGCTCTAAAGTTTTTTTGGTTCTTTTTGTTCACAAAAAGAACAGTTCCGGCTCGATCACCAAACACGGTTCGCAAATTGCCGAAAGCAGAACGAGCGAAACGAAGGTAATAAGAACAGTTCCGTACAGTTGCTAAAGACTGTTTACAAAGAAACGAATAATTATCCGATAACGCGTCGTTCGACCTCTCGTTTGAAGTCGCTGAAGACATTCATGTAGTTCATAAACGCGTCGTAGGGCGAGTCGTACGGGTTGAAATAGCTGTGCACGTCGCCGTCCGAGAACCACTTGGTACACATGTAGTAGAAGTGGTCGGACGACTGCAAGGCATACCACACCCGCATCATATCCGGATCGTCGAGCCGAGCGATTTTGTCCTGCAGCGAGTAGAGTTTGCTGAAAGCCTCGTCCTGGAGTTCATTCCCCAGCCACGCCGTGATGTCTCGTTCTTCGTCGGCCCACGAGATGGGATGCGGCACGTGCAAAACCGACACCGGTTGGAACTTCGCAGCAATCTGCCGCGGCGTCCGGAACTGGAGTTCCGGAGCGCGAACCACCGCACCGATAAACTGTTCCATGAAATCGAAAATCCCGGAATCGCCCTTCTGGTGTTCGCCGAACGTCTCGTAGTCCATAAAGAGGTTGATAATCTCGCCCTCCTGATCGGCCATCCAGTCGATGTACTTCTCGGCCGTCAGCGGCCAACCGTCCCAACCGCGATCCGAGAAGCGGAAAGCGATGTCGTCGCTCAAGCGGAAATTCCGCAACAAGAGTTTGAGCTCCTGTTTGATGGCATTGGCATAGACAAAATTCGGACTCTTCCACCCCAGGATATGCTTGGCCCCCTCGGTCAACAGGGTATGGTACCCCAGGTTATACGCCATCTCGCCGATCCCGTCGCTGTAGATGAGCTCCGTGTTCCGGAACGTGGTCGGCCGCTGTCCGAAGAGCTCCTCGATCGTATCGGCATGCAACCGCACCTGCCGCTCGAACTCCTCACGACTGGTGAGCGCCGCCAGCGAGTGCGCATAGGTCTCTGCCAAAAATTCCACCGCCCCGGTCTGCGCCAGCTCGCGGAAACTGTCGATCACCTCCGGCGCATAGAGCTTGAACTGCTCGATAGCGATCCCCGAGATCGAGAACGACACCCGCACGTTCTCCGCCCCATGCTGCCCGATAAGCCGAAGCAGCAGAGCATTCATCGGCAGGTAGCAATCCGCCGCCACTTTTTGCAGAATACTCCGGTTGAGAAAGTCGTCGAAATAGAAATGGTCCTTCCCCATATTGAAGAAGCGATATTTCTTCAGCCGGAAAGGTTGGTGTACCTGGAAATATAGATTGAGGTTTTTCATATCCTATGTGTGTGGTGTTGTTGATAGAGTCTGAGTATTTCAGTCAAACATTTCGCCTCCCCCCGAAGGCCGCCGACCGATCATTTATTCGGCCACCGCCCGGTAAACGTCCAGCACGTTCCGCGCCGCATTGTCCCACTTGAGGGTCGTCACTTCCTCCTGCCCCTTGGTAATGAACATGTTGTGAAGCGCCGGATAGGTCACCAAACTATAAATGGCATCGGCCATCGCATCGACATCCCAATAGTCCACCTTCACGGCATGGGTCAGCACCTCGGCCACCCCCGACTGCTTGGAGATGATGACCGGCACATTCGATTTCATCGCCTCCAGCGGCGAGATCCCGAACGGTTCGGAAACCGACGGCATGATATAGACATCGCTGAGTTCGAACATCCGCCGCACCTCATCCCCCCGCAGGAATCCGGTGAAGTGAAACCGGTCCGAAATCCCGAGCTTGGCCACCCGCCGCACCACATGATTGAGCATATCCCCCGAGCCCGCCATCACGAACCGCACGTTCGGAATCCGTTTCAAGACCTTGGCCGCCGCCTCGACAAAGTAGTCCGGCCCTTTCTGATAAGTGATCCGCCCGAGGAACGTCACAATCTTGTCCTCCACCCCTCTGACCTCTTCCGGCCCCTCGTGCGCCTTGAACCGCACCCCATTATGCACCGTCACCACCCGATCCGGATCGATCCCGTACTTCTCGATCACGATATTCCGCGTCAGATTGCTCACCGCCATCACCCGGTCCGCCGCCGACATCCCCGTCCGCTCGATATTATAAACCACCGTATTGATATTCTCGCCGCTGCGGTCGAACTCCGTGGCGTGCATGTGCACCACCAGCGGCTTCCCTGAGACCCGTTTGGCAGCGATCCCCGCATAATAGGTCAACCAGTCGTGCGCATGGATCACGTCGAACTGCCCCTCCAACTCCCGCGCCACCTGGGCCGCCACCATCGCATACCGCGCCACCTCCTCCATCAGATTCGCCCCGTACTTCCCGCTGAAACTGTACCGCTGCTTCCAAAGATCCTGCGGCACTCCCCGCTTCCTGCCCTGTTGAAACTCGCTCCACTCGTTCTCGTACTCCTCCGGACTCAAGTAAGGCACCAGGTTCGAGTTGACCTGAATAAAGGTAAGCTGCCGCCAGAACTCGTCCTCCGTTTCGAGGGTTCCGTACGGGGCCTCGACTTCCGAAGCATTCTTGATCGTCAGAAACCGCTGGTCCTCATCCCCATACGCCTTCGGCACCACAAAGATCACCTCGACCCCCAGCTTGGCCAGCCCCCGCGTCAACCCGTAGCACGCAGTCCCCAGCCCCCCCGCGATATGCGGAGGGAATTCCCAGCCGAACATTAATACTCTCATACGTACCGACCCTTTCTTGTTTTCATGGATAAATATTTTACGGCTCACCCTGCGCGCCACGCCTTGTGATCGCCCCCGGGCCTGCCATTCGATCGTTCCTCACGCCCCCCTTCTTCCCACGCCTCTCCTACCTTCCTACAGTCGCCCCTCGTACTCCCGGATCAGCCGATGCACGCTCAACAGCGCCGCCACGCTCGGCGCATACGAAATCGCCCCGCACGCCTCATGCGGTGCATCCCCGTCGTACGCCTCCGGCACCGATCCGATCCCGTAGTTGAGCAGGTCCTCCTCGAATCCGTCCAGCAGCTCCCGCGCCTGCATCAGGAAGCCCTTCCCGTAGAGTCCGAACCCGGCCCGCACGTAATGTTCCAAAAGCCAAGCAAACACCGTCCCCTGATGCCGAGCCAAGTTCCGACAGGCCTCGTTCCCGCGACAGATCCCCTGGTACCACGGACTGTTCGGGCTCAGCGTCCGAATCCCCCGCGGCGTCAGCAGGTAAGCCTCCACCACCGTAAAGACTTTCTGTCGCTCGTATTCGTTGAGCGGCGAGTAAGGCAACGAACAAGCCAACAGCATATTCGGCCGTATATCGGCATTCTTCTCCCCGTCATGATACACATAATCGGCCAAGTACGGCTGTTGCGGATTCTGTTCCAGCCAGAACGTCGCCCGGAAGTTGTCCCGAATCCGCTCCGGCAGCTCGCCCCACTCGCCCGCAAACGCCTCGTCCCCCGCCGCCCGTGCCACCTCCAGCGCATAGCACACCGCATTGTACCACAACGCATTGACCTCCACCGCAAACCCCGGTCGCTGCGTCACCGGCCACCCGTCGTTCATCGTATTCATCCAGGTCAGCGCCCGCCCCGGCATCTCGGCCCATATCAACCCGTTCTCCGCCATCCGGACATACCGCTCCCCACCCCGGAAATCCCCCACACCGGCCCGATACGCCGCCAAAATCTCCTTCATCGCCCCGCCATACCGCCCCCAAACTTCGCCCTTTCCTCCCCCGAGATACGGCTCCAGCCGCTGCAACGCCCAAAAGAACCACAACTGTGTATCGGCCGCAAAATGCGTTCCGAAAATCCCGTCGTGCAATCGATTCTCGACATGGTAGTCCAGAATCTCCGTACACTGCTCCACCATCGGCCCCTGGGGCTGGGTCAGCGTGATCCCGGCCAGCGCCATGAAAGTCTCCCGGCTCCGCGCATTGTACCACGGATAACCCGCCGTCAACGAAGTGTGATTCTCCTTGATAATCAAAAACTGCCGCGCCGAATGGTACAACGCCGGCAGGAACTCCGTCTTCACCGTCCGCCGCGCCAGCTCCTCTTCGAACAGCCGCGCCAGCTCGTCCGGCACCGCCTCAGTCGTCGAGCCGGAGAAAATAACGCTCTCCCCCGTCGCAATATCAAGCTCAAAATATCCGGTCGTCAACAAATCCTCCCGGAACGGATATCCGCGCCGTTCCTCTTCCAAGTACTCGAAATTATGGTACCAGTCCGGCGCCGCCACAAACCTCGCCCCCTCCCGATTGAGCTGCATGCAGAGCCACGGAAATCCCCCATAGAGCCTCGACTTCACCCCCCCGGCAATCGGAAACGACCGTCCATCGGCCTCCCGATTCTCGCGACTCAGCCCGTGCCGCGACCGGAATGCCAAAAACGGCCGCAACCGCAACCGCGTAGCCGACCGCGCCTCAAGCAGCGTGTACCGGATCAACAACCGTTCCGCCGTATGCACCCACAGCATCTCCTTCTTCAACAACACCCCGCCGACGCGATAAATAATCGTCGGTGTCGGCGTGTACGAAAAGTCCACAATGTACTTATGCCCCCGCGGCTCATACATCCCCGGATAGCGGTGTATGGCGAGGTTGAACTCCTGTTCGTGCTGGATGACGGTCTCGTCCAGCGACGAGAGCAGCACATAATCCTCTCCGCCCAACTCCTCCACCGGACAGACCATCAACCCGTGGTACTTCCGCGTGTTGCAGCACACGATGGTGGTATTCATATACCCCCCCGCCCGGTTGGTACTGAGCATCTCGCGCTGGAGCGAATATTCCAAATTCCCTAATGCCTGTTTATTGAATTGTAAGATGGCCATAAATTCGTCGGTTCTTACGTGTGATTGATTCGTTTGCTTCGACCACCTCGGCGGAGCGTCCCTTTGACGGAAAGAAAAGAGCCTGCGGCACGGCACAAAGGAACGGGCGGGTGATTGTTCACCGTAAATATAGGATTTATTTTTTTGATTATCAACTTTTTTTCAAGGAATGCGAAAAAACAGGGGGATTCTCCCCCTCTGGAGAATCCCCCGAAAACCGTGTACGGAGCGGCCTCGCCCCTCCCCATAGCCACCGCGACTCAACATCCGCCGGTCTTGATGTCCTTGATCCGCAACTGCGCGGTCGTATTCCCCTGGTAATGGTTCTCGACCACATTGTAACAAACGTCGATCGTCCCGCCGCGCTTGATATGGTCGAATCCGTCGGTCTGTCCGAAAGCGATGGCCGACATCGGGGTAAAAGGCGGTTCGCCCTGCACGAGCTCCATCTTCAGGTGCTCGCCCTTGGCCCCCACCAGACGCGCCGTGCCGTTGTCGCTCACGTTCTGCGTGACGAACACCGGAGCCGGATTCCCCGGACCGAAAGGCTGGAAGGCGTTCAACGTCCGACGGAAAGCCGGCGTGATATCCGCAAACAACAACGCTTCGTCGATATCGATCTGCGGCACGAGCATATCCGGCTCGATATGCGCCTCGACATAGGCCTCGAAACGACGCCGGAACTCGTCGACCCGCTCCGGCTTCATCGTCAGACCGGCCGCATAGGTATGCCCCCCGAAATTCTCCAACAGATCGGCACAAGACTCCACCGCCTGATACAGGTCGAACCCCGGAACGCTCCGCGCCGAACCCGTCACCAACCCGTGACTCATGGTCAGCACCACCGTCGGCCGATAGTAAGTCTCGATCAGCCGCGAAGCCACGATCCCCACCACCCCCTTCATCCAGTTCGGGTTGTAGATCACCGTACACTTCTTGCGCAGCATCTCCGGCGACTCCTCGATAAACCGGTGGGCCTCGATCGTAATATTCCGGTCGATGCTCTTGCGATCCTTATTGAAAGTGTCGATCTTCTGCACGAAATACATCGCCCGCTGCTCCGTGAGCGCAGTAAGCAGTCGAACAGCGGTCCGCCCGCCGGACTGTGCCCGCGGGTCGTCCTCGTCGATCGGGATCTCCATCCGACCCGCGGCATTGATCCGCGGACCGATCTTGAAGACGATGTCGTCGATGGCGATCGTATGCCGCTCCAGTCCGCACAACTTAATGATCGCCGCCATCCCCTTATTCGGCTGGCGGTTCAACCGAATAAGCCCGTAGTGCGCCAACACCCGGTTCTCGCCGATAATCGGCACGATGTCCGACGCGATACTCACCGCCACGAGGTCCAACAACGGCTCGATGGTCTCGAACGGCAGCTCCCGGTACTGGCAAACGGCCTGGACGAGTTTGAATCCGACGCCGCACCCCGAGAGGTCTTTGAACGGGTAGGTGCAGTCCTCCCGTTTCGGGTCCAACACCGCCACGGCATCCGGTATCGAATCGCCGGGCAGGTGGTGGTCACAAATAATGAAATCGACTCCTTTGCGCTTGGCATAAGCCACCTTGGAACAGGCTTTGATCCCACAGTCGAGTGCGATAATCAGCTTCGCCCCGTTGTCGGCGGCATAGTCGATCCCCTTTTCCGAGATCCCGTACCCTTCGGCATACCGGTCCGGAATATAGAACAGGAGGTCGTCCATCCACCGCGAGAGGAAGTTGTAGACCAAAGCCACGGCCGTAATCCCGTCGACATCGTAGTCGCCGTAAACCATCACCCGTTCGCCCTCCGAAATGGCACGCTCGATTCGCTGGACGGCGAACAGCATGTCTTTCATCAGGTACGGGTCATGCAGTTCGTCGAGCTTCGGGTCGAAGAATTGCCGGGCCTTTTCCGTCGTGTCTATGCCGCGTTGAACCAAGAGGTTCGCCAGCTTCGGGTCGATGTCCAGCGTCGCGGACAACTCCGCAACACGCTCCGCATCGCCCGCAGGCCGAACGACCCACTTCTTCTCTGCGTGCATAATATTTTATTTTTTTGTTTACTCTTTTTCATCACTCTGTGCCAGGCCTGCGCCTGGATCCGGTGCCGGGCGGCGCGACGGGGCGCATCAATAGCGGACCGCCGCCAGTCGAAACAGTTTGCCACCGGCAGGTCCGGTTCGCGTGCCGAGCGACACTCGAAAATTGGGTTTGCTCGGCAAAGCCAGCTGGCGGCAACTCGTAGGGCCGCAGTTTTCCGGCCTGCCGAACTTGCTACGCCCCACGCCCCACAAGGGCCCGACCCTCTCGGGGAGAATATAACTCTTTCCTCTCCCCCGCTCGAGCCGC
>CAJTNK010000049.1 GCA_910577885.1 uncultured Rikenella sp.
ATTCAACTATTTCGCACTTGGCGAAATAGAATGAATCGCCAAGGCGCGCGGACAATGACTATTGGGCGGAGCTGTTGGCCAAAGTGGCTGTCACGAAGAGCGAGTTGCCGCCAGCGGAAGAGCGAGTGAACGCAGTGAATGTAGCTCGCGCCGCGCGGGGTGGCGGCGACTCGCGCGATCGCAGATCGCGGTTTGTTGCGAATCGCGGTTTTCGGCCGGCGCCAGCGGGCTTATCTGAGCAAATGCCAGTTTTCGAGTGCCGAGCGGCACCGGCTTTCCGCCGGGGGTAGCGTCGACCGTCAAAGGGAGATCAGGGCCAAGCTTGGGGCTGAGCCAGTCGCGATGCTTCGCATCGCCGTCCTCTGCGGTGCCGCTGGGCACTCCAACCGGGGTTTTGCATAGCCTCAAGGGGGGCGCGCCCGAGGACGAACTTTCTTTGCTGATGGTTTGCAGCTGGTCAGCAAGCAGGAAAACTGCGACCCTTTAGGGTGGCGCGAGCCTCCATCACCCCGGGCGGTGCGAGGTGCCGCTCGGCACTCGAAAACTGGTTTTTGGGGCAAAGTTTTCTTGCCCGAATGGTCAGTAAAATAGCCTGTTGGGTATGCTCGGCACGCGAAAACCCGGGGTGTTTTTTACCGGTTGCGAAAAAAAGACCGGTAGAAAAGAAACCTTTTTCTACCGGTCGACCGTAACTGAGCACAAGTATGGCCAGTCAAAAGAGGAGAAGGGGCTACTTATTCTCCGCCTGCTGTTCCTTGATGTAGGCATCGATGGCCGCCGCTGCTTTCCGGCCCGCCCCCATCGCCAAAATCACCGTCGCAGCACCCGTCACCGCATCTCCCCCCGCAAAGACTCCCCGGCGTGTGGTCGTTCCGGCCTCGGTCGCCTCGAGACACCCGCGACGCGTTACTTCGAGCCCCGGCGTCGTGGCCGCGATCAGCGGATTCGGCGAGGTCCCCAAGGCCATAATCACCGTCGAACACGGAAGGTCGAACTCCGATCCCGGCACTTCGACCGGCGACCGCCGTCCCGAAGCATCCGGTTCGCCCAGCTCCATCCGCACGCACCGGATACCGGTCACCCAACCCTGCTCGTCGCCGAGCACTTCGACCGGGTTGGTCAACATCCGAAAGTCGATTCCCTCCTCTTTGGCGTGGTGTACCTCCTCGCGTCGAGCCGGCAGCTCGGCTTCCGACCGGCGGTAGACGATAAACGCTTCGGCTCCCAGCCGTTTGGCGGTCCGTACGGCGTCCATCGCCACGTTCCCGCCTCCCACCACAACGACCCGTTCGCCGGTGTAGATCGGCGTGTCGTACCCCTCGTCATAAGCGTGCATCAGGTTGGTGCGGGTCAGAAACTCGTTGGCCGAGACGACGCCGTTGAAGTTCTCGCCCGGAATGCCCATGAAACGCGGTAGACCGGCTCCCGAGCCGATGAAAACCGCCTCGAATCCCTCGTCGTCCATCAGCTGGTCGACGGTGACTGTCCGCCCCACCACCACGTCGGTTTCGATCTTCACCCCGAGCCGACGGACATTCTCTATCTCCGGCGCCACAACCCCCTCTTTAGGCAGCCGGAACTCCGGAATCCCATACTGCAACACCCCTCCCGGCCGGTGCAGCACCTCGAAAATAGTCACTTCGTACCCCGCCTTCGCCAAGTCCGCCGCACAGGCCAATCCCGCCGGTCCCGACCCGACGACCGCCACCCGGTGCCCATTCTTCGGCCCCGCTTCGGCCAACGTCAAGTGGTTCTCCCGTCCCCAATCCCCCACAAACCGTTCCAGCTTCCCGATCGCCACCGGTTCGCCCTTGACGCCCAGCACGCACGACCCCTCGCACTGCGTTTCCTGCGGGCAAACCCGTCCGCAGACCGACGGCAGCAACGAATCCTGGGCAATCACCCGGGCAGCCCCCGCCAAATCCCCCTCGACCACGCAGCGGATGAAATCCGGAATCCGGACCGAAACCGGACACGCCTCCACACAACGCGGCTTTTTGCACCCCAGGCAACGCGTCGCTTCGAGCGTCGCCTCCTCCAGGTCGTAGCCGTAGCACACCTCCTCGAAATTCGTTGCCCGCACCTTCGGATCCTGTTCCCGTACGGGGACTCTCGGTATTTTGTTCGCCATGATAATTCGCTTGTTTTTCAGAAGATTACAACCCGATATTGCATTTGTGCCCCGCCAGCCGTTCCGCCTCGATCGCTCGTTTTCGTTCCTCGATCGTCCGGTACATGCCCTGCCGCCGCATCGCCTCGTCGAAATCGACCTGATGGGCGTCGAATTCCGGTCCTTCGACGCACGCGAACCGGATCCGGCCGCCGACCGTCACCCGACACGCCCCGCACATCCCCGTGCCGTCCACCATCAACGTGTTGAGACTTACGATTGTCGGTATGTTCAGTTCTTTGGTCGTCAGCGCCACGAATTTCATCATGATCATCGGCCCGATCGCCACCACGCAGTCGAAATGCCGTCCATCCCGTACGACCAAATCTTTCAACAGATTGGTCACCAGTCCTTTGTAGCCTTTCGAACCGTCGTCCGTCGCTATGTGTACGTTGGGCGTCAAGGCCCGAAACTCCTCTTCGAACAAAATCAGACTTTCGTTCTTCGCCCCGATAATCACATCGGCCTGTACGCCATGTTCGGCCAGCCACTTGACTTGCGGGTAGACCGGCGCAGCGCCCAACCCGCCGGCCACGAACATGAATCGAGTCGCCGCCAGCTTCTCCGGCGTGTAGTGGATGAACTCCGAGGGGTGTCCGAGCGGCCCGACGAAGTCGGCAAAGCAATCGCCCTCCTCCAGAGCGACGATCCGCATGGTCGACGCGCCGATCGCCTGAATAACGATCGTTACGGTGCCTTTCCGAGCGTCGTAGTCGCAGATGGTCAGCGGAATACGTTCGCCTTTTTCGTCGACGATCACGATCAGGAACTGGCCCGGTTGAGCGGCGCAAGCCACGCGCGGCGCTTCGACCTCCATCAGGTAGATGGAGGGGGCCAGCTGGCTCTTTTTCAGAATCTGAAACATATATTGTATCTGTAGTGTGTGTTTTGACAAGTTGGCAAGAGCCGTAGAGCGGGGGTCTCGGGCGATGCTCCTCGTGTCGGGAGGCCGATAAGACAACAAAGGTACGAATTTCGCGGCGATCTGCCGAACACGACCGGTCGGGTTGTTGGATTCTTGACCGAATGGTGAAATTTTGTTAAAGTCGGGGGTGCCGCTCGCACCCGTTGGGTGTTTTACTGGCCATTCGGGCGAGAAAACCTGGCTGAGACAACCCCAGTAAGACACCCTATGGGTGTTCCTGGAGGCAACGCAACTGAAAACCGTACGCACGGTTCGTCGAGGCCTGCGGATTGAGCCCGCCAGCGTAGAAGTCCAACAATCGGACACTGGAGCCCGTAACCGTCGTCGACCAACCGTACCCGCTGCCGCCGACGTTACGTAGTGCCCCAAAGCCTTTATAGTATCCTGCGTCGCGGAAGCCCGGGGCCGGGGACGAGCGGCACTCGGTATGGGCCTGGCGGGCGAGAAAACATTCTTTGTCCGCGCGCCTGGGGAAATCATTCCCGATAAACTCATCGTTTATCGGGTTGATTTCCTCTTAAGGCGGGGCGCGCGCACCCTCCGGGTGTTCTACTGGCCTGCCGGTTGCAAACTTCTTCGACTGCGCTCCCGCGCGGGGCCGCCTACTAAGGTCGAGAGAACCCCGACAAAAGCCCCAACGGGGCCTCGCGGTGAGCTGGCGATGCTACGCATCGCATGGGACATCCGGAAGCGAAAACCCAACAAAGGGCGAGACCTCGGCGCTATGCTCTGACGGAAAAAGCTCAATAAAATGTCGTGTGCAAACGTCAGTTTACAAAAAAAGCCCTGTACTGCGCCAGCGCGGTACAGGACTTCAACAAAATCAAAAAGGTCTCCTCCGTCCCGGAATCAAAGACTCACAACTCGAACAGTCCTTCCGGCAACTGAGCCCGTAGTTGTTTGCGCCGGGTGCTGACCACCTCCACCAGCTCGTCCGCCGCAGGCACCATTACCTCCCGGCCGTCGAACTCGACCCCCAACAGCGGATTCCCCGGATAGTCGTAGAAGGCAACCACAATTCCCCGCCGCCCCGTCGTCCGGTCGGTCAACTCGTAGCCGATCAAAGCTTCGAACTCCGTCTCATCCTCCACCCGCCGCCCCGTGGAACGCCCGTCCGCCGTCGAAGCAGCCCGATAGAGCACCTTGCCTACCAGCAACTCCGCCTCCGTCGCCCGTTCGAAGTCCTCGAAAAGCACCACCGCCGTCGTGCCGGAACTTCCGCCCCGCCGCTCGAACGAGGAGATAAAAAGCGGAACCGCCAGTGAATCGATTTCGATCCACAGCGGTTCCGCTGTCTCCGCGACCTCCGGAAAAGTGTCGAAAAGCGTCACCAACAACGCCCCGTCATACTGTCGTTCCACCTCGCCCCGCCGCAAAGTAATGATTCCGTACCCCTTCTTGATACGTCCCACCGCGTTCTGCTCCTCGGCGATCACCGCTGCGGCGCGTTCGGCATAAGCGAGTGGCTGACTCTTTCCCATCGGTCTCTGTCTCCCGCCGCCCCCTCCCCTCGAAAAGCAGGAGGGGGCCGGCGGGGTTGAAATTATTCGGCAGCCGTTTCAGCCGCAGCTTCCTCTTCCGCAGCAGCCGGAGCTTCTTCAGCCCCTTCTTCCGCCGTCGCTGCAGCAGCCTTAGCCGCTTCCGCCAACTTCGCCGCCAAAGCCGCCGCCTTGGCTTCTTTTACTTTCGTTTCCGCTTCGAGCCGTTCTTTGGCCGACTTGGCCCGAGCAGCTTCCTGCGCAGCCTTGGTCTGAGCCGCTTTGGCTTCCTTCTCGGCCACCCACTTGGCGAACTTCTGTTCGGCTACTTCTTCCGTAAAGGCGCCTTTTTTCACCCCGCCATTCAAGTGGTGGCGGTACATGACCCCTTCTTTCGACAAAATCGAACGGGCCGTATCGGTCGGCTGTGCACCCATCCCGATCCAACGTACGGCGCTTTCGAAGTTCAGGTCGATCGTTGCCGGGTTGGTGTTCGGGTTGTAGGTTCCGAGTTTTTCGATGAAACGACCGTCGCGCGGCGAACGGCTGTCCGCTACCACGATGTGATAAAAAGCGTACCCTTTTTTCCCGTGACGCGAGAGTCTGATTTTGGTTGACATTTGGTTGTGTTTAAAATGGTGATTGTCAATCCCTTGTCTGCCCACAACGTTCTTTCTGTCGATGAACCGCGGAGAACGCGTCTCCCCCGTTTCTCTGGTTTGTGCAAAACCGCCGTTGTTTCGGACAAGCGGCGCAAAGATATAAAATGTTTATCTTTACACCAAAGTTTTTTCGTGTGGGTATGGAGACAAAAACCGCTCTTTTCGCCGGGTCGTTCGACCCGTTTACGGCCGGACACCTGGATATCGTGCGCCGGGGGCTCGGGCTTTTCGACCGGATCGTCGTCGGTGTCGGGCACAACATCAAAAAAAAGGGGCTCCTCACGATGGAAAATCGCGTGCGGTTGATTCGCGACGCTTTCGGCGACGAACCGCGCGTGAGTGTCGAAGCGTACGAGGGGCTGACGACCGATTTTTGCCACCGGCTGGGGGTGAGGATCCTGTTGCGCGGCATCCGGTCGGTGGACGACTTCGAGAGCGACCGCACGATCGACGCCATCAACAAACGGCTCGACCCGGGGATCGAAACCTGCTACCTGTTTACCGCGCCGTCGCTCGGCGCCATCTCGTCGGCCGTGGTCAAGGAGCTGTTCGTCCACCGGGCCGATGTCTCGTCGCTGCTCCCGCCGGGCATCGACCTCGAAAAATACCTCTGATACGCTCTTTTTTGAACCCCGACGGACTTTTCGTATCTTTGCGGGGGAAAACAGAGTTCTTTATTTAGCGCGCTTCAGCACAGGAAAGTTCCACATTGCCAAGTCTTTACTGAAGCATAATATAATACGAAAGAAGCTCCTTGTGTGGCCGATTACGGCACACGCAGGGGGCTATCTTTCGTAGGGCGGGTGGAACTGCCTCTGTGCTGGTAGCCTCTGGTCGTGTGCCTTTCTTAGTTTTCGGCACACGCAGGGGGCTATTCCTCGTAGGGCGGGTGGAACTGCCCCTGTGCTGGTAGCCTCTGGTCGTGTGCCTTTTGTTCCGAAAAGATGCGCGACAAAATCTTTCGTTTTTTCTCCTTCTTACTGCTTCTCCTGCCCGCCGCCACGGGGGCGCAGGAACATCAACGGCTGATCGTCGTGCCGGACGGAGCCGGACTCACGGCTGTGGATCCGTTGGCCGGCCGACAGCGGAGCGGGTCGATAGGCGCCGTTGCGGCCTTTGCCGACCGCTGGCGGACAGAGTTGGGCGAACGAAATGTCGTTGTGGTGGCCGACCGGAGAAAAGGGTGGGGGAGGGAGGCATTGGGCGACGCGATCTACCGGGAGCTGGTCGACAGCACGCTCCGTCGGAGGATGGAACGCGAGGCGGGGTATGCGCCTGAGGCTCAGCGCGATTCGCTCTATGCGCGGTTCGGCATCACGCCTCGGGCGATCGACTCGCTGGGCGAGGCCGAGTGGCTGGTGGTTGACCGGTACGGGGTGGAGGGGCACGTGGCTGTGCGGGTCCGGCGGTTCGACAACCGCTCGGTACGCCCATCGAGACGTTTCGAGGAGCGGTTTGCCGAGGAGACGAACCGCCTGCGGAGCTTCTTTCTCACGCCGGTGGCCCGGCTCGACACGGCGATCACCACGCGGGACGCCTTTTTCGGTCCGTCGGCTTGGGCCGATCTTTTCCACCGGTTCCAACTCGAAACGGCACCTGCGGCCGAGGTCTCGTGTGTCGCTCCGCCGCGCTTGGATGCCTCGCTGTCGGCCGGACCGGTCGCTCTGGGCGACTTCCTGAGGCTCTTCCGCTTCGACAACAGCCTCCTGACGGTCCGGCTCACGGGCCAACAGCTCCAAGAGTGGATGGAGAAGCTCTTCGGGATGCGATTCTTCCGCCTCGAAGGGCCGCAGTCCGATCTGGTGAGGCTCCGGGTGCCGTACTACCTGCACGACGATGTGGCGGGGCTCCGGTTTCGCGTCGACCTCACGGCGCGTTACAACCGTCGGGTCACGATCTACGAAACGGAGCGCGGCGAACCGTTCGATCCGAAACGGACCTATACGGTGGTGCTCAACTCTTTCCGGGCACGCGACCTGCTCGCGCTGGAGGGGGTGCGAGCGCAGGTCGCGGCGCCGGACTACCGGCTGGCCCTGGCCCGCTGGCTGTTGACCCGG
Organism: uncultured Rikenella sp.; assembly: GCA_910577885.1. Classification (GTDB taxonomy): domain Bacteria; phylum Bacteroidota; class Bacteroidia; order Bacteroidales; family Rikenellaceae; genus Rikenella. The sequence continues at coordinate 7,293 of CAJTNK010000049.1, forward strand.
GACACGCTCCGACCGAGAGCCCGCGACAACTGGTCGGCGGCTCCCGAGCGGTGGGTGCGGGCCATTGCGGCCCGCGAACGGCGGACGATCTTCGACGAATAATACAAAACGCCTCTCCGAAAAACCGTTACGGCTCCTCGAAGAAGCGTCTGCTCAAAAAATCCTCAACTCACCCCCGCCTCAAAAATAGATCCCCTAATTCTCAGCTTCGCCGCCGCAGCGCATCTTGATATACGTATGGTGCGGCCCGAACCGTTCGAAAGCCGCCCGATCCAACTCCTCGCGATGCTCCGGCGCCGCCACGCTAATCAACAGCCGCGCCCGCTCCTGCAAGGTCTTCCCGTACAAATTCACCGCCCCATGCTCCGTCACGAACCAGTGCATGTGCGCCCGCGTGGTCACCACCCCGGCCCCCGGATTGAGCACCGGCGCGATCTTGCTGATCCCCTTGTTGGTCGTCGAAGGCATCGCCACGATCGCTTTCCCCCCTTTCGAGAGCGACGAACCGTAGATGAAGTCGATCTGTCCGCCCACCCCCGAGTAGTGCTTGGTTCCGATCGAATCGGCGCACACCTGCCCCGTCAGGTCCACCTGCAAGGCCGAGTTAATGGCCGTGAAGTTCGGGTTCTGCGAGATGATATGCGGGTCGTTCGTATACCCCACGTCCATCATCATCACCCCCGGATTGTCGTCGATAAAGTCATAAACGGCCTTCGAACCCATCAGAAAGGTCGAAACCATCTTCCCCGGATCGGTCACCTTGTTGCGTCCGTTGACCACTCCCGACTCCACCAGCGGCAAAACACCGTCGGCAAACATCTCGGTATGGATCCCGAGGTTCTTGTGCCCCTTGAGCTGTGCCAGCACCGCGTTCGGAATCGCCCCGATCCCCATCTGCAAGCAGGCGCCGTCTTCGATCAGCTCGGCACAGTGCATCCCGATGGCCGTCTCGATCTCGTTCGGTGCGGTGAACGGCGCTTCGATCAGCGGCGTGTCGTCCTCGCACCAAATGTCGATCTCCGACATCGGAATCATCGCCTGCCCGAAAGCCCGCGGAACGTGTTTGTTAATCACGCCGATCACCGTATGGGCCAGTTCCACCGCCGCCAAGGTCGCGTCGACCGAAGTCCCCAGCGACACATAACCGTGTTTGTCCGGCGGCGAAACCTGGATCATCGCCACGTCGATCGGCAGCGCGCCGCAACGGTACAGCTTCTGGGTCTCGCTCAGAAAAACCGGAATATAATCCGCATACCCCGCCTGGGTCGCCCCCCGCAAGTTCCCTCCCACGAAAAACTGGGCCGATTGAAAAATACCTTCGTACTTCGGATCGGCATACGGAGCCGGTCCTTCGGTATGCAGGTGGTGGATATAGACATCGCGGAGTTCGCCCCGGTCGCCCCGCGCGCAAAGGGCCTTGATCAGGCACTGCGGCGCGCTGGCCACGGAACTCAGGTGGACATGGTCGCCGCTTTTGACCACTCTCACAGCCTCATCAGCCGAAACGATCGTCAGGTTAGGGTTCATAAGGTTTTTCTCTTTTCGTGTGTGTGCGTTAAAAAAATCAGGGTCCGGCGCCGCATTGCACGATGTTCGCCGAGTGCCGCGATGGACAAATTTAAAAAAATAATTACCTTTACTGCAACTATTCGTGAAAGAAAAACCATGAAACGCATCGTTTTTTTGCTCGTCGCCGGCTTGTGGGGGCTTTCGTCAGCCGCCGCACAGACGAAGAACCCAACCTCCCGGGGGCAGGTGTATACCGTGACGGAACGGATCCGATTCAACGAGGGGACGTTGCCCCTGAAGAACAAACGGGGGATCCTGCTCTCGAACTTCGGAACCGAGACGCTCGATCCGCTCAATCGCGAGGGGCGGGGCTATATCGTCCTCCTGGACAAGGAGCCGAGGGTGTTGTTCCCGGCTTCGGGGGTGCTCAATGCGCCGAAAGGGATGGCCGTGAAGGATGATTGTCTCTTTGTGGCGGATGTGGGGTGTGTGGTGGTTTTCCACATGAAGAGGCCCGAACAACAGCCGGTGCGGATTCCGTTTCCGGAGGGAGAACTCTTTGTGAACGACATTGTTACGCTGGGCGATTTTCTGCTGGTGTCGGTCACCGACGCGGGGAAACTCTATGCGATCGACGTGAAGAATTGCGATGCGGTGTGGAGCGCGCAGCGGCCGGTGCCGAAAAAGGTGGCCGACATTCCGGGGGCCAACGGATTGGCGGAGTTTCAGGGGACTTTGTACGTGGCTTCCTATGCGCCGGACGAAAAACCGGACGAACGGAACGGAATTTACGCGATCAACATGGGGGTGCCGGGGACGCAGCCGGTCAACTTGCTGGGGGCTCGGTACGGTCAGTACGACGGTTTGGCGGTCTCGCCGGACGGTTCCAGGCTCTATTTCAGCAACTGGCGCAATGCCGAGGGAAAGGCCGAAGTCGGGTATCTCGATCTGACGGCAGGCAAAGAGTATCCGGTAACGACGCTGGACTTGGGGGTGGAGCTGCAGGGACCGGCCGATATTTGTCTCTCGGACGGTTACTTGTTTGTGCCGGACCTGCCGGCGAATAAGCTCTACATCTTGGCTTTGTAGTTTTCGCACGGCGGCTGTGCCGGGGCTTCGGCCTGTGTATTGTTTTCGGGCATCCCTTTCATACAGGAAAGGGGTGCCCTTGTTTTTTGTGGGTTTGTGGGCTTTCTTGCCCGGGGTTCTCTCTACCGTCAGGCCCCAGCGATGCGTAGCATCGCCCGCCCACCGCGGGCACGCGGCCCCGCGCGGGAGCGCAGTCGAAGAAGTTTGCCACCGGCAGGCCAGTAGAACGCCCTTTGGGCGCGCCCGCCCGGCACTCGGGATTACCGATTCTCCGAAAATTTCTCGACCGAAAGGCCCGGTTCGAGCGCCGAGCGGCACGTGGGCCAGAACACGAGAAAAAGAGAACCTCGCGCCCCCGGAAGATTCGGATAGGGCGCGAGGTTCTATGCAAAGTGCTATGGACGCAGGGTCGCTTATTTCTTGGTGTTCATCACCTTGTTCTGCCGACTGATGCTCTCCATGTGGATCGAGTTGAGCAGGATGCTCAGAAATTCGCGGCTCAACTGCAAATCCTCGGCCGCCGACAAAACCCGTTTCACGATATCTTCCCAACGCGCGCTCTGGAGAATCATCACGTCGTTGTCGCGTTTGATCTCGCCGATCTTTTCGGCGATCGCCATCCGTTTGCTCAACAGCGTGAACAACTCCGCATCGTATTGGTCGATCTGACTGCGAAGCTTGTCCAACGATATCTGGAAATCCGTCTTGTCGGTCTGCGGCTTGCGCCATACGATGCTCCGGACCAACTCGGCCAGCTCTTCCGGAACGACTTGTTGCGCCGCATCGCTCCAAGCTTGGTCCGGGCAAATGTGGCTCTCCATAATCAAGCCGTCGTAGTTCAGGTCGGCGCACTGTTGGGCCACCTCTTTCAACAGCTCACGCTTCCCGGTGATGTGCGACGGGTCGCCGATGATCGGAACTTCCGGCATCCGCAACTTCATCTCGATCGCCAGCGGCCACATCGGGTTGTTGCGGTATTTCGACAGCCCGAACGACGAAAAACCCCGGTGAATCAACCCGACGTTGTCGATCCCCACTTTCTGGAGCCGTTGGACGGCCCCCATCCAAAGGTCGATGTCCGGGTTCATCGGGTTTTTGACCAGCACCGGGATGTCCACGCCCCGCAGCGCATCCGCGATGTCCTGTACGCTGAACGGATTGACCGTCGTCCGCGCTCCGATCCAAAGCAGGTCGACGCCGAACTCCAATGCCCCCTCGACATGTTTGGCATTGGCCACCTCCGTGGCGATCGGAAGGCCTGTTTCTCGTTTGGCCTCGGCCATCCACGAAAGACCCGGTAGCCCCACTCCCTCGAAGCTCCCCGGTTTCGTCCGCGGTTTCCAGATCCCGGCCCGCAGCACATCCACAGCACCCGTCGCCGCCAGGCGGCGACATGTTTCGAGGGTCTGCTCTTCGGTCTCGGCGCTGCAAGGCCCCGAAATAATCAGCGGGCGTTTGCCCTTCAGGTCGAATTTTTTGGTTTCCATCTATGTTCGTTGTTTTTATTATTTTCTGCTTCGGTTAATGAATGATCCGCCGGATCGAATTGGCCTTGCCGATCGCCGCCCGCAGCCCCTCCGCATCGTCCCGCTCGATCATTCGCCGCATGATTTGCAGCTGGTGGATGTGTTCCCGCAAGACATCCAGCACGTTGTACTTGTTCTTGAGCAGGATCGGGATCCACATCTCGCCCGAACTCTTGGCCAGGCGCACCGTGCTCTCGAATCCCCCGCCCGCGAGGGCGAAAATCTTGGACTCCTCGCGCTCCTTCTCCAACACGGTCAAGGCCAGCGCATACGACGTGACCTGCGAAATATGGCTCACATACGCCGCATGCAGGTCGTGCTCCTCAGCCCCCATCTCGATGATCGGCATCCCGATACGCTCGTAGAGCCCCTCGACCAGCTCGACGGCATCCGGATCGCTCAACTCCCGCTGGCAGACCACCACCGAACGGCCCGTGAAAGCCCCCCGCACGGCCGCTTCCGGTCCCGAATATTCCGTCCCCCACATCGGATGCGTCGCCACGAACCGTCCCCGCCGTGCATGCTGGGCGATGACTTCGCACAACTCCTCCTTGGTCGAACCCATGTCCATCACCACCTGCCGATCCACCCGGTTGAGGATCTTGACCGCCAGCAGCGGAATGGCATTCACCGGTATGGCCAAGGCAATCAAATCAGCTTGCTCCACCGCCTCGTCCATCGGCCGGATCTCGTCCACCAGCCCCAGTTCCACCGCCTTGGCCGCATGGGCCGGGTCGGTGTCCACCCCGATCACCCGGTCGGTCAGTCCTCTGTCCTTCAATGCCAGGGCGAACGATCCGCCGATCAGCCCCAGCCCGATTATCGTTACTGTCATACGATTGTTTTGCGTATCGTTTACCGGATGTCGGAGAGCCGCTGCGAAGCCTGTTGCAACGTCGCCTCGTCGGCGCACAGCGACACCCGCACGTACCGTTCTCCCTCCGATCCGAAAATACCGCCCGGCGTCAGGAAAACATGCTTCTGTTCCAAAATCCGGTCGATGAAGTCATAACAATTGCTCCCCTCGGCCAAAACCCGATCCGGCAGCCGGCCCCACTCGAACAGCCCCATCTGGCCCGGTCGCACCGTGCAGCCCAGCTGTTCCAGAATCCGAACCGCCCACTTCTCCCGCCCCCGATAGGTCTCGTTGACCTGCGCATACCACTCGTCACCCAGCCCCAATGCCACCGCCGCGGCCTGTTGCATCGGCACGAACATGGCATTATTCAGATTGCTCTTGCACCGCAGCACCGCCGCCAACACATCCTCTCGCCCGACCAGCATTCCGACGCGCCATCCGGCCATATTGTGGCTCTTGCTCAGCGAGTTGAGCTCCACGGCCACCTCCCTCGCCCCCGGCACGGCCATGAGGCTCTGCGGCCGGTCGTTGCGGATGAAGCTGTACGGGTTGTCGTGCACCAAGAGGATATCGTGCCGCGCCGCGAAATCCACGAACCGTTCGAAAAGCCCCGCTTCCGGTGCCGTCCCGGTCGGCATGTGCGGGTAGTTGAGAAACAGCATCTTCACCCCCGTCAGATCTTGCCGCTCGAGGGCCTCGAGGTCCGGCATCCACCCGTTTTCATCGGTCAAGGCGTAGTTCTCGACCACCCCTCCCGCCAGCCGCACCGCTGCTGCATAAGCCGGATAACCCGGATTCGGCACCAGCACCCGCTCTCCCGGGTTGACATAGGTTTGGCAGAGGTAGGTCAACCCCTCCTTCGACCCGTACAGCGTCAGCACCTCCCGCCCCGGATCGAGCGTGACGCCGTATTTCCGCCCGTACCACTCCGCCACAGCCTCCAGCAACACCCGTTCGCCCTTGTAATTGGCATACCCGTGGCTCTTGCTATCCCTGGCCCCGCGATACAGGGCTTCGACCACCGACTCATGCGGCGGCAGATCCGGACTCCCGATGCCGAGGTTGATTACCTCCGAACCGGCCCGACGCATCGCATCCACCTCGGCCAGCTTCTTCGAAAAATAGTACTCTTTGACTTCGCCGAGACGATCGGCGATCGCTATGTTGGTCATGGTCTCTCCTGCTGTGGTGTAAGATTCGTAACTAAATGTGTCTCCCCCGTGTATACTCCCCGTAGACGGTCAGCCCGTCGCTCACCGCGCTCATGTGCAACACCGCCTCCCGGTACTCCCAAACGTCCTGAAACTCCATGTCCAGGTGGAACAGATACCGGAACGGGTCGCTCGGCACCGGATAAGACTGCAGCTTCGTCATATTGATGTTGTACCGCTCCATGGTATTCAGCACGTTGGCCAGTGTCCCCTTCCGGTGCCCCACCTGAAAAAACATCGAGGCTTTGTTGATCGTATCCCGATTCTCGTCCTCCCGGCAATCGGCGCTCCGACGGAGCACCATAAAACGCGTATGGTTGTTCCGGATCGTGTTGATCTCCGGAGCCGCCACCTTCAGCCCGAACAGCCGCGCCGGCAGCTCGCCGGCAATCGCCGCAGCATGCCTCACCCCCTCCCGCGCGATCTGAGCCGCCGACAGAGCCGTATCCTCGGTCTCCACCAGCCGCCAACCCTTGTCGTCCAAATAATCCGCGCACTGCAACAAAGCCATCGGATGGGACCATACTTCCCGAATCTCGCTCAACTCCACATCCGGCAACATCAACAAATTCTGCTTGATCTGCAAATAAATCTCCCCCACCACCCGCAACCGAAGGTCCTGCAACAACCCGTAATTGGGCAGTATACTCCCCGCTATCGAGTTCTCGATGGCCATCAACGCACTCTCCGCCGCACCCTCTTCCAACCGACGGGTCAACTCCCGAAAGGTGGCGCAGGGCACTATCTCGATCCCCTCACCGAAATAACCTTCGGCGGCTATGTGGTGAAAACAACCTTCGTATCCTTGTATCGCTACCCGCATCTCTGTCTTTTTATATTGTTCCTTTTCTCAATAACCGTTCTTTGTGCCGGAGGGTACTGTCCCTTTCTTGAAAGAAAGGGACCCAAAGAACTTTCAGCTAG
>CAJTNK010000050.1 GCA_910577885.1 uncultured Rikenella sp.
GAACCGGGCTGTGTCTACCCTAATAAAGGCCCGCGCCGTGACGCGAACGCTTACGCCGCGGGGGCGGTGCCTCCCGGCACTCGGTATTACCCATTCGGGCGAGAAAACACCACGGACGAAAACCGACAAAAGCCCCAACGACCAAGAAACCCAAAGCCCGGAGCCCCCCGAAAACGCGCCCCAAGAAATCCGAACGACGGGAAAAACTCGATTTTTACGTATAAATACCCATCCAAAATAGGTGATAAGACTATCCCATACCACACCCGAGAACGGTACTTTTGTTTAGCGAAAAAGCGCCTTTTGCAGCATGGGAAAATATTTCGACGAACTGATGCAGGACCACCGCTTCCGCGAAGGGTTGAACGCCTGCATGAACTGCGGAGCGTGTACGGCGGTTTGTCCGGCGGCCGAGTACTACAACTACGACCCCAGGCAGATCGTGGACGACGTACAGGCCAAGGACGACCGGAGTATCGAAGCGCTCATGAAAAGCGACACCATCTGGTACTGCGGCGAGTGCATGTCGTGCCGGCCGCGGTGTCCGAGAGGGAATACCCCGGCATACGTCATTCAGGCGCTACGGAGACTCTCGCAGAAGTACGGCTTCTTCACCGAATCGGAAAAAGGACGCCAACAGTACGCACTGGGAAAGGTGCTCGGCGGGAATATGCGCGAGCTGGGCTACTGCGTGCATCCGACACGCGTCGTGCCGCGGATGCACCCCGAACAAGGACCCGTATGGGCCTGGGTACACGAACACGACGACGACCTCTTCGCCCGATTCACCGACAACTACAAAAAAGCCGGCCCCGGACCGGCACGAGCGATCGACCCGGAAAGCCTCGACGAGTTCCGACGCATCTTCGACGTCAGCGGAGGAACCGAATTCCTGGAGAACATCGAACGACACTCGCTCAAAAAAGCCGCGGAACTGGGCATGACGGAACCCGAATACATGGAATACGTCTACACCCACAACAGCGGGAACCATACCTTATAATTTTTTATCCATTCGGTTTTTTTTGCAAACAGTCATTGGCTACGAGCCGGGACTGCCGCTTTTTGACTTCGTCTTCCTCGCGCTACCTCGGCATAGCCCGCAAGCGGTCTCTGCTCTCGGTACGCTGCTCGGTTGAAAAAAGCGGCACCAAAACCGACGCTAATGAACGGTTACAAAAAACGAATAGGAAAAATAGTTAAAGAAGATGAGTTATAGGTATTCGAACTGGCAGGAGTATAGTAAGGAGATCGCCGACGATCATTACTATTATGCACGGAGTTGCATACGTCAGAACTTTTTTCCGGGATCGGAGAAGGCGTTTTTGGACATTCTGCGAGAGGATCTCGGGATGGACATCGTAGAGGATCCGCGGCACACGACCTGCACCGGGATCGGTTACCATTCGGACGTGGTTCCGTTGGAGACCACGATGGCTATCGTGGCGCGTCAGTTCGCGCTGATGACCGAGTGCGGGTATGAGAACTACGTGGCGTCGTGCATCACCTCGTTCGGGATTTACAGCGAGGTGTTGGACATGTGGCACCACTTTCCAGAGTTGGAGGAGAAGGCGCGCGAGAACCTCTTCAAGGCCACCGGGCGGGAGTTCCGGAAGCCGAAGATCCTGGTACACACGTCGGACCTGATGTTCCACGTGCGGGAGCGGATTGCCGAGAAAGGGGTGCGGCGGCTGGTGAACGCCTCGACCGGCGAACCGCTCCGGGTGGTAGACCATATCGGGTGCCACTACGCCAAGGTGTTTCCCAAGAAAGGGATCGGAGGAGCCGAATTTCCGTACGTGCTGGCCGGCATGGTCGAAGCCTGGGGCGGTGCGTCGGTCGACTACCCGGAGCGGCGCCACTGCTGCGGCTTCGGCTTCCGGAACTACCTCGTACAGGCAAACAGAGGCTATTCGGTGGCCAACTCGCAGAAAAAACTCGAATCCATGGCACCGTACAACCCGGATTTCATTGTGGCCAATTGTCCGGGATGCGCCATGTTCCTGGACCGGTGGCAGTTCACGCTGAATGCCATGACCGGGAGCCGGTATGCCATCCCGGTGCTGACCTACGAAGAGATGGCGGGGCTCGTAATGGGGATCGACCCGTGGGAGCTCGGCCTGCAGATGCACCAGGTGCCGGTCGAACCGCTCTTGGACAAGCTCGGTGTGGAGTACGACCCGGCAGCCAAGTACCTGGGCAAGAACGGAAAGTTCATCGGGCAGCCGCTGAGTGTGGAGGCATACAACCCGGCGGCATTATAAACCAACGACCAGACACTACGAACGACACACAACACAGAGACTATGGCACAGGAACGGATATTGGTGATCGGCGGCGGCGTGGCCGGGATGCAGGCAGCGGCAGCACTGCGGGAGGCGGGATTCGCGCCGTTGATCCTGGAGCGCTCTGCGGGAATGGGGGGACATGTGGCGCAGTGGGACCGGCTTTTTCCGACCCAAACCCAGGCACAGGCCGTTATGGCCGAATTATCGTCGGCCGCCCAGGGGATCGAGTCGGTGACCGGCTGCGAAATCACCTCCCTGACTTCCGACGCCAGCGGCGTGACGGCCTTGTCGGCCGACGGCCGGCGGTTCGAAGCTCGGGCGACGGTCGTGGCGACCGGATTCGACCTCTTCGACGCACGGCTCAAGGAGGAGTACGGCTACGGGATGTACGAAAACGTGATTACCTCGGCCGAACTCGAGCGGATGTTCCGCGAGGGACGCGTAACGATGCGCAGCGGCGAGGCGCCGCGGCGGGTGGCCATTCTGCACTGCGTGGGATCGCGGGACGAGAAGGTGGGACAGAATCATTGTTCGAAGGTGTGTTGCATCACGGGGATCAAACAGGCCATCGAACTCACCGAAGCCGTGCCGGGGGTCGAGGTAACGAACTTTTATATGGACTTGCGGGCGTTCGGTAACGGCTACGAGGAGCTCTACCGCCGGTCGCAGGTGGAACACGGCGTGACCTACATCCGCGGGAGGATCTCGGAAGCGGGCGAGACGCAGGACAAACGAATCCAACTCAAGGTCGAGGACACCTTGGTGGGGAGGCCGCTCCGGATGACGGTCGACATGCTGGTCCTGCTCGTGGGGATGCAGGCGCCGGGATGTTGCGCCGCTTTCGGCCTGCCGCGCCAGGACAACGGATTTTTCGCCCCGAGAGACCCCTACACGGGAACCGTTCTCAGCCCGGTGCGAGGCGTCTACCTGGCCGGAACCGCCACCGGACCCAAAACCATTGCCGAGTCGCTCAACGAGGCTACGGCCGTCGCGGCACGAATCAAACAAGACCTCGCTAAATAACTGCTGGAAGAACATGGATTTCGGATTTACGGTCAACGCCCCGCGAGCAATCTACCTCGACAAAATAGACCCCGCCTTGCGCGACAAACTCATCGCCCGCGAACGAACCACCCTCCTCTGCATCGGCTGCGGCAGCTGTACGGCGACTTGCACGGCGGGACAATTCACGGGGTTCAGCCTACGACGCGTCCAACACCTCGTCCGACGAGGAGAATACGACGCGGCACGACGCGCCATCACGGACTGCATGCTCTGCGGAAAATGCCGTATGGTCTGCCCACGAGGGGTCAATACCCGGGCCGTACTACATGCCTTACTCCAAATCCTGTAATCTTTTAATCGTTCGGTTTTCTATAACCCGTTCTTTGGCTACGGTACGGAACTGTTCTCTTTGTGAACAAAGAGAACCAGAAAAACTTTCAGCTAGCATACGCTATGTATGAGGCTCCGCAATCCTCAGGAGCATGGGTGGGGTTCTTTTAGGCGCGCCTAAGGTTTTCGCAGCCCAACGCGCGCCCAAAAAGAATCCCCACCCAAAGCACGAGGCTGATACGGCCAAAGCATCCCAACGGGATGCGTGCTAAAGTTTCTTTGGTACTTTCTGTTCACAGAAAGTACAGTACCCTCCTGTTGCACAAAGACTGATTACAGAAAAACCGAACGATAAAAAAATAGTGATATGCAACATAGTGGACCTTGGCATTTCGATCCGTTTGTCGTACCGTTTACGATCGGCGTGGTGTGGTTGTTCGGAGCTGTGCTTTGGAAGTGGAGTCGGTGGTTTGTGGGTTTGCCGGCCGAGGATAAGGCGTTGGTGCGTCGCAACTGGTTTTCGGCCAAGAGCCTCAAAGCACTGAAAGAGGTTGTGATGGAGTGTCTGATCCACCGGCGGATTTGGAAGACAAACCCGATGCTCGGCTTCATGCACATGAGTTTGGCTTTGGGTTGGTTTCTGTTGATCGTGGTCGGGAAGCTGGAGACTTCGACCTACATTCACGACGCGGTGAATCCACCGCATGTGCATGTCTTTTTCCGTTACTTTTTCCCCGAAGAACCGGCCAGTTATGTACGGAACTTCAACTATGCGTTGTTGATGGACTGCCTGTTGATTTTCGTGCTGTGCGGCGTGGGGTTGGCATGGATCAAGCGGATCCGGTCGAGGATGATGGGGATGCGCAGGACGACGCGGCATACGCCGTTCGATCGGATTGCCCTGACATCGCTGTGGTTGATCTTTCCGCTGCGGTACCTGGCCGAGTCGGTGACCTGCGGGGTGCACGACAGCGGGAGCTTCTTCACGGGCGGCACGGGCGACCTGCTCGCCGCCGCCATGCCCGGCGGGGTGCTCGCGGCGATGGAGTATCCGGCCTGGTGGGCCTATTCGATCGCCCTGGGGGTGTTCTTCGTGTCGATGCCTTATTCGCGGTACATGCACATTTTTACCGAGGTGCCATTGATTTTCCTGCGGGCCTATCGGGTCAAATCCAGGCCCGAGGGGAGCACCTTCGACCAGTTTCAGATACAGGCTTGTTCGCGGTGCGGGATCTGTCTGGACCCCTGTCCGATCGCTTCGGAGCTGGATATCAACAACATTCAGGCCGCTTATTTCCTACGCGACCGGCGGTACGGGCACCTCACAACGCGGGTGGCCGACACGTGCCTGATGTGCGGGCGGTGTACGGAGGCATGCCCGGTGGGGATTGACCAGGGGACGCTCCGGCTGAGCAGCCGGGTGGCTTTTGCGAAAGAAGGCTCGCTGTACAATGCCCCGCGGTACGAATTTCTGGGGACGACCGAAGACCGGTCGGAGGGCAACGGACAAGTGGGTTTCTTTGCCGGCTGCATGACCCAGCTCACGCCGAGCATCCTGCGGGCGATGGAGCGGATCTTCGCGGCGGCGGGGGTCGACGTGTGGTGGGCGGATCGGAACGGGGGAGTCTGCTGCGGCAGACCGATGCGGCTGAGCGGCAATTTGCCGGCCGCCGAGCGCATGGAGCGCTTCAACACCGAGCAGTTCCGCCGCCACGGCATTACGACGCTCGTAACGGGGTGTCCGATCTGTTACAAGAGCTTCACGGAGGAGTACAAAGAGTTGAAAGCGATGGGAATCCGGGTGCTGCACCACACACAGTACATCGCGGAGCTGATTGCCGGCGGGCGGCTCAAGACGTCGGTCCTGCAAGCATCGTACGCCTACCACGACCCGTGCGAACTGCGGGGGATTCACTCCGAACCGCGGTACGTGCTGTCGCACGTGGCGACACTGACCAACGCCTCCGGAAACGGCGAAAAAGACGGGGTACACTGTTGCGGCGGGAGCCTGGCGAACCTGACGCTCGACACGGCGGCGCAAACGAAAATCGGTACGACGGTCGTCGAATCGCTGTTGAACACCGGCGCCGAGACGATCGTAACGAGCTGTCCGCAGTGCAAAAAGTCGCTTCAACGCGTATCTCCCGACAACGACGGCCGGTCGGTCCGCGTGGCGGACATTGCAGAGGTGGTGGCGGAAGCGGTCTGAGGTTTCCGACCGGGCTTCGGTCCGCTAACAACAGACCGAATCGCTTCGCCAAAAAGATTTCGTTTCAGGATTGGCAATCCCCTGAGCGGCACGAAAACCGGGCTGTACCGGCCAAGCGGGGCAACAGCGGATACAGCTGGTCGGCGTTCGCGTCGGTAGGCAATGCCTACCGCTTGAACTTCAACATCGGTTTTCTCGCCCGGCAGGCCAGCAAAACGCCCGGTGGGTGCCGTTGCGTTGCCTCCAGGAACACCCACAGGGTGTCTTGCTGGGGTTTTCTCAGCCAAATTTAAACCGGGCCTGACGGGCGAGCAAATTCGGCCCGTCGCCCACCCCCCTGAGGCCGCTTTGCGGCCTGGGCGACTGGGCCGGCGATTCTGCGAATCGCGACAAACTCTACAAAATTCTCCGCCCGAAGTCCGGCCAAGATCTCCCGATGACGGTCGCCTTTCCCCGAAAACAACCGCCTCGAAGAGGCGAGCGGCCGACGCCACCCCCGGCGGCGAGACGCAACGTTCGCGAAGCTCACTTGCGCTGCCGCTGGCGTCGGCCGAGAAACAAGCTCAATCAAACACGGCCGCTTCTAAGGCGTCTGTCCTTTTCTCTCCTCACCACAAACCGCGCCCATAGGGCGCGCGAGTCGCCGTCACCCCACACGGCGCGAGGTGCCGCTCGGCACTCGAACCGGGCTGTGTCTACCTTAACAAAGGCCCGCGCCGTGACGCGAACGCGTCCGCCGGACAGGCGCGCCCACAGGGCGTTTTATTGGCCTGCCGGAAGAGAAACTGGCTCCGTCCGCGCGCTGGCGGAAATCGATCAAACAACTGAGAGTTGTTTGATCGATTTCCTACTCCAGCAGTCGCGCGCGGTCGAGCTATCCCGACGAGCTGGAACTGGCCTCGGGCCGGCCGGGCCCCGCGTGCTCGCGGTGAGCGGGCGATACTTCGTATCGCTTTCCCATCCGGGAGAGAAAAACCGTCTCTGCCCCCGCGCCAGCGAAATCTTCTTCAAACCGAACGAAATCACCACTCGAGCAACTCCAAAACTCCATCCTCGCCCAACCGCCCGTAAACCGGATGCTCGATCCACTCCCCGAGCACCGCTACGCTACTCCGATCGCTCAGCCGGTGTACGATCGGCGTATGGATATGTCCGCAGACCAAATAAGCCGTCTCCGGATGCTCGGCAATATAGATCCTTCCGAACCGCACGATCGGCTCTTCCTCGCCCCGGAAACGGTGCGCCACCCCCTCCTTGCGTCCATGCCGGTTGTGCGACGACCACCACTGCCCGAAACGCATCATCACGTTCGGATGCAGCACGGAAGAAAACACCCGTCTCAAAAAGCGGCTATGAAAAACGGCTCGTAAAAGGGCGTATCTCCAATCCCCCGACTTCCCCACCCCATCCCCGTGCGCAATCCAAATTTTCCGCCCGTAAAGCTCGAAAACGGACGGCTCGAGATGCACCTTCATCCCAACCTCCCGTTCAAAATAGTCTCCGACCCACAGATCGTGGTTCCCGACAAAAAAATGCACCGGAATACCGGCATCGCAAAACTCGGCCAGCTTGCCCAGTGTCCGCACGAATCCTTTCGGCACCACCCGCCGGTACTCGAACCAGAAATCGAACACATCGCCCGCCAAAAACAACCCTTCGCAATCCCCTCGTATCGTCTCGAGCCAATGCACGAAGCGCCGCTCACGTTCTCGTGAGTCGGCGCCTCGATAGTCGAGTCCCAGGTGGACATCCGATGCAAAATAATAGGCCATACGCTTGGTTCTATACTACGTCTTCTTTCTTTCGCATTTCCCGCTCTCGGGAGCCGGCCGGCGGAACTTTGCCGAGAAAGCCCCGGCTGGAGTGCCGAGCGGCACCGGCCCCGGGCTTCCGCGACAGCGGGTATTATAACGGGTATGGTGCCTTGCGTGGCGTCGGCTATCACGAGTACGGTTGGTCGTCGGCGTTTACGGGTTCCGATGCCCACTACTTGGGCTTCGGCTTTCTCGCCCGAATGGCCAGCAAAACGCCCGGTGGGCGCGGTTTTCAGTTGCGTTGCCTCCAGGAAAAGAGAGCAGGGGGCATCGGGGCGAAGCCTGCGGGAGAACGCCATTGAGCGTTGCGAGAAAGGCGGGCCTCCCGCTAGCGGCGGCCGAAAAACTTCATCTCGAAGCCAAACCGCGACCGCAGGTCGCGCGAGTCGCCGCCACCCCGCGCGGCGCGAGCTACATTCACTCCGTTCTTTCGCTCTGCCGCTGGCGTCGACCGCTCACCAAACGCCCACTCCCGGGCACCCGGCCCAAAACAACGGGCTCAGACCGCGCGCCTGGGGAAATACTTCCGTTTCAACTCATCGTTGAAACGCAGTATTTCCCTTTTAAGGCGCGGCGCGCGGGGCGACTATCCCTACGAGCTGGAACTGCGCTCAGGCCGCGCAGGCTGCCCTTACGCCGGGCAGGCGCGCCCAAAGGGCGTTTTACTGGCCTGACGGAAGAGAAACCGGCTCCGTCCGCGCGCCTTGGCGATTCATACTACATTCGGCTCACGCCGAAGTAGGTGAATCGCTCCTAAGGCGTGGCGCGCGGGGTTTGAGGGGACTGCGCTCCCGCGCGGGGCCGCGTGCTCGCGGCGAGCAGGCAAAACTTCGTTTTGCTCGGGCCTGCCGGAAGAGAAAAAACCGTCTCTGTCCGCGCGCCTTGGGAAATCCTGTTTGAATAATTCACATTATTCAAACGTATTTCCCTCTTAAGGCGTGGCGCGCGGGTGCCGCTCGGCACTCGAACCGGGCTGTATCTACCCTAACAAAGGCTCGCGCCGTGACGCAACGCGTCGGCCGCGCAGGCTGCCCTTACGCCGGGCAGGCGCGCCCAAAGGGCGTTTTACTGGCCATTCGGGTGAGAAACCCGCACAACCCTCAAAACGCATCATGCCGTCAGCCCGGCCAAAGCCCTACACCCACTTCACCAAAGCGAAGTCCATCCGATGCGGCAACTTCGGATTCTTGGCATACAACCGAATCGCCACGTCGTACGAACCCGCATTCTCCGGCGTCGAATTAAGCCGGTAGGTCGCCACGCTCCCCGAAACCTCAACCAACTCGAACTGGAACGTATTACGCAGCTTCACCTTGCTCGTGTCGCCGTCCGTAATCTGGTCCGCCACCAAAACCTCGACCCCGATCTCCTCCGGCTTCAAGTCCGCTACGTCCACAGTCACCTCCAAGTTATAATGCTCGCCCAGCTTGATCACACCATGCCCCACATCATACTGCTGGAACCCCAGCACCTGGATCTTGTCCCACGAACGACTCACACGCCGCTTCCAGGCCGCAATCTCGCGCGCCTCGGCAAAGTCGTCCGCCACCATCCGCTCATGCCGCGCAAAGAGTTTCGAGTAGAAACGATCCTCGTAATCCTGCATCATGCGGTTCGTAGTGAACTGCGACGCCACCTCCGCAATACATTTCTTGATCGCCCCCACCCAACGCACCGGCAGATTGCTCTGATCGCGGTCGTAGTACAGCGGCGCGATCTGCTCTTCGATCGTGGTGTAGATCATCTCGGCATCCATCTCGTTCTGGAACCTCGGGTCGTCGAACGTGTTCTCCATCGGCAGCATCCAGCCGGCCCCCTCCTTGTACCCCTCGACCCACCAGCCGTCCAGCACCGAGAAGTGCAACACGCCGTTCATCACGGCCTTTTCGCCGCTCGTCCCCGAAGCCTCCAGCGGCCGCGTCGGGGTGTTCATCCACACGTCGACACCCTGCACCATCCGCCGCGCCAGCTCCATGTCGTAGTTCTGCAGGAAGATGATTTTCCCCAGGAACTGCGGCATCTTCGACACCTCGACGATCCGTTTGATGAGGTCCTGCCCCGCCTTGTCGGCCGGGTGAGCCTTACCCGCAAAGACGAACTGCACGGGCCGCGTCGGATGGTTCACAATCTGTTCCAGCCGTTCCATATTGGTAAAGAGCAGGTGCGCCCGTTTGTAGGTCGCGAACCGCCGCGCAAACCCAATAGTCAGCACGTCGTTCTTCAAGGACTCCTGGATCTGGACGATCTGCCGCGGCGAGTCGAACCGGAACTGCGCCGGATCGGCCACCCGCGTACGGATCTTCTTCATCAAGCGCTCCTTGAGGTAAAGCCGCGCATCCCACAACGCCCGGTCGTCGATCGAGTAGATCTTGTCCCAGTTCTCCTTCGAGTAATCCCCGGCGCGGAACGACTCGCCGAAAGCGTTGTAATACATCTCCTTGAGCCGGGTCGCCGCCCAGGTCGGGAAGTGCACCCCGTTGGTCACATAGCCGATATGAAGCTCGCCCGGCAGGTACCCCGGCCAGATGTTCCGCAAGAGGTCCTTGCTCACCTCGCCGTGCAACCAGCTCACCCCGTTGACCTCCTGCGACATGTTGGAAGCCAGGACGCTCATCGAGAACTTCTCGTTCGGGTCGTTCGGGTTGGTCTTCCCGAGGTTGATGAATTGTTCCCAGGTGATCTTCAACCGGTCCGGATAGTGCGCCATGTACTGCCGGATCATATCCTCCGGGAAAGCATCGTGCCCCGCCGGAACCGGCGTATGGGTCGTGAAGAGCGACGACGAACGAACGCACTCCATCGCCTCCGAAAAACTCAGGTCGTGCCGGGCGATCAGGTTATGCACCCGCTCCAAGCCGATAAAGGCCGCATGCCCTTCGTTGCAGTGGTAGATATCGGACTGGATCCCCAGCGTATTCAAAAGCCGGATCCCCCCGATCCCCAGCAGGTACTCCTGTTTGAGCCGGTTTTCCCAGTCGCCCCCGTACAAATGGTGCGTGATACTCCGGTCCTCCGGCAAATTGAGGTCGTGGTCGGTGTCCATCAGGTAGAGCACCGTCCGCCCCACGTCGCACCGCCAGATCCGCGCCACCACCTTCCGCCCCGGGAAGTTCACCACCACCGTCTTCCAGTTCCCCTGCGCGTCGCGCACCGGAGAGATCGGCAGCTTGAAGAAATCCTGCGGCTCGTAGTTGGCCTCCTGGTCGCCCGCCGCCGAGAGCCGCTGCGTGAAGTACCCGTAGCGATAGAGCAGCCCCACCGCCGTCATCGGCACCTTCTTGTCGCTCGACTCCTTGACGTAGTCACCGGCCAGGATCCCCAACCCGCCAGAGTAGATCTTCAGCGTGTGGTGCAACCCGTACTCCATCGAGAAATAAGCGATCTTCGGCCGCGCATCCGTCGGCTTATCGGCCATATACTTCCGGAACTCGCCGTACACGGCGTCCATCCGCCCGAGGAACTCGCCATTCTCGGCCAGTTCCCTCAACTGCGTGAGGTTGAGCCGGTCGAGCAGCTCGATCGGATTCCGATCCACCCGATTCCACAGCTCCGGGTCGATCGACTCGAAAAGCTGACGCGCCGGATCGTACCACGACCACCACAAATTCCGGGTCAGCTCCTCCAGCGGCCTCAACCGCTCCGGAACCGAGCTCTCGACCATCATCCGGGTCCAGTTCGGCCGGCTGCCCAACACCAGCTGCTGCCGGACATAATTCAACTGTTCGTGCACCTCGCCCCCGTCGTTGTGCTCCCGTGCCGTGCGCCGCACGGCTGCTTCTACCGCCTGATCGTACAATTCCATATAATGTTCATACAAATTGGTCCACAATGCAATCTTCGAAATCCCCCGCGCCGACTCGCGCCGCGCCCGCATCCGGGCATCGTCCATCGCCGCATAGCCGGTCAAGGTCTCGGCAATCGCCGCCACCACCTCCGGACTGTTCGTATCGTCGCGGTGCACCACCCGCACCCCGTCATGCCCCTCGCCACCGGCATACTGCTCGACCCACAAGCCGAAACCGGCCAAGTCCGTAGTCACCGTCGGCACCGAGAAAGCGATGCTCTCGAGCGGCGTATAGCCCCACGGCTCATAGTACGACGGAAAGACGGTCACATCCACCCCCGCCAGCAGCTCGTAGTAAGTCTTGTCGAATATCCCGTCGTTGCCGTTCAGGTAGCACGGCACGAAGACCGTATGCACCCGATTCCCCCGCCCCAACAGACCGCGGCTCCGCAAATGATTCACCACCGGATCGTTGTCCGGATCGCCCAGGTAGTGCGTCGCGTTCAGCGACCCGGCATAATCCATCCCGCCACCGCAATCGCCGCCGCCGGACAACACGCACTGCAAATCGCGCCGCGGCCCATGGTTCCAGCACGGCACCAAGATATAGGCCAGAATATCCCGCCGCAACGCCTCGCCGCTATCGTTCAGCTCGCCGAGCGAATCGATGAACTCGTCGATCCCCTTGTTCTTGAACTCATACCGCCCGCCGATCGAGACGATCAACGGATCGTTCCGCAGCTCGATCCCGAGGGTCGCCTCGGCCACGCGGATCAACGCATCGCGTCCCTCGCGCCGCTTAGCCTCGGCCTCCTCGCCCTGCCACACGAAACCATCCTCAAATCCATTCGGCGTCACGGCAGCAGAGTCCACATCGAGCAAGGCCCGGCACTCCCGAGCGGTAATCTCGCTGACGGTCGAAAAAGCGTCCAAGTGGTGCGCCGCCGCCTTCTCGATCGAGTGTTTGGCCACCACCCCGAACTGACGCGCCATCTCGTCGCCGTTGAAGCTCTCCAGGCCGCTATAAAGCGGCAGCCCGTTCCCCGCAATAGCCCGCCCCACAACCGTCGCATGGGTCGTGAACACCGTAGCCACCGACGGCCGCTCTTTCTGCAGATAAAGCCCCCCGCTGGCGGTCATCCACTCGTGGAAGTGCGCCACGGCATGCCGACCCGGCTGGTTGTAGTATTTCACATAACTTTCGATGACCTTCCCGGCGGCATACCCGAACAGCACCGGTTCGATATAATCCCACTGCCCACTGATGGAGTCCACCTGATAATTCTCCCACAACTTGGCGAGAATATCGTCCTTCCGCCCCATAATGGCCGAGAAGTTGACCAGTATGGCCACCGGCGTCCCCTGGACGCTCCGCCACCGGCCGACCCGCACCCGCAACCCCTCGGCAGCCACCACCGCACGCCAATCCCTCAGCAAAGTCGGATCCTCCTGGAACTCCCGGTTTTCGCTCTCGCTGGTCAGGTCCGGACCGATCACCACGTACCGGTCGTCGCCGAACCGTTCCACGGCGGTCAAAGCCTTGGTCCCCACGACGGTGTGGATCCCGCCGATCTTGTTACATACCTCCCAGCTGACCTCGAACAGCAGGTCGGGTGTATGTCTCGTATTTTCGCTCATACTGAAATTGAGTTAAAATGTTCGCTCTTTACGGATACAAAAAAGAGAGCCCGCTTCCCGCACGGGCGATGTGGCAAAGATAACATTTTTAGGCGATTGTACACGATCGTTCGGCCGAAAGCCCCGCCCGGCTATCGGGAGAGATTCGGATAGTACCGGATCACAGGAGCGCCTCCCGGTCCGAAGACGACAGCCGCCAGGTCCAACGAGAGCTCGCCCGAAAGCCGCTCCTGGGCCATATACCGTTCGGCTGCTGCCGTCATCCGCGCCATCTTCGCCGCCGTCAAGGCCCGCTCCGGAGCGAAATCCCCTCCGCTCTGCGCCGCTTCGCCGCGGGTCTTGACCTCCACGAAATGCCAAACGCCATCCGCCGAACGAGCCACCAAATCGATATCGGTCCTCAGCCCGCCCGGCTGCCGGTCGCGCCACCGCCGCGCCACGATCTCCCACCCGAACGACTCGAGATACGCCGCCACTGCCTCTTCGCCGCACAAACCGGTCTCGATGTGATTTGCCATCTACTGAGAATTTAGAATTCGTCGTCTCTCCCTCTATAAACCACTTTACCCCGTCCCGGAACCGCCGACAGAGAAAAGCCCGGCAAAAAATACTGCGCGCACCCACCGAGTGTTTTGTCGGGGTTCTTTTAGCCTTAGTTGGGCCCCGCCCACGTAGGGCAGCCCCCCCCTTTTGCCGAGCCAACTCCAGCTTTCGAGTGCCGAGCGGCATCCCAGGGCTTCCGCGATGCGGGAAATTACAGTGATTTTGGGGCCCTGTGTGGCGTCGGCGGCAGCGGGTTCGGCTGGGAGTCATTCGCTGCGGGAGGCCGTGCCTACCGTTTGAACTTCGACACCGGCTTTCTCGCCCGGATGGACAGCAAAACGCCCGGTGGGCGCGGTTTTCCGTTGCGTTGCCTCCAGGAACACCCAGAGGGTGTCTTACTGGGGTTCTCTCCGCCT
>CAJTNK010000051.1 GCA_910577885.1 uncultured Rikenella sp.
TGCGGAGCCTAAGGCATAGCGTATGCTATCTGAAAGTTTTTTTGGTTCTTTTTGTGAACAAAAAGAACAGTTCTCGCCCGTAGCTAAAGACCGTTGACACATTATACTGAAGTAATGCGAGGAAATAGGAGTTAAAAAGGACAGTACCCTCCTGTCATTAAAGAATGAACCTAAACCCCAGGAGTTATGAGAAATTTTTTCCAGTTGAAGTCGTTTTGGAATTTTTTGCAGCGTAATCGGTTGTTTACGGCCATTAACGTGTTTGGTTTTGCGGTGTCGTTGGCGTTTGTGGTTCTGATCGGGTTGTACGTGCAGCAGGAGCTGGCGGTGAACACCCGGCAGCCGAATCGGGATCGGACTTACCGGCTGGTGGGTTCTTCGCGGAGCAACTTCGCGCCGTTCACCGGGGCCGATCTGATGACGCGTTATCCGGAGATCGAGCGGTATACTTGTATCGTCTACCGCGACGGGTGGGAGCTGGAGGTCGAAGCGGAAGCGAGCGGCACATCGGATCGTTATCGGGGGACGGGTTTCTTTACCGACTCGTCGTTTTTCCGGATCTTTTCGTTTCCGTTCGTCGAAGGGACACCCGACCAGGCTTTGCAGAGCAAAAACGAGGTGGTATTGACCGAGTCCTATGCCCGGCAGCTGTTCGGCGACCGACCGGCACTCGGCCGCACGATTTCGAGCGAGGTGTTCGACGAGCTGGTTGTCTGCGGCGTGGTGCGGGACTTCGGCAAGGAGACCCATTTTATGAACCCGGACTTTATCCTGTGGATCGACAACCTGAGTCCGTATTTCGGCATCAATGTCTTGACTAATACGGGTTGGTGCGGTTCTGAGGTCTATTTCAAGGCCCATCCGGGAGCCGATCTGCCGGCCAAGACGGCCGATCTGGACCAATACCTGCACTCGAATCAAAACTATTGGTTGTTTGTGCGCGATTCGACCAACCACCCCGGGTTCGAGCGGCTGGAAGAGGTCTATTTGAGTCAGAAAAGCACATTTTCGGACTCGGTACGGAATAACGACAGCCGGTTTTTAATGGTGCTGGGGATTACGGCACTGGTGATTCTCTTCTTCGCCGTCATCAACTACATCAACCTCTCGGTGGCGCAGAGCGGCTTCCGGGCCAAGGAGGCGGCCACGCGGCGGCTGTTGGGCGGTTCGCGGGGGAGCTTGTTCGGCGGGTTCGTCCTCGAATCGATCATCATCTGCTTTGTCTCGCTGGTGCTGGGGATTCTGATGGCGATGACGGTTGAGCCGTGGTTCCGGGAGGTGATGCAAACCGATATCTCGATCAAGGAGAACTTCACGGCGGGGAATGTTGCGTTGGCCTTGGCGGGGGTGCTGGTGATCGGGGCTGTTTCGGGGTTGGTTCCGGCTTCGGTGTTGACGCGGTTTCAACCGATCGACGTGGTGCGGGGGACCTTCCGTCGGCAGACCAAAATGGTCTACAGCAAGGTCTTGATCGCGTTTCAGTACTGCATCACGATCGTGCTGATCGGCTGTACGGTTACGATCGGTCGGCAGATGGACTTCATGTTGAAGAGCGACCTGGGATTCCGGCACGATTACCGGTTGTACTGTAGCAATGTGACCAAAAACCTGGCGGAACAGCAGGCCGTCCGGAGCGAGTTGCTGGCCATCCCGGGGGTCGAGCAGGTGGCCTTTGCTGCGGGGGTGCCGCCGCTCGACTGCGAAAACATATCGTTCACGGACGAAAAGGACAAGAGCCACGCGATGAAAGTCTTCATGGGAGATTCGGTCTACATGGAGATGATGGGATACCAGATTCTGCACCGCACGGGGGTCGAAGGCGGCCAGGGGATTTGGCTCAACGAAACGGCGTGGCGCAGGCACGAAATCTCGGACGACGACCTCCGATTCGACAAACTGCCCTCCTATCAAGGGCCGCTGTTGGGGATGATCCGCGATTTCCACACCAGCGACTTCAGCGAGGCGATCGACGAAGTCATGGTCTGTCAGTTGAACGAGGGCGGGTTCCGTCCGTGGAACATGGTGATCCGGGTGTCGCCTACCGATCCGTTCGGAACGATGAACCGCGTCCGTGACTGGTACAACGACTACAAGGGCGGACAATTCTTCGACGGCATCTTCCTCGACGACGCCATACAGCAGCAATACGAGGCGCAGCAGCGGATGGCAGAGATGGTCACTTCGTTCTCGCTGCTGGCGGTCCTGATTTCGGCCCTCGGGATGCTGGCCATGTCGACCTACTTCATGCGGCAGCGGGCCCAGGAGGTGGCCGTGCGCAAGGTCTTCGGGGCGACGAACCGGGAGGTGCTCGTGCGGCTGATGGCCAGCTTCCTGCGGCTGGTGTTGGTGGCTTTCGTGGTGGCCGTGCCGATGATTTGGTATTTCATGAGCGACTGGCTGAGTGGTTATGCCTACCGGATCCCGCTCACATGGAGCATCTTCGCGCTGGCCGGAGCGGCGGCTTTCGCCGTCGCCTTCCTGACGCTGCTTTGGCAGTCGCTCAAGGCCACGCGGGCGAATCCCGTCCACGCGCTGCACGAGTAGCCCGGCGCGGGCCCACAGCCGTAGAGACCGTTCCGAGCCGGTGGAGGGGGAGCCTCCATCGGCCGCGGTTCGGATAATTCCGGGAGAATTGTTATTTTTGTCGGGCCGGAGGCTGTTGCCGCGAACGACGGGAGGGGCCGACGGACTGTTCGACACGACACTATGGACGCGCCCCGACACACTGCATCATCTTACCATACCCTTTACCACTACTTCCGGGAGCGGTTCGTGCTGCCGCTCAGGCAGTGGCTCTACCGCTTCGTGCGGACCGTGCTGCTGGTTTTCATCGTGGCTTCGGTGGGAAACTTCATCTTTTCGTACTACTTCAAAACCCCCAAGATGCACCGCTTGCAGGCGCAGCTGGCGGGAATCGTGCGCGATTATCAGCAGCTCGAACAGCGCGTCGATGCGTCGCTGGGGCAGCTGGCCGAATTGCGCGAACGGGATCACGCGGTCTATCGGGCGATCTTTTCGACCGATACGCTCGATATTCCGGGCGTTTATACGGCTTATCCGGCCGAGAAATACGCCTCGGCGGCTTACGGGCGGTATGCGCCGCTGATGACCCAGGTGTGGGAGAAGATGGATGCGCTGGGACGGCAGCTCTACCTGCAGTCGCTCTCGTACGACGAAATCGAACGCCTGGCCGTGGACAAGGACCTGATGGCGGAGGTGGTGCCGGCCATCATGCCGATCGACAAAAACAAACTCCGGGGGGATATCGGAGCGTTCGGCATGCGGATGCACCCGATCCTGAAACGCTATATCGGTCATGAGGGGATCGACATGGGGGCGGCGACGGGTACGCCGATCTATGCGACGGGGACCGGGCTGGTGGCCGACCAGAAACCGCAGACGGGCTACGGGATTCAGATCGTCATCGACCACGGGTTCGGGTATCGGACCCGGTATGCCCACCTGAGCAAAAGTCTGGTGAAGCCGGGCCAGCTGGTCAAACGCGGCGAGAAGATCGGCGAGGTGGGGAGTACGGGGCGTTCGACCGGGCCTCACTTGCATTACGAGGTGATCTACCGCGGAAGGCCGGTCAATCCGATCAACTACATCAGCCGCGACATGAGCGAAGAGGAGTTCCGAACCATCACCGAATCGGCTAAGGCCACAACCTATGAATTGAATGAGTAAGCAGCGCGAAAAAACAGAGAGCTCCGGAGGGCGTCGCCGCCGTTCGGCGCAGTGGGTGAAGTGGGGTTTCCGTTTCCTGAGCGGACTGGCGGTGGCGGTGATCTATTTCGTGGCGTTCTCACTCTCGTTCGACACCCCGATCGAACACGAACTGAAAAAAAGTACGCGGCGGATCGAAGAGGAGTATCAGAAGCTCTTGAAGCGATACGATACGTTGCAGCAGGTGTTGGACAACGTCGCGGAGCGGGACCGGAACGTGTACAAGATCCTGTTCGAGGCCGAACCGATCCTGGCGGCGGACGAGGACCGGGTGCGAAACCGGGATTTCCGCCAGCGGCTGGAACGGATGTCGAACCTGGAGCTGGGGATCTGGTTCGACCGGCAGTTGGGGCGGTTGTACCAACGGGTGTCGAACTACGGCGCGGCGGTCGAGGCGGAACAGGAACGGGTGGCGGGCGATTTGCAACGGGCTCTGTCGATACCGGCGATCCAACCGGTCGACAATCGTATTTTGACGCTCCTGACGGCTTCGTTCGGCGAGCGGGTCCATCCGTTTTTCAAGACCATGACCCAGCACGACGGGGTCGACTATTCGGTTCCGACGGGCACGGCGGTGTTTGCGACGGCCGACGGAACGGTGCGCAGCTTGCAGACGCGTGGACAGACCTCGGGGCTGAGCCTGGTGATCGACCATGAGAATGGTTACGAGACCGTCTACTCGCATTTGGACAAGGTGGTGGCGATGCCGGGGAGGCGGGTGAATCGGGGAGATATCATTGCTTTTTCGGGGAATTCGGGGCTCTCTTTCGCGCCGCATTTGCACTACGAGGTGCGCTACCGGGGGAAGGCGGTGGATCCGGTGAACTACTTTTTCATGGAGCTGGATATGCCTCGGATGCGCCGGCTCAAGGAGATCTCGGGGATGGGGATGCAGTCGTTCGACTGACGCTTGCGGGGGATGGGTTGGGGGTGTTGTCTGTTTGTGGTTTTTCTTTTTTCGGTGCCGTTCGCACCCGTTGGGTGTTTTGCCGGGGTTATCTCCGCCTTAGTTAGCCGCCGCCCGCGTAGGGCAGTCCCCTCAAGCCCCGCGCGCCGCGCTTAAAGAGCGATTCAACTATTTCGCACTTGGCGAAATAGAATGAATCGCAAGGCGCGCGGACAGAGACGGTTTTTCTCGCTCGGAAGGCCCATACCGAGTGCCGGAAGGCACCGCCCTCGCGGCGGACGCGTTCGCGTCACGGCGCGGGCCTTTGTTAGGGTAGACACAGCCCGGTTCGAGTGCCGAGCGGCACCCGCGCGCCCCGCCTTAAGAGGAAATCAAACCGATAAACGATGAGTTTATCGGATATGATTTCCCCAGGCGCGCGGACAGAGCTCGTTTGGCGGAGAAATATGGTGGTTCGAGACAGTTTTTGTCCAAAAGCGAGTCGGCGCCAGCGGCAGAGCCAGAGAACGAAGTGAACGTGGCTCGCGCCGCGTGGGGTGGCGGCGACTCGCGCGCCCTATGGGCGCAGTTTGTAGCGAGATGAGAAAAGGCCGACGCCAGTGGGAGTGCAAGTGAGCTCCAATTTTTGCGTGCGGCTCGGCCCCGGCCCCGGGGTGCCGCTCGGCACTCGAACCGCACCCACAGGGTGTTTTGCTGGGCTTTTCTCGGCCAAGCGGGACACCCGCGGGTCCAGTTGGTCTTTGTCCATTACGGGTGCCAATGCCCGCGCTACTTGGACTTCTGCTTTCTCGCCCGACAGGCCAGCAAAACGCCCGGTGGGCGCGTTGTGTTGCCTCCAGGGATAAGGTACCGCTGAGCACTCCAGCCGGGCCATTCGGCAGAGAAAACGCTTGCCGAGAAAAACCCAGCTTTCGGGTGCCGAGCGGCACCGGCCCCGGGGTGGCGCTCGGCACTCGAACCGCACCCACAGGGTGTTTTATTGGGCTTTTCTCGGCCAAGCGGGACACCCGCGGGTACAGCTGGTCTTCGTCGTTTCCTTCGGGGAAGTGGCAATGCCCGCGCTACTTGGACTTCTGCTTTCTTGCCCGCCAGGCCAGCAAAACGCCCGGTGGGCGCGGTTTTCCGTTGCGCTGACTCCAAAAATCGGCGATGAAAACTCCAGCAAAACGCCCGGTGGGCGCTCCAGGAATGGGGCGAGAAAATTTAGATAGCTCATTCAAAAAAAATCGAAAGAATAATTAACACAGATAGAATACGAGATGAAAATTTCGGGGAAGATGTTTTGTGTGGCCGTTGCGTGGGTCGCAGGCGTGGGACAGGCTCTCGCGAAAGGGTACGGCGCCGAGTACTACCGGTCGCCGGTGGGGTTTGCCATTACGCTGGCCGGGAATGTCGGCGAAATTCGGTCGAATCACTTCCATACGGGATTGGATATCAAGGCATTGCAGGGTGTCGGGAGTCCTGTTTATGCCGTGGCTGACGGGTATGTGTCGCGGGTGGGGGTGTCGCCGACGGGGTACGGACATGTGCTGTATGTGACCCATCCGAACGGCGAGACCTCGGTGTACGGCCATTTGAACGCTTTTGCGCCGGAGATTGCCCGGTGGGTGCGGGAGCAACAGTATGCCAAGCGGTCGTTCCGGGTGGACCTGCATCCGGAGCGGGAGCGGTTTCCGGTGCGGAAGGGAGAGCGGATCGCCTTTCTCGGAAATACCGGGTCGTCGGGCGGGCCGCACCTCCATTTCGAGATTCGGGATGCGCAGGGTCGGCCGCGGAATCTGGTGGCCGAGGGGGTTTACCGGGTGTCGGACCGCGTGGTGCCCGCCGTCAGCCGGATTTTGCTCTACGAGGTGAATACGGCCATGGGGATACCGTACCGGACGTTGCGGCGCAGCGTGGCTGTGCGGACGTCGGCCGATGGGACCGCCGTGCCGGAGGATTCGGTGCTGGTGTTGAACGGACGGGGATACCTGGCTTATGAGGTGATCGACTACAAGGACGGGAAGTCGAATACGATGGGACTCTATGCGATGGAGCAGCGGGTGGATAGCGTGACCAATTTTCGGTTCGCGATCGACCGGGTGAACTTTGCGACGAACGGGTATGTCAATGCTTTCGTCGACTTCGCGGAGAATCGCCGGGCCCGGCGGACGTCGGTGTTGCGGGCTTATGTGGCGCCGCATAACCGGCTGACGATCTATGGGGTACGGGGAGACGGGATCATCGACCTGTCGGCGGCGGGGACGGCGACCGGGCGGCGGCAGGTGGAGACGATCTTTACGGACGATGCGGGGAATCGGACGACCTTGCGATTCGGCCTGGTGCGGAGCCTCGACGGAGAACGGTGCGAGCCGGCACCGGTCGTGCCGCAGGGCGAGGCGGTGTTGTGGAGCGTGGGGCGGACGTTCCGTGTGCCGGGGGCCGAAGTCGAGATCCCGGGCGGGGCGTTGTACGAGTCGGCGATTTTACGGGCCGAGCGGGATACGCTGGGCGGTCGGTCGATCGTCCGTGTGGGGTCGGCGGATGTGCCGCTGCATCGGTCGGCGAAGATCGCTCTGAGGCCGGACAGCGTGTCGGAACGGTTGCGGGCCAAGGCGTTGCTCGTGGCGGTCGACGAGCTCGGCCGGATCGGCAGCATCGGCGGACGGTGGGAGGCTGCTTCGGGACGGGTCGTGGGGCAGACCAAACGACTCGGATGCTTTGCCGTGGCGGTGGATACGCTCTCGCCGACGATCAAGGCGGAATTGGGCACCGGGGCGACCTTGTCGGAGGGGCGGAGTTTGCGGTGGGAGGTGACGGACGATTTGTCGGGGGTCTCTTATTACACTTTGTCGGTCGACGGGCAGTGGGAGCTGCTGGCGTGGGATCCGAAGAGTCGGACGATGGAACATCGGCCGGTTCGCGGGACGGCTCCCAGGCGGCACGGTGTCGTGTTGACGGTGAGCGATGCGAAGGGAAACGTAAAAACATGGAAAGGAACATACGTATGGTAAATCCGAAGATCGAGGTGTGCGCCAATTCGGCGGCGAGTTGTGTGGCGGCGGAGCAGGGGGGGGCTGTGCGGGTGGAGCTTTGTGCGGGGATTCCGGAGGGGGGGACGACGCCCAGTTACGGCGAGATGGTGACGGCCCGCCGGGCCATCGGCATTCAACTCAATGTCATCATTCGGCCGCGTGGCGGTGATTTTCTCTACACGCCGGCCGAGGTGCAGACCATGCTGCTCGACATCGAGGCCGCCAAGGCGGCGGGGGCCGACGGGGTGGTGTTCGGGTGCCTCGGGGCGGACGGGACGGTCGACGTGGAGACTAACGCCCGGCTCAAACAGGCGGCCGGAGGCTTGTCGACGACTTTTCACCGGGCGTTCGATGTCTGTCGCGATCCGTTCGAGGCTTTGGAGGAGATCATTGCGCTGGGGTTCGACCGGATTCTCACGTCGGGGCAGGAGGCGACGGCTCCGGCGGGGAGTGCATTGATAGCGGAACTTGTGCGCCGGGCGCAGGGGCGGATTATTATTATGCCGGGGTGCGGGGTGAACGAGACGAATGTGGCGGGGTTGGCTCGGGACACCGGTGCGACGGAGTTTCATATGTCGGCCCGGCGGCGGGTCGAGGGGGGGATGGTCTATCGCAACGACCGGGTGTCGATGGGCGGGACGGTGACGGTCGAGGAGTTTGCGCGCGATGTGACCGATCCGGAACGGGTGGCGCGGTCGATCGAGGCTTTGCGGCATGTATGATCTCATAGTCATAGGAGGCGGCCCGGCGGGGGTGATGGCGGCGGGGCGGTCGGCTTCGGCGGGCGGCCGTGTGCTGTTGCTCGAGAAGATGGAAAAACCGCTCCGCAAACTGCGGATCACGGGCAAGGGGCGGTGTAACGTCACGAACGACCGGTCGGCGGAGGAGTTTCTGGCCAAAATCAGGCAGGGGCGCGAGTTCTTCGGCCCGGCTTTCCGGGCGTTCGACAACCGGGCGGCCATCGAATTCATCGAAAACACCTTGGACGTGCGGTTGGTTCACGAACGGGGCGGAAGGATTTTTCCCGCTTCGGGACGGGCCTGGGAGCTGGCCGAGGCGTTGGTGGCGTGGGTCCGGCGGTCGGGGGCGGAGATTCGGTGTCAGGCGCCGGCGGAGTCGCTGTGGATCGAGAACGGGGCGGTGCGAGGCGTCGTCTTGCGGTCGGGCGAACGGCTCCGGGCCCGGGCGGTGGTTTTGGCGACGGGCGGGGTGAGTTATCCGGCGACGGGATCGACGGGCGAGGGACACGAAATGGCTTTCGAGGCGGGACTCCGGATCGAACCTTTGCGACCGGCTTTGGTGCCGTTGGAGGTGGAGGTGCCGGAGGGATTGAAGGGGTTGGCGCTCCGGAATGTGGAAGTGTCGCTGTGGGTCGAGGATGAGGTGGCGGAGCGGCGGTTCGGCGAGATGGAGTTTACGGCCGAGGGGGTGGCGGGCGGCGCGATCGTCCTTCAGGTGAGTCGGACGGCGGTCGATGCGTTGGCCGACGGGCGGCGGGTGGAGCTCTCGGTGGACCTGAAGCCGGCTGTGTCGGCGGACAAGGTGCGGAATCGGATCGAGCGCGAAATCGATGCTTTGGGGCGGGATGGAACGGTCAGGATGTTGCTCCGGAAGCTCGTACCGGCACAGTTGCAGGGGGTTATTGGTCGGTTGGCGGGGCTTTCGATGTCGCGGCCGGTGGCCGAGTTGTCGGTTGCGGAACGGGAACGACTCGTGAAGGGGTTGAAGGGATGGCGGTTCGGGGTGCGGGACTACCGGCCTTTCACCGAGGCGATTGTCACGGCGGGTGGGGTCGATCTGGCAGAGGTCGATCCGCAGACGATGCGCGTGCGTTCGATCGGCGGACTCTACGTGGCGGGCGAATTGCTCGACCTGGATGCCGATACGGGCGGTTATAACATTCAGATTGCACTCTCGACGGGTTTTCTGGCCGGTCGGTCGGCGGTGGAGGGGTAGGGGACTATCGAGCAGGTTCTTGGCTTTTTCTTCCGTCAGGGTGCCGCTCGGCACGCCTACCGGGCGTTTTATTACTTTTCCGGCGGAGAAAATTCCAGCTTTCGAGTGCCGAGCGGCACCCTGTCGGGCGAGAAATCGGAACCGGGCCTGTCGACGAAGAAAAATCGGCCGAATCGGAATCCCAACCGATCTCCTGCAAGGCCAAGGCCGAGGGGGAGTGGGAGACCATTCGATCGAGAAATCCGGCTGCGGACTCCGCCGATCTGAAAAAATGTCGTAATTTTGTGGATTGCGTATAGCCATTCAATCAGAAAAAAGAGCAAGTATCAGAGATATGAATTCCAACGAGATTCGTCGAGTTTTCCTCGATTTTTTCCGCGAAAAACAACACCAGATCGTACCGTCGGCGCCGATGGTGGTGAAGAATGACCCCACGCTGATGTTCACCAATGCCGGGATGAACCAGTTCAAGGACATCTTCCTCGGCAACCAGCCGGCCCAGGCCAAGCGGGTGGCCGACAGTCAGAAATGTCTGCGTGTGAGCGGCAAGCACAACGACTTGGAAGAGGTCGGGCATGACACCTACCACCACACGATGTTCGAGATGCTGGGGAACTGGAGTTTCGGGGATTATTTCAAGAAAGAGGCCATTGCATGGGCTTGGGAACTGCTCACGGAGCGGTACGAATTGCCTACGGACAGACTGTACGCTACCGTTTTCGAGGGGTCGCCGGACGAAGGGGTGCCGTTCGACAGCGAGGCGTATGATTTTTGGGCCGAACGGCTGCCCGCGTCGCATATCCTGCGGGGGAACAAGAAGGATAACTTCTGGGAAATGGGCGATACGGGTCCTTGCGGGCCGTGTTCGGAGATCCACTTCGACCTGCGCGACGACGCGGAGCGTGCACAGGTGGACGGGGCAACGCTTGTCAACCGGGACCATCCGCAGGTGATCGAGATTTGGAACCTCGTCTTCATGCAGTTCAACCGCAAGGCCAATGGATCGTTGGAGCCGCTGCCGGCCCGGCATGTCGATACCGGGATGGGGTTCGAACGGCTCTGTATGGTCATTCAGGGCAAGAAGTCGAACTACGATACGGATGTTTTCCAGCCGCTGTTGCAGCAACTCGCCCGGATGGCGGGGGTGACCTATGGGCAGGACAGTAAGAAAGATATTGCCATGCGGGTGGTGGCCGACCACTTGCGGGCGATCGCCTTTTCGATTGCCGACGGGCAGCTGCCCAGCAATGTCAAGGCCGGGTATGTGATCCGGCGGATCTTGCGGCGGGCGGTGCGGTACGGGTATACTTACCTGGGCTTCACCGAACCGTTCATCTGTCGGTTGGTGCCGACCTTGGTGGAGCAGATGGGGGGGCAGTTCCCGGAGCTTCGGGCGCAGCAACAGTTGATCGAAAAGGTGATTTCGGAAGAGGAGAGCTCGTTTCTGCGGACGCTGGCGACGGGGATCAATCTTTTGGACTCGATTATCAAAAAACTGCCGGCCGGGGATGCCGCGAAGCGGGTTATCGGCGGGGCCGATGCTTTCACGTTGTATGATACGTATGGTTTCCCGATCGACCTGACGCAGCTGATCGCTTCGGAACAGGGCGTGGAGGTCGATATCGCGGGGTTCGAGCGGGAGCTGGAGGCGCAGAAAAACCGGTCGCGAAACGCTTCGGCGGTCGAGACGGACGACTGGGTCGAAGTGCTGCCGGTCGAGCGTTCGGAGTTTGTCGGCTACGACCATGCTTCTTGTCCGGGGGTGCGGATTGCGCGGTATCGGCGGGTGACGGCCAAAGGGAAATCGCATTATCAGATCGTCTTGGATCGGACCCCGTTCTACGGGAATATGGGGGGGCAGGTCGGCGATACGGGCTACCTGCTCGACGCGGCGACGGGCGAACGGACGGCGGTGATCGATACGCAGAAGGAAAATAACCTGACGGTGCATATTGTGACTACACTGCCGGGGGATGTGCGGGCGGAGTTCGAGGCGGTGGTGGACCTCGACCGGCGGATGGCATCGGCGGCGAACCATACGGCTACACATTTGATGCACAGTGCGTTGAGGGAGGTGCTCGGGACGCATGTCGAACAGAAAGGGTCGCTCGTGACGCCGGAGTACTTGCGGTTCGACTTCTCGCATTTCCAAAAGCTCACGGACGAGGAGCTCCGGATGGTGGAACGGCGGGTGAATGCCGCGATACGCGCCAACTTGTCGCTGGAGGAGGATCGGCACTGCACGATGGAGCGGGCGAAGGAGATGGGGGCGATGATGCTCTTCGGAGAGAAGTATGGCGATGAGGTGCGGGTGGTGAAATACGGCGAGTCGGTGGAGCTTTGCGGGGGGCTGCACGTGCCGGCGACGGGGTGTATCGGTCTGTTCCGGATCGTGGCCGAGGAGTCGAGCGCGGCGGGGATCCGGCGGATCGAGGCGGTGACGGGGCGGGCGGCCGAGGAGTTGTGCGAGGAGCAAAGCGATGTCATCAAGGAGTTTATGGCCGCATTGCGGACCAATCAGGTGGTGGCTGCGCTGAAGAAGCTGACGGAAGAAAATGCGGAGATGGGGCGGCAGATTTCGCAGGTGCGGCAGGATCGGGACCGCTTTATGATCGAAAAGTTGATGGGATTTGCCGAGTCGATCGGGGGATACAGCTTGATTTTAAGACAGTTGGATGTCATGCCGGAGTCGGTCAAGAATATTGCCATGGAGCTGCGCAATCGGATCGAGCGGGGAGCCGTTGTATTCGGTAGTGTTTTTGGCGGGAAACCGACGTTGACGGTGGCTTTGAGCGATGCGGCGGTCGAGGCGGGGTTGAATGCCGGGACGATCGTGCGCGAGGCGGCCAAGCTGATGCAGGGCGGCGGCGGAGGTCAGCCGCACTTTGCGACGGCCGGGGGGAAGAACTGCGAGGGGGTCGAGGCGGCGATGACGGCGGCGGTCGAGATGATTAAGGCCGGGTTGAAGGCATAGCTATGGGGCTGGGGAAATGAGACGGCGTAGTTTGTATATCGGTCTGCTGGGTTCTTTGTTGATGGGTTGGGGTGTGGCCTCTTGCGACCGGAGTCCGAAACACCGGACCACGATTGCGGTGGTGCCGAAGGTGGACGATGCTTCGGTGTCGGCGGCCAAGGCGGCGGCGTTGGCGGCGAGGGATCGCTATGGGATTGCGGTGCGGTGGGACGTGTCGCGTGCTCAGACGGCGGAGTCGCAGGCGGAGTTGATCGAAAAGCTGGTGGCGGCGGGAGTGGACGGGATTTTGCTGAGCTGTATCGATGCCGAGACGGAGGTGTTGCGGGAGGCCATCGACGCGGCGGTGAATAAGGGGGTAAAGGTGGGTACGTTCGACTCGGATGCGCCGCGGAGCGGACGGAGTTTCTACATCGGATCGGACAATCCGGCGGCGGGTCGGTTGGCGGCGGAGACGTTGCGGGAGCTGTGTGCGGAGGGCGAGCGGGGGGCGACGGGGATCGGTGTGTTCGGTGGTGTGGAGGGGGATGCGGCGATGCGGGAGCGGTTGGGGGCTTTCGTGGCGGAGGTGCCGGACACGGCGGCGACTTTCTGGACCGACGGTGACGGGGCGGCAGCGGAGGGGAGGATGCAGGTGACCGATTTCTTGACACGGGAGGCGCAACGACCGGTGAACGGGGTGGTGTTTTTGTCGAGCACGGCGGTGGTCGACGGGCCGGGGGCGATCGGGCGGTTGGATAGTCTGTGTCGGGAGGCGGCCGGCGCGGCGGTGTTCTTCGATTGGTCGGAGTCGATCGCCGGTTTTGTGGCCGAGATGCCGCATTGTGCGGCGATTCGACAGGATTTCGGTGCGATGGTGGAGGGGGGAGTCGACCGGTTGGTGCGGATCATCGAGGGGGAGCCGGTGGGCGAGACGGTGATTTATACGCCGGTCGAGGTGGTGCGGTGAGGGTTGGGGCGGTTTTTGCGCCGGTTTTGAGGGTTTTTCGTCCGTGTTGGTTTTCTCTCCCGGATGGGAAAGCGATACGAAGTATCGCTCGCTCACCGCGAGCACGCGGGGCCCGGCCGGCCCGAGGCCAGTTTTAGCTTGTTGCCGAACGGCACTGGTCGCCCGCCCGCTTTAAGAGGGATTTCAGTCGTTTTGCGTGAGCAAAATCGATTGAAATCCCCGCGGGCGACCTAAATAATCCCCGCGCGCCACGCCTAAAGAGCGATTTATCTATTTCGCCAAGCGCGAAATAGATAAATCGCAGGCGCGCGGCACAATATGGCTCTCCCGATCCTTCGGGGCGCAGAGACTTGGCCCGCTTTTACCCGGCCCCGGGGTGCCGCTCGGCACACGAAGACTGGGTTTTTCTCCGCCAAGTTCGGGCCGTTCCGTCGGGGGTTAGCCAAGGGGGTGACAATCCCCTTGGCTGCGTTCTTTGCCTACTTTC
>CAJTNK010000052.1:0-11599 GCA_910577885.1 uncultured Rikenella sp.
GGATTTCTCGCTGCATTTTGCGACGCAAACCCAGCAAAAGCCCCTGTGGGGCCGCCCGGCACTCGAAAGCTGGTGTTGGCTCGGCAACAAGCTACGACTGCCCTACGCGAGTGGCGGCTTACTAAGGCTAAGATAACCCCGGCAAAACACCCAACGGGTGCGCCGCATAGGCCTCCGGCGGAGAGACCCAACAACGCCCTAAAAAAACTCCTCCCGAAAACGGTAGTCGCCGCGCAGCTCCTCGAACCGTTCGGGAGCCGCTCGCAGCGCCGCATCATCCGCCGTAATATCATAATACGCCGGCATCCGTTCCACGACCTCCGCCCAGGTAATCTCCGCCCGCGGATGTTGCACCGGCGCACCCTCCGGATACCACGCTGCCCCGATCGGCAACCCCAACTCGTCGGCCACCGCCCGCACCGCCAGAGCCGTTCCCATCGCCTTGCCCTGCAACGAGTAGCCCGCCACATGAGGCGTCGCGACGGTCGTCAGCGAGAGTAACTCCCGGTCGATTCGAGGCTCGCCGCCCCAGACGTCGATCGCCGCCCGA
Organism: uncultured Rikenella sp.; assembly: GCA_910577885.1. Taxonomy (GTDB): domain Bacteria; phylum Bacteroidota; class Bacteroidia; order Bacteroidales; family Rikenellaceae; genus Rikenella. Next base: position 551 of record CAJTNK010000052.1, read on the forward strand.
GCCACCCGACCGCTCCGCAAAGCCGCTTTCAATGCCCCCTCGTCCACCACCTCGCCCCGCGAACTGTTCAGAAAGATCGCCCCCGGGCGCATCGCCCCGAACGCCTCCTCCCCCATCATCCCCCGCGTCGAATCGTCCAAGAGGACGTGCGTCGTCACGACATCCGACCGGCGCAAGAGTTCGGACAAAGTGACGAACCGTTCGGTCTCCGGCTCGCCGCGCGCCGCCCGCGGCGGGTCGCAGCAGATCACCTCCCTGAAGCCCACCGCCGTGGCCGCCTCACGAACCGCCGTGCCGACGTTTCCGACCCCCACAATCCCCAGCGCCGTCCGCGACGGATCGACCCGCAACACCCCCAATGCCGCAAAAACCCATTGCAGCACCCCCCGTGCATTGCACCCCGCCGCCGTAGCCACCCGAATCCCCCGAGCCGCACAATAGGCCCGGTCGATGTGATCGTATCCGATAGTGGCCGTGACCACGATCCGTACCCGGCTGCCGTCGAGCAACGCCGCATCGCACCGCGTACGCGTACGGACCACCAGCGCATCGGCCTCGCGTACCGTCTCGGCGTCGATCGCGCCGCCCGGACGGTAGGCCACCTCGGCATACGGTTCGAAGAGGCCGCGGATAAAAGGAATTTTGTCGTCGATCACGATTTTCATACCCTCAAATGTACGGACTTTTCGCCTCGTTCGAGCCGAAAAATTGCGTACCTTAGCCGATGTTATGACTCATGCGATATTCGAAGCCGCGCAGAGGCTCGCGGCACAGGCCGTCGAGTGGCGGCGCGAGATCCATCGGAACGCCGAACTCTCGTTTGAAGAGCACCGGACCTCGGCTTTCGTTCGCCGGACACTGGACCAATACGGCATCCCGTATCGGGAGGTGGCCGGCACGGGGGTATTGGCCCGGATCGACGGCCGAACGGCCGATCCGAAACGACCGGTGGTGCTGCGGGCCGATATGGATGCGCTGCCCATTGCAGAAGCGACCGGTCTGCCCTTCGCTTCGACCACCGGGGCGATGCACGCTTGCGGACACGACCTCCATACGGCGGCCTTGCTGGGGGCGCTGGTTTTGCTGCACGAACGGCGTGCGGAGTTCGACGGCACGGTACTGGGGCTGTTCCAACCGGGCGAAGAGCTGTGGCCGGGCGGAGCGTCGGTGGTGCTGAAAGAGGGGACGTTCGAGGGGATGGAGCCGCGGGCATTCGTCGGCGGACACGTCTCGCCGGAGCTGAAGGTCGGACAGATCGGGGTACGGAGCGGCACCTTCATGGCCTCGACGGACGAAGTGCTGATCTCGGTCTGCGGCCGCGGAGGACACGGCGGACTGCCCCACCTGCTGCAGGATCCGGTACTGGCCGCCTCGGCCATGATCCTCGCCCTGCAACAGATCGTCAGCCGGAACAACTATGCTTTTACACCGTCCGTGCTGTCGTTCGGACGGGTGATCGCCGACGGGGCCACGAACGTCATTCCGGACCGGGTGGAGGTCGAGGGGACCTTCCGGACGATGGACGAGGCGTGGCGCACGGAGGCCCACCGGCGCATCCGCGAGGTGGCGGAACAGACCGTAGCGGCCTATGGATGCCGGGCCGAGGTCGAGGTGCAGGTGGGGTATCCGTGCGTGCGGAACGACGAACAGTTGAGCCGCCTGGCTTGCGAGACGGCCGGCGAAGTGTTCGGCCCGGAGGCTTTCGTCGAGATCCCGCGGCGGATGACGGCCGAAGATTTCGGCTTCTACTCGGTACGCTACCCGTCGGTTTTTTTCCGGTGGGGGGTCGAGAGCGAGGTGCCGCTCCACAACGGAGCCTTCGTGGCCGATGAACGGGCCATGCCGTACGGAATCGCGATGCTGGCGGCGATGGCATGGAAAGTATTAGCAAAAGATTAACGCATTTTCGGCCTCGCGCCCACCCCCCGAAGCGGCTTTGCCGCTTGGGCGCAGAGGCCGGCGACCCGTTGGGTCGCGATTTTTACCAAAAATCTTTTTATGAGCCTCGACCGCACCCCGCATATCGGTCTGTACGGCGTCGCGAACGTCGGAAAGAGCAGCCTGCTGAACCGCCTGACGGGTCAACAGGCCTCGATCGTATCGCCGGAGGCCGGAACCACGACCGACCCGGTGAGACGGTCGTTCGAGATCGCAGGGTACGGGCCCGTGGTGTTCATCGACACGGCGGGGATCGACGACACGACCACCGAATTGGGGCGGTTGAGGGTTCGGAAGACGCGGCAGACGCTCACGGAGGTCGAAGTGGCGGTGGTGTTGCTGGTCACCGAAGAGCCGTCGCCCGCGGAACGGGAGTGGCTCGCCACGGTGCGCGCCAACGACCTGCCGGCCGTGGTACTGCCGTCACGGGGCGACGGGCTGTCGACCGACGAGATACTGAGACGCATCGTCGAGCAACTGCCGGAGGCTGCGCAGGCCGACCCGCCGTTCTTCGGCGAACGGCGGGTCGAAGCGGGCGACCGGCTTGTTTTCGTCTGCCCGATCGACGACGCGGCGCCGGCCGGACGATTGATTTTGCCGCAGGTTCAGGCCTTGCGGGCAGCGTTGGACCTGGGGGCGGTGGCTCTGACGGTGCAACCGGCCCAGCTGGCGGGGCTGCTTTCGTCATTCGAAGCAACCCCGCCGCGGCTGATCGTCACCGACAGCCAGGCATTCCGTGAGGTGACTGCCACTGCCCGGGAATTTTGTCCGACGGCAGAAGTAACCTCGTTCAGCATCCTGCTGGCCGAACGCAAGGGAAACCGGACGGTCTACGCCGAGGGCCTACGGGCGGTGGACAGCCTGAAACCCGGCGACAGAATCCTCATCATCGAAAACTGTTCACACCAAATCACCTGCAACGACATCGGACGCTCCAAGATACCGGCCTGGCTACGCGCCTACACCGGGATCGACGACCTCCGATTCACGTTCGTCGCCGGCCGAGATCCGCTCCCGGCCGCCCTCTCCGACTCGCCGGGCCACTTCGCCCTGGCCATACAGTGCGGCGGCTGCGTCGCTACGCGACGCCTGATCCAATCCCGCATCCGAGCCGCACAAACCAACGGACTCCCCATCACAAACTACGGAATGCTCATCCGTAAACTCCAAGTCAAATAACTCAACCCTCTGTTATTTATCCCACTTTTCTTTGGCGACGGGAGGGTACTGTACTTTTTATCTTTGGTTTTCTCGCGTTACTTTGGTATAATCTGCTAATCGGTCTTTAGAAACAGGAGAGTACTGTTCTTTTTGTGAACAAAAAGAACCAAAAAAACTTCCGAGCGCATCCCTACGGGATGCTTTGGCCGGGTCAGCCTGTGTTTAGGTGGGACTTTCCGGTGTCGGCGCACTGAGGTAATATGCGCCTTATGCGCCGCACCGAGAAAGCCCCACCCACAACCTAAGGACTGCGGAGCCTAAGGCGTAGCGTATGCTAGCTGAAAGTTCTTTGGGTCCCTTTCTTTCAAGAAAGGGACAGTACCCTCCAGCACAAAGAACGTTTGCAGACTTGGCCGAGGCAAAGCGAGGGAAACAAAAGTAAAGAGAACTGTTCTATCCGGTTGCCAAGAAAAAAGAGGGGCAATAACAAAGATTGATTTTTTCGGCCTGGATTTTGCTATTTCCGGAGGGAGAAGAATTCGACATGACCTCGAAGGTATGATCCGGAAAATCGGGAAATATGCGCTGTGGATTCTGGCCATCCTCTTTGGGTTGGTCCTTTTGCTCGTTGTGGCCGTGTATTTGCCGCCGGTACAGAATTTCATCAAGGGACGAGCCGTCGCTTATGTTTCCGAGAACTTCGGGATGGAGCTCAGCATCGAGCGGTTGCGGCTTCGTTTTCCGCTGCGGCTGGCCGTGGACGACGCGCAGGCCGTGACCAGTGCCGGAGACACCCTGTTTCGATGCGGGAGGCTGCGGGCCGATGTGGCACTGTGGCCGCTGGTGGGCGGAGAGGTCGTTGTGCGGGAGTTCACGTTCGACGACGCCTCGTTTCGGTTGGCCGACAGTGTCACCGGGATGGACCTGGACATCCGCGTACGGGAGTTCGGGCTCACGGCCGACGCCGTAGCACTGGGGGCGCAGACCGCCCATCTGGAGGAGGTCCGGTTGATCGGCGGAGACGTGCGACTCCGGCCGGGCGAGGCTCGGCCCGACACCGCAGCGACGGACACCGCCTCGGCACCGCTGCTTTGGCGGATCACCGCCGACCGGCTGCAGCTGGACGACATCGCGTTCCGGATGCAGAGCGACACGACCGACCTGTGGGCCGGAGTCGGGAGCGGAGTGATCGACAGCGCGGGAGTCGACCTGTCGGACCTGACGATCCGGGCGGCTCGGTTGCGATTGTCCGAGGGCGGTTTCGGTTACCGCCAAACCGACCGGCCGCCGAAAGCCGGTTTCGACCCGCAGCGGATCGAGATCCAGGAGCTGGAGGTCGCGATAGACTCCGTTTTCAACCGCGGGACCACCGTGAGGGCCGTTCTGCGCGAGCTGGCTTTCGTCGAACGGTCGGGCCTCGCCGTGCGACAGGCTCGGGGAATTGTGGCGATGGACAGCACCGGGTATACGTTGAGCGGTTTTCGGTTGAAGACCTCCGCTTCGGAGCTGCAGGCCGAAGCGAGGGTCGGGAGCGGAATCACCGCGATGGAGCCGGCTACGCCTATTCGCGTGACGTTGGCGGCCACCGTCGGGACCGAAGACCTCTTTCGGTTGACGGAGCCGGACGAGCGAATGAGCCGTCACCTCGTGCGCCGAAAATTGAGTGTCGAAACGCGGCTGACCGGGATACTCGATGCCCTGAAACTGAAACGGCTACACCTTTCGCTGCCCGACGAGCTGGATTTCGACGCCTCGGGCGAAGTCCGGGTCGTCACGACACCGGCCCGAACCGCCGGGAAGCTCTCGTTCGAGGGACGCCTGGGGCGCTCGCCCTGGGTAGCCTCCTTGCTGCCCGCGGGGATCGTTCTGCCGCCGCTGACGCTCCGCGGCGAGGCGGAGGCCGTGAAGGGCGAGTACCGGGGGAGTCTCCACCTGCGGACCGTCGAAGGAAGCGTGGCCGCACAGGGGAGTTTCCGAGCCGACGACCAACATTACACCGCCGATTTACAGGTCGACAGCCTGGCTCTTTTCCGGTTCCTGCCGGCCGATTCGCTGGGCTACGTCACCCTGACGGCTCGGGCCGAAGGCCAGGGATTCGACCCCTATGCGCCGACCACCGCCGGACAGGTCGACCTGCGGATCGCACAGGCCGAATACAAGGGTTTCGACTATCGGGCAATCGCTCTGACGGCCGAACTGACCGAGAGCCGGCTCATCGGTCGGCTGACGAGTGACAACGAAGGACTCGGAGCCGACCTGTCGTTGCACGGCCTGCTGACCGCCCAGCGGCAGGAAGCATCCGTCGCCGGTCTTCTCTTTCGCCTCGATCTGGAGCGGCTCCGGCTCACCCCCACTCCCGCATCGGCCTCCGGACGGATCGCCCTGCAAGCCTCGGCCACCGACTCGGGTTCGTATGCGGCCCGGGTGGAACTCGACTCGCTGCAGATCCGTTACGGCACTTTCACGAACAGCGTCGCCCGCACGGTTTTCTCGGCCGAGGCCTCGCCCCACCGGGTGATGGCCGAGGCCGCCTCGGGCGACCTGCGACTGACCTTCCGGTCGGCGGTCGGGATCGACTCGCTGGTGGCCGGCTTCGACTGCACGGCGGCCCAAATCCAACACCAGATCCAGGTCGGCGACATCGACGCCGACACGCTGAGCCGCCTGCTGCCGCCGTTTCGAATGGAGTTCCGCGCGGCCCGCAACAACCTCTTGTACAGTTTCCTGCGCGCCCGCGAGATGGGCTTCGGCCAAGCGAAGCTGACGGCCCATGCCGGACCGGAAGAGCCGTTCGATTTCCGAGCCGAGGTCAACCGGTTCTCGACCCAAGGGTTGGTGCTCGACACGCTGACCGCCGGCGTCGGCAACCGGGAGGGTGCTCTGCGCTACTTCGCCCGACTGGCCAACCGGGCCGGCAACCGGAACCGAATCGGCCTGATCGCCCTGTCGGGTCATGCGGCGGGTCGATCGGCCCAGCTCTCGCTGGCCCAGCGCGACTGTCAGGGGCGCCAGGGGGTGAATTTCGGTCTGCGCGCCACGCTGGCCGACAGCTCGGTGACCGTGAACCTCCTGCCGCAACGCCCCGTCTTCGGCTTCGCCGAATGGACCGTGAACGACGGAAACTACGTGCGGTACGGCTTCCCGGACCGGACACTGGAGGCCGACCTGCGGGTCGAACGGGCCGGACAATCCTTCACCCTGCAGTCGATCGAGGCCGAAGACCTGCCCTCCGGGAGCCTCCGGCTGGGGATTGCGGGGATCGATATCGGAGGGGTGCTGCGGCTGCTGCCCCAAGCGCCGCCGGTGGGCGGACGGCTCGGAGCGGACCTCGCCTTCGGACTGGCCGACAGCCTGTTGGCCGCCCGCGGCGGGGTGACGGTCGACACACTGCGTTACGACGGACGACGAGTGGGCGACATCGGCCTGCAGGTGGCCTACCGCACCGACACGAAGACGGTTCACAGCGGCTCGCTGACCCTGACCGTCGACCACCGGACAGCCCTGACCGTCGACGGACGATACGTACCGGCCTCGCCGGCGGACTCGATCGCCGGCTACGAAGCGCAATTCCACCTCGAGGCCGACCTGCCGGGTATTCCGCTGCGGCTGGCCAACGCCTTTCTGCCCGAGGGATCGGGAACACTGGCCGGGCGGCTCCGCGGACACATCGAAGCGAACGGCACCCCCCGACAACCCTTGCGGCAGCTGGAAGGGACGCTGAGTTTCGACAGCACGTCGGTCGACGTGGCGGCCATCGGCACCCGTTTCCGGGTGACCGACACCCCGATCCGGCTCGAAGCGGGCCGCGTGCTGTTCCGGGATTTCGGCCTCATCGCCCCCAACCGCCAGCCCCTGACGCTGAACGGCTACCTCGACCTGCGAGAGCTGGAACACATCACGGCCGACCTGCGGGCCGCCGCCCAGGACTTCCAGCTGGTCAACGTGCCGCGCAACCGGGGCTCGATGGTCTTCGGCGAGGCCAGCGCCGACCTCTCGGCCCGTGTCCGAGGACCGATCGACGCGCTGGAGATCCGCGGAAACGCCGAACTGCTGGCCGGCACCGAGGTGACCTACGTGATGCAGGAGACGACGCTCGGAATCAAGGACGAATCGCAAACCGTCGTTCGCTTCGTTGCGTTCAACGACACGACGACGGTCCACGACTCCCGTCCTCCGGCCATGCTCCGCCTCGGAGGGATCGACATGCTGATGAACGTGGCCATCGACCCGCAGGTCCGGGTGTCGGTCTACCTCTCGACCGACGGACAAAACCGCATCGACCTCCAGGGCGGCGGCAACCTCACCTACTCGATGAACCGCCTGGGCGACACCCGTTTCGCAGGCCGATACGAGCTGTCGGGCGGGCGCGTGCGCTACAGTCCGCCGGTGATCTCGACCAAGAATTTCACCATCTCGCCGGGCGGCTACGTGAACTGGACCGGCGAAATCGCCGACCCGACCTTTGCCGTTCGGGCCTCCGAGACGGTCCGCACGACCGTCACCATGGAAGACCAGTCGGACCGACAGGTCGAATTCCGCATCGGCATCGACCTGAGCGGTTCGCTCCAGGCGCTGGACGTGCGGTTCGACCTCTCGGCCCCCGAGGACCTCACACTCCAGAACCAGCTCGCCTCCCTCACCCCCGAACAACGCCAAAACCAGGCGATGAGCCTCCTGATCTACAACACCTACTCGGGGCCGGGGACCTCGGCGAAGGTGAACACGGGCAATCCGCTCAACTCGTTCATCACCAAAGAGCTGAACCAGTGGGCGCAGAACAGTCTGCCGGGGGTCGACCTCTCGTTCGGTATCGACTCGTACGACGATCCGGCGGCCGGACCCGACGGGACCCGAACGGACTACTCGTACAAGCTCTCGAAACGGTTTTTCGACAACCGGGTCCGGGTATCGGTCGGCGGCAAGGTGAGCTCGGGGGGCGATCCGGCTCAGAACGCAGCCGAGAATCTGGTGGGCGACATCTCGCTGGAGTACCAGCTCTCGCGACGTGACAACATGTACCTCAAGGCCTTTCGCGAGACCGACTTCGAGAGCATCCTCGAAGGCGAAGTGACCGAAACGGGAGTCGGTTTCGGGGTCCGGAAGAAGGTGTCGAAGCTGGGCGACCTGTTCCGGCTGACGAAAGAGAAAAAAGAGGTGAAGGAGGCTCGTCGCGCCCACCGGCAGGAACAACGCGCCGAGCGACGGCTCGAACGCCTCAACGGACAGACCACCGCCCCGGCCCGAAAGTAGCCGGACAGCCCCCCACACACGATCATGAAACAACCGAAACGACATAGGCACTCATTCTCCCACCCCTGGCGGACCCTGGCTGCGGCCTGCGTGGCCGTATGGGTCCTGTCCTCGTGTTCGACCACCCGCCGACTCTCGCAGGGCGAGGTGCTCTACACCGGGGTCCGGAAGATGACCTTCACCCCGGCGGCCGACACGCTGCGCATCCCCGGCGAAGTCGTCTCCGCCGCCAAAAAGCCGCTCAGCGTCGCCCCCAACAACCCGCTCTGGTCACCCTACTGGCGCACCGGGCTCCCCGTCGGCCTCTGGGCCTGGAACTACCTCTACACCCCCAAAGAGACGGGGTTCAAATACTGGCTCTACAAGCGGCTGGCCAAACAACCCGTCCTGATGTCGAAAGTCCGTCCCGACCTGCGCGTCCGAGTGGCCGAGCAGGTGCTCGAAAACCACGGCTATTTCGGCGTCCGGGGCAGCCACGAGACACACCCCAGCCGACACAAACCCGACCAAAAGGCCAAAGTCAGCTACCGCTTCACGCTCCCCGCCCCGCACACCTACGACACGATCGAGTACCTGACGGCGCCCGGTGCGGCAGGCCGAATCATCGACAGCCTCCGGGCCGGGACCCTCCTCCACCCGGGAGCCGTCTACAACCTCGACACCCTCGTGGCCGAACGAAAACGCATCACCACAGCCCTGCGCAGCCGCGGTTACTACTACTTCCGGCCGGAGTACATCGCCTACGACGCCGACACGACCCAGGCCCCGTACCGCGTTTCGCTCCGGATGCGGCTGGCCGAGGGTACGCCGACCGCCGCGCTGCGCCCCTACCGGGTGGGAGCAGTCTCCGTCTCGCTCCACAACCCCGCTCCCGGACCGGAAGATACGATGACCCTCGGATCGGTCGGCGTACGCTACCAACGGCCCCTGAAGATCCGCCCGCGGATCCTCGGCCAGGCGATCGCCCTGACCCCCGGCCAGCTCTTCAACGTCGAGGCGCAGAACACCACCCAGACGAACCTCAACAAACTCGGCATCTTCAATGCCGTGAGCCTCAGCGTTCCGCCGCTCGACTCGCTGAAAAGCAGCTCGACGGCACTCGCCGACTCCCTCCCGGACGACTCGCTGGACGTGCACATCTCGGCCGCATTCGACAAACCGATCCAGGCCGATTTCGAGGCCGACCTCACCTCCAAATCGAACAGCTACCTGGGTCCGGGCCTCTCGTTCGGCCTACGCCACAACAACATTTTCCGCGGAGGCGAAGTCCTGGCGCTGAACCTGACGGCCTCCTACGAGTGGCAGACCGGCAACCGCAACCAATACGAGACCCGACCTTCGGCCATCAACTCCTACGAGCTGGGGCTGAACACCTCGTTGAGCATTCCCCGGCTGCTGATCCCCGGTTTTCGCGACCGGGCGCTCCTCTACCCGGCCCGGACCACCTACAAGCTCGGAGCCGACCTGATGAATCGACCGAAGTATTTCCGGATGCTGTCGCTGAACCTCTCGGCGGGGTACGACTTCCGAACTTCGCCCTACAGCTCGCACAGCCTGACGATCTTCAAGCTGACCTACAACAGGCTCCTGCACACCTCGCACGCCTTCGACTCGACGATGGCCCAAAACCCGGCCGTGGCCCTGAGCTTCAGCAACCAGTTCATCCCGTCGCTGAGCTACACCTACACCTTCGACAAGAGCTACGGCCGACGACAACGCGACCGGTTCGTCCTCCAGGCCTCAATGACCGAAGCCGGCAACCTGCTGGCGGGACTCTACGGGGCGTTCGGCGCGCACGGCACCAAACGACTCTTCGGGAGCCCCTTCTCGCAGTTCGTCAAAGGGACCCTCGAGGCCAAGTGGTTCCACCGCATCGGCCAACACAACCTCCTCGCCACGCGGCTGTTGGTGGGCGCGGGCTACGCCTACGGCAACTCGCAGGTGCTCCCCTACAGCGAACAGTTCTACATCGGCGGAGCCAACAGCATCCGGGCCTTCACCGTCCGGTCGCTCGGGCCCGGGAGCTATCGACCGCCGGCCGACCAACCCAACGGATACTGGGACCAAACGGGGGATTTCAAACTCGAGGCCAACGCCGAATTCCGATTCCGGATAGCGGGGAATCTGGGTGGTGCGGTGTTCGTCGACGCGGGCAACATCTGGCTGCTGAAAAACGACCCGCAACGTCCCGGCGGAGCGCTGCGAGCCAAAGGCTTCTGGGAACAGATCGCGCTGGGCACCGGCGTCGGACTGCGCTACGACATCAGCGTACTGGTGCTCCGGCTCGACATGGGGATCGGCATCCACACACCCTACGCCAACCCCGACAAACCGGGCTACTACAACATCCAGCGGTTCAAAGACGGCCTGGGAATCCACCTGGCGATCGGCTATCCATTTTGATACGTACCGATTTCAGCTGTCTTTAGCGACGGGAGGGTACTGTACTTTCTGTGAACAGAAAGTACCAAAGAAACTTTAGCACGCATCCCGCTGGGATGCTTTGGCCGTGTCTGCCCGGTGTTTGGGTGGGGATTCTTTTTGGGCGCGCTTAGGCTGCGAAAAACCTTAGAGCACGCCCACAAAAGGCCACCCCAAAAGAAAGGACCCAAGGCTCTTGACTACGGCAGCCCATGGAATGCGTTAGCATTCCCGAAAGTTTTTTTGGTTCTTTTTGTTCACAAAAAGAACAGTTCCATC
>CAJTNK010000052.1:11609-14007 GCA_910577885.1 uncultured Rikenella sp.
TTTTTTTGGTTCTTTTTGTTCACAAAAAGAACAGTTCCGTACAGTAGCCAAACACGGGTTGCAAATTGCCGAAAGCAAAACGAGCGTAGCGAAGGTAGTAAGCACAAGACGAGTCAGACTCCGGGAGAAAACTCCCGGAGTCCGACTCGTCTTTGTTGCCAACAATTAAGAATAAGAGGAGGAGAAGCCCTCCACCTATCTTAATTTATAAGAGATTACTTATTGTTGTTTCGTTTATCGTAGTGTTTCTGATACCGGCTCATGAACTTATCGACACGCCCAGCGGTATCCACCAGCGTCTGTTTCCCGGTGTAGAACGGGTGCGACGCGCTGGAGATTTCCATCTTGTAGACGGGATAGGTTTCGCCGTCGATTTCGATCGTCTCTTTGGTGTTGACGGCGGACCGGCACAAAAAGACCTGGTCGTTGGACATATCCTTGAACGCCACGACACGGTACCCTTCGGGGTGAATTCCTTCTTTCATTTCTCTTTTGTGCGTTGTTGTTAAACGTTAGTTTGTGTGTGCAAAAGCGAGGACAAAGATAGGGCGAATTTTCGGAACGGCAAAATATAATTTATCGTATCTTCGTCCGTCGAGAAATCAGACTGCCTGAGGTTATGAAGCTCCACATTTCGCCCTGTCCGAACGACACGTTTACGTTCCACGCCCTGATCCACGGCCTGGTGGATACCGAGGGTCTGCGTTTCGAGCCGGTGTTCGACGACATCGACGCCCTGAACCGCGCCGCCATCGAGTCACCGGACGAAGAGGAGGTCCTTAAGATCAGTTATGCCGCGCTGCCCGAGGCGATCGGCGCTTTTCGGCTGTTGGAGAGCGGCAGCGCGCTGGGTTTCGGGAACGGTCCGCTGCTGGTGAGCCGCCACCGGCTCTACCCGGACGAGCTGCACGACGCGCGAATCGGGATACCCGGCCTGCGGACCACCGCCAACCGGCTGCTGTCGATCCTCTATCCGACCGCCCGGCAACGACGCGTCTACCTCTTTTCGGAGATCGCCCCGGCCGTGGCCGACGGCGAGGTGGATGCCGGGGTGCTGATCCACGAAGGGCGGTTCACTTATGCGGCGCAAGGGCTGCGGCTGGTGGCCGACCTGGGCGAGGAGTGGGAAACGCGGACCGGGCTGCCTATTCCGCTGGGAGGGATCGTGCTGAACCGCCGGTACCCGCAAGATACGGCTGAGCAGATCAGCCGTATCATTCGCCGCAGCATCGAATACGCGCAGACCCATCCGGAAGCCTCGGCGGCCTACGTCAAAGCCCATGCGCAGGAGCTGGACGACGAGGTGCGCCGGAAACATATCTCGTATTTCGTGAACGACTATTCGCTGTCGCTCGGCACGGAAGGACGACAGGCCGTTGCACAGCTCACCGGCCTACCCCTCGAAGCACTATAGTCCCTGTCGTCCGGCGGCGCGATAGGCCCGGAAGAGCCGCACCGTCTCGACCGCTTCCCGCACGTCGTGGACCCGCAGCACCGACGCCCCGCGCCGCAGCGCCTCCCAATTCAGCACCGAGGTGCCGTTCAACGCCTCCTCCGGACCAATCCCCAGCGTCCTCCAAATCAGACTCTTGCGTGAAAGTCCTACCAAAATCGGCACCCCGAACACCGCCAGCTCGTCCATCCGCCCCAACAGCTCGAAATTCTGAGTCGGCGTCTTGGCAAACCCGAACCCCGGATCGAGCATCCAATCCCCTACCTCCGCCTCACGCAGCTCCGCCGCCTTGCGGACAAAATAGCGCACCACCTCACCCACAACCCCACCCCTCTCCGCCGGATAGTCCGTCTGTGCGGTCATCGTCTGCGGCGTCCCTCGCATGTGCATCGCCACGTACGGCAACCCCAACCGCCCGACGGTCCGAAGCATGGCCGAATCCAGCTCACCGGCCGAAATGTCGTTCACTACGAACGCCCCGAACCGATCATACAACCGTTCGACCACCTCGGCCCGAAACGTATCGACCGAGACGGGAAACGCCTCGCCCGCCACCTCCCTCACCCGTCGAAAACCGCTCTCCAACCGGCCGAACTCCTCTTCGGTCGAAACATCGTCGGCTCCCGGTCGCGACGAATAACCGCCCAAATCGATGATCCCGGCCCCGTCGCACACAGCCCGCTCCGTGGCCGTCGCAATCTCGGCTTCGCTCTGCCGCCGACTCCCCGCAAAAAACGAATCGGGCGTAACATTCACAATAGCCATCACCAACGCCCCTCCCTCCGCCCCTACGGATAACAACCGACCACCGATATTGATCTCCATCTCTTTTGTGAATCTATTTTAGCTACGTCTTCCTCTTCGCCGCCTGGTAATTTCGTGCTTGGTGAACCGTACGGAACTGTTCTTTTTGTGAACAACCGACGCTGCCAGCGAACCCAGAGA
>CAJTNK010000053.1:0-1095 GCA_910577885.1 uncultured Rikenella sp.
CGGGTGAGAAAACTTTGCGGAGAAAAGCCCAGCCCTCGAGTGCCGAGCGGCACCCGAGCGGCACCCTGACGGGAGAGAAAGCACCACGGACAAAAAACCGGGCGAGAAAAAGCCCAACCGCAGCCCCCTGCCGCTACTCCCCGTACACCGACCCGCGAGCCGCCAACAACGTGTTTTTCATCAAGCTCACGATCGTCATCGGACCCACACCACCCGGAACCGGCGTTATATAACTACACTTCGGCGCCACCTCGTCGAACTTCACATCCCCCAACAACTTCCACCCGTTTCGGGTTTTGTCGCTCGGCACACGCGTGATACCCACGTCGATCACCACCGCACCCGGTTTCACCATATCCGCCGTCACGAACTCCGCCTTCCCCAGCGCCGCCACCAGAATATCCGCCCCCGCACAAATCTCGCGCAAATTTTCAGTCCGACTGTGACACAACGTCACCGTACAATTGAACTCCTTGTCCGACAACAAATTAGCCATCGGCCGCCCCACGATATTGCTCCGCCCGACCACCACACAATGCCGACCCGCCGTCGGGATCTTGTAGTACCGCAGCAGCTCGCAAATCCCCTCCGGAGTCGCCGACACATAGGCCGGCAAACCCAAAATCATCCGACCGACATTCACCGGGTGAAACCCGTCCACATCCTTCCGCGGATCGATCGCCTCGATCACCCGCTGCTCCGAAATGTGCTTCGGCAACGGCATCTGAACGATAAAACCGTCCACCTGCGGATCCTCATTGAGCTTGCGAATCTCGTCCAACAACGCCGCCTCCGTAATGTCATCCTCGAAACGCAACACCGTCGAGTTAAACCCGATCTCCCGACACGCCCGCTCCTTATGTCCCACATAAGTCTCGCTCGCACCGTCGTGACCGACCAAAATCGCCACCAAAGTCGGCTTACGCGACATCCCCCCAACCTCTTCGGCCATCTGCCGCTTCAACTCGCCCGAAACGGCCTTTCCGTCAATCAATTCCATAAACTATTTATTTTTTATATGTTCTATTCTCTGTAATCTGTCTTTAGCGACAGGAGGGTACTGTACCTTTTCTGAAGAAAAGGTACCCAAAAGAC
>CAJTNK010000053.1:1262-8695 GCA_910577885.1 uncultured Rikenella sp.
AAGTTTTTTTGGTTCTTTTTGTTCACAAAAAGAACAGTTCCGTACAGTAGCCAAAAACTGGTTTCAGAAAAAAGAACGGATAAAGTTTATCTTTTTCGGCGCATCATGGCCGCCGCACCCGCCATGCGAGCCATCGCCCCACCACCGCCGGCCACCATTTTCATCATTTTGCGCGTTTGGTCGAACTGTTTGAGGAGTCGGTTGATCGCCGCCACATCCGTACCGCTCCCGCGCGCAATCCGCGCCTTGCGGACCCCGTTCAACAGCGCGGGGTTCTCCCGTTCGGCCGGCGTCATGGACTGAATGATCGCTTCGGTCTGTTTGAAGACGCTGTTGTCCATCTCGACATCTTTCAACGCCTTCCCGACACCCGGAATCATCGACGCCAGGTCCTTGATGTTGCCCATCTTTTTGATCTGCTGGATCTGGTTCAGGAAGTCCTGCATGGTGAACTGGTCGCGGGCCAACTTCTTTTGGAGTTTGCGTGCCTCCTCCTCGTCGAACTGCTCCTGGGCGCGCTCCACCAGCGACACGATGTCGCCCATGCCCAAGATGCGGTCGGCCATCCGCTCCGGGTGGAAGACATCCAGTGCCTCCATCTTCTCGCCCATGCTGACGAACTTGAGCGGCTTGTCGACCACCGAACGGATCGAAATGGCCGCCCCACCGCGCGTATCGCCGTCCAACTTGGTGAGCACCACCCCGTCGAAATCCAAACGCTCGTTGAACTCCCGCGCCGTATTCACCGCATCCTGGCCCGTCATCGAATCGACCACAAAGAGTGTTTCCGACGGATTCACGGCCCGTTTGATGGCCGTGATCTCCTGCATCATCTGCTCGTCGACGGCCAACCGACCCGCCGTGTCGATGATGATCGTATTGAAAGCCCCTCCCCGGCTCCGGGCATACCGGATGCCGTTCTGCACCAACCCCACGGCATCGCTCTTGTTCTCCGGCTCGGAGTAGACCTCCACCCCGATCTGCTCGCCCAACACCCGCAACTGGTCGATCGCCGCCGGACGGTAGATATCCCCCCCGATCAACAACACCCCCCGCCCCTTCTTCTTGAGATGCAACGCCAGCTTGCCGCTGAACGTGGTCTTCCCCGACCCCTGCAACCCCGAAACCAGGATCACCGCCGGCGTATCTTTCAGGTTGATCGGCACGGCCGTGCCCCCCATCAACGCCGCCAACTCGTCATGGACGATCTTCACGATCATCTGCCCCGGATTCACGGCCCGAATAACCTCCTGACCGATGGCCTTCTGCTTCACCTCGTCCGTGAAACTCTTCGCCACCTTGTAGTTCACGTCGGCCTCGATCAACGCCCGACGAATCTCTTTCAACGACTCGGCGATATTGATCTCCGTGATCCGACCCTGACCCTTCAATAGCTTGAACGATCGCTCCAACCGCTCACTCAAATTCTCAAACATAACTACACTTGCTTTTTAATATCTGTACTTTTTCTCAATAACCTGTGTTTGGCTACTGTATGGAACTGTTCTTTTTGTGAACAAAAAGAACCAAAAAATTCAGAACGCATCCCTACGGGATGCTTTGGCCGTGTCAGCCTGTGTTTGGGTGGGGCTTTCTCGGTGCGGCGCATAAGGCGCATATTACCTCAATGCGCCGACACCGGAACGCCCCACCCACAACCTGAGGACTGCGGAGCCTAAGGCGTAGCGTATGCTGTCTCAAAAGTTTTTGGTGCCGCTTTTTCCAAAAAGCGGCAGTCCCCTCCCGGCGCTAAATACGGATTACAGAGAAAAAGAACGGTATTCAAGTTAGAGGTGGTATTACATTCGTTGTGGCATCTCGATGCCCAGTAGTCCCATAGCCCGTCCCAAGGTATCTGCCACGAGGGCCGCCAAGGCGAGACGGAACGTCCGATCGACGGCCGGGACATCGGCTTTGAGGATCGGATAGTCGTGGTAGTACTGGTTGAACTCCTTGGCGAGGTCGTAGGCGTAGGCGGCCACCACCGACGGCGAGAACTCGGCTCCGGCCTGCCGGACGACCGCGGCAAAATCCATGAGGTGTTTGATGAGTTCGATCTCCTTGGGTTCCGGCATCCGGCCGGCCACCGCCTCGGTCGACAAAGCCGCTGCCGAAGGATCCGACGAGCCCTCCGCCGCGCGCCGTTCCAGCGACTTGATCCGCGCATACGTATACTGAATGAACGGCCCCGTATTGCCGTTGAAGTCGATCGACTCGCGCGGGTCGAAAAGCATGGTTTTCTTCGGGTCGACCTTGAGGATGAAGTACTTCAAAGCCCCCAAGCCCACCATCCGCGAAATCTCGGCCACCTCCTCTTCCGACAAGCCGTCGAGCTTGCCCGCCTCGACCGCCACTCCACGCGCCGTGTCGACCATCTCGGCGATCAGGTCGTCGGCGTCCACCACCGTCCCCTCGCGCGACTTCATCTTGCCCTCCGGCAGCTCCACCATCCCGTACGAGAGGTGGAAAATGCCGTCCGACCAGGCATAGCCCAGCTTCTTGAGGATCAGCTTCAAGACCTGGAAGTGGTAGTTCTGTTCGTTCCCCACGACGTATATCATGTCGTCGAAGCCGTATTCCTCGTGCCGCTGCACAGCGGTCCCCAGGTCCTGGGTCATGTAGACGCTGGTCCCGTCGCCCCGCAAGAGCAGCTTCTGGTCCAAACCGTCCCCCGTCAAATCGGCCCACACCGAACCGTCCTCTTTCCGGAAAAACACCCCTGCATCCCACCCCTTCCGCACCAACTCCTTACCCAACAGATAGGTATTCGACTCGTAATAGACCTTGTCGAACGAGACCCCCATCGCCCGGTACGTCTGGTCGAACCCCTCGTACACCCAGCCGTTCATCCGCTCCCACAGCCCATAGATCTCCGGATCCTTGGCCTCCCACCGCCGGAGCATCTCCTGCGCCTCGCGCATAATAGGGGCCTCCCGCTTGGCGGTCTCCTCGTCCATCCCGCCCGCAACGAGCTCTTTGATTTCCGCCTTATACGCCTGGTCGAAAGCCACATAGTACTTCCCGACCAAATGGTCCCCCTTCATCCCTGAAGATTCCGGCGTCTCCCCCCCGCCGAACCGGAGCCACGCCAGCATCGACTTGCAGATGTGAATCCCGCGGTCATTGACCAAATTGACCTTCAGCACATTACACCCGTTGGCCTCCAAAATTCGGGCCACCGAATACCCCAACAGATTATTGCGGATATGCCCCAAGTGCAAGGGTTTATTGGTATTGGGCGAGCTGTACTCGACCATGACGGTCTTCCCGGCGTCGCACACGAATCCGTAGTTGGGACTCTGAACCAGCATCCCGAGGCACCCGCCCCAAAACTGCGGCGTGAGCGACAAATTCAGGAACCCCTTGATGACATTGAAGTCACCGACGGTCTCGGCACAATGCTCCCGGACCCACCCCCCGATCTCCCGAGCGGTCTCCTCGGGGGACTTGCGGCTGAGCTTCAGCAGCGGGAAGGTGACCAACGTATAATCCCCCTGAAACTCTTTTCTGGTCTTGGCGACCTGCAATTCGGGCACCGCATCCGCCCCATAGAGCGCGGCCACCGCCCGTTCGCAACACTCCTTCACGGTATTCTCCGCATTCATCGCATCCATATCTATCTTTCTATTTATCAATTCCTTACAAACAAATACATTCCCTTTTCCTCCGCTTAACCGGCTTCGGCGCCGGACGAACGAATAACATGTCAAGAACCTTTTGAGAATCGAATTGTACGAATTCCCTGTTTGGTGGGCTTCTTTCCTTTCTTGTTCGGCTTCGGTTCCGGTCCGATAAACGGGTTATCCGAACATTTCAAATACTGCAACACCGGATTCTGCGAAACATCGAGCTCCTTCAGCTGATTTTGAGAACAATCCACACCGTCCAACTTCGTACACCCCTTTACCTCCAACTCCGTCAACCGATTCTCGGAACATTTCACATACACCAGTTCCGGATTCTGCGAAAAATCGAGCCGCGTCAACCGATTCTCGGAACATCTCACATACTCCAACTTCGGATTCTGCGAAAAATCGAGCCGCGTCAGCCGATTACAGGAACAATTCACATCCCCCAGCTCCACACACCCCTTGAGTTTTAATTCCGTCAGCTCATTGTCGCCACAATTCAAACTATACAGCTTCGGATTCTGAGAAAAATCGAGCCGCGTCAGTCGGTTTTCGCTACAATGCAAATTCTCCAGCATCAGATTCTGCGAGACATCGAACTCCGTCAACCCGTTTCCGTAACATTGCACCTGCACCAGCTTCGGATTCTGCGATAGATCGAGGGAGGTCAGTCGATTATAGGTACAGTACAATGTCTCCAACTCCGGGCTCTGCGAGAGATCGAGTTCCGTCAATGAGTTGTCGCGACATTCCAACTTCCTCAACTCCGCACACCCGTCGAGTTTCAACTCCGTCAACCGGTTTTGAGAACAAGTCAATTCCCTCAACTTCGTACACCCGCTCACATCGAGGGCCGTCAGCGCGTTGTGAAAACAAGACAAGACCCTCAACTCCCCGCATCCCTCCAGCTCCAAATCCGAATATTCGTTGGAGTGATCGCCCCTCCCTGCGGCATGGAATTCCGTCACCCTCCCCCGCCCGATCCCAGATACCCGCACCGGGTAAGTTCCACGCCTCGCATACAGATGCAGCAAGGTACAATACTTCGCCCCCAACTCGCCCTCCTCCGCCGTCCCGTCGCCCCACTCCACCCGAAAACCACCCTCGCCTGAGAGTATTAATTCAAATTTATTACACTCCATATTGTACACCCCGCGAAATCTCTCCCGATAATTGGCCGTGAGCCGGATGCTCCACGGGCTGTTTTGTTCGCTGTTTTTCATCGTTTGGTCTGCCTGATCCAGTATTCCGAAAAAAAGACCGTTCCCCCGGCCGCCACTGACGCCACGCCCCCTCCAAAAAAGCCACTACTCCGGCGCCGTCGCCAGCACCAGCTTATACTTATTGTCCCGCGCGATGTTCATCACCTTCACCACCTCGTCCACCGGCACCGTCCGGTCGCAATGCAGCGAGACGGTCGGCTCCTCGACCCCCTCCAACCGCGCCCGCAGCCGCTGAGCCAGCTCGCCGAACGAGACCTGTTCCGTCTCGACAAAATACTGCAGGTCGGCCGTAATCGACACCGTCGTGTACGGTTTCTCCTTATTGGCATTGCTGCTCTTGGGCAACAAGAGCTTCAGCGCATTGGGGTTGATGAGCGTCGTGGAGATCATCAAAAACAGCAGCAGCAGAAAGATCAGGTCCGTCTGCGAGGAGTTGCTCCCCCCCATGTCGATTTTGGAACTTCGTTTTATGGCCATCGTAATGCGAGTTATCGGTATATGTGTTGAGTAGTGAGTGTGTCGCCGTCCGGCGTCGTTTCCGCCTCAGTATGGTTAATCCAATTGAAAATACGATTCGTTCGAAGTAAAACACCCATCTCTTTCGACAATCAAAGCTTCCAATGTTTCGAGTTTCCGGACGAGCAGCTGCCGGTTCTCCTCGAAGCTCCTGTATTCGTTGAAGTACTCGCCGAACGAGGTCCATTCGTCCAGGTCCGCCCTGACCTCCTGAGCCAGGAGGCGGCAGAACTCGATCATGCTGGTGTGCGATTCGCCGAACGAATCGGTTTTTATATGCTCCGACCCCTCTTTCTCTTCCCGTTCGACGAAGACGCGGCAGGTCCAATAGCTGACCACGCACACCATCCGCCCCGGCTCCATGTAGCCCTTGACGCAAAACGGCGACAAGGTCTCCAGCCCATGAATAGCCTGGTCGATCCACCGAAAAGCGATGTTGTCGAACACGTCGCTCAGCCGGTAAGTGTACTCGAACCCCTCCAGTCCGAAGCGGGTCCATCCGTTTTTCGGGGGTGTCAGCATATCAATCGTTCTTGAATGGGTTAATCCGGTTTTCAGCCTCGGTCGGTTTTCTCGTCGATCAGCGTCCGCAACTCCCCGAGTCGACGAACGAGTTCTCGGATCCGGGGTTCGAACTCCTCGTCCGGCGAGAAAGGAGACCAGCAGGCCCACCCCTCGAGGTCCGCACTAAGGTCCTCGTGCAGAAGCCGGCAAAAGTCGAGCATCCCGACCGGCGATTCTGCGACGCAATCGTCGGGCGAATCGCCTGAACGGTCGTCTTCTTTCTCAAAGATGCGGCTGTTGCGGTAGCCGACCGAACAGACAAACAGACCCGGTTCCAACTCGCCGGTAACGCAAAACGGGGTGTCGGTCGCCAACCCGCGGATCGCTTGTTCGAGCCAGTCGAAAGGGATGTCGCTCAGGTAGCTCAATCCATATTCGCCGGTCCCTTCCAGGCTGAAGTCGGTCCAGCCGTTTTTCGGGGGTGTCAGCATCGTTTTAGTGATTTTCGTAGTTCTCCCGCTTCGGTCCCTACCCGATTTCCATGATTTTCCCGTTTCGGACAATCCCCGACCCTCAACGCCCCCCGAAAGTCGGTGCGCCGCTCCCGGTCCCGATCGACGGATTTTCCTTAGCCGTGACGATATCCATAAAGGCAATGGTATTGGCCTCCATCTGGAAGACGAGTTTTTCGATCCGGGCCACCAGGAAGTTGTACCCGAAGTAAGCCGGAATCCCTACCACCAATCCCCCGACGGTCGTAATCATGGCGGTGTACATCCCGCTGGCCAAGATCGACAGGTCGACCGACCCGCCCGCCGCGGCCATATCCATAAAGGCCTGGACCATCCCCAGCACAGTCCCCAGGAACCCGATCATCGGCGCCCCGCCGGCCGTGGTAGCCAGGAACGGAAGGCCGCTCTCCAAGCGCGACACCTCGAGGTTGGCCACATTCTCGATCGCCGCCTGAATATCGGCCTTCGACCGTCCGATATTCATCACCCCCTTTTCGATCATCCGGGCAATGGGACTCCGCCTGGCCCGACAATACTGAATGGCCTGTTCGATCTTCCCTTCGTAGACCAGATCGCGAATCTTGGTCATAAATCCGGCATCGGTTTTACCGCAAGCCTGCCGAATGATCCAAAAACGTTCGAAAAAGATAAAAATCGTAATCGCCGACAGCAATCCCAGCGGGATCATCAGCCATCCGCCGGCCAGGATCAACGACCCGAGGCCGATGGTTTCCGGTTTGGCAGCCGCCTGCGCCGCCGCCTGCAAGAACATCATACGCTGTGTGTCTGAATGGGTGAGAAAAAGAAAAAAAATCGTTATTAATTCAAGCAAAGATACACATTTTCGCCATTTCCATACCTCGGAGAAAGCCGGGGGAGTTCTACCGTGTGCGATTCCTCCCGCTCGGCGCGCGGCTTTCGCGTGCCGAGCAACCGAAATAACCCGCACCCGGCCCCGGGGTGGCGGTGGCGCGCGGCCCAGTGGGCCGCAGTTGCTCTACCTGCCGCACTGCACTCTGAGAAAATTCGTCCTCGGGCGCGCCCCCCGG
>CAJTNK010000053.1:8705-13654 GCA_910577885.1 uncultured Rikenella sp.
GCGGCACCGCAGAGGACGGCGATGCAAAACATCGCAACTTACTCTGCCCCAAGCTCGGCCGGGATTTCACTATGACGGCCACCGCCAACGGCTACGAACCAACAACAAAGAAACTCGTCCTCGGGCGCGCCCCCCGGCGCCCGCCTACGGCGTTCGCTGCCCGCCGAGGCCGGCGATGCAAAGCATCGCGAACGGCTCGGCAAAATTCTCAGTCCGAAGCTTGACCGCCTTTTTCGGCCCAGATCTTCCCTTTGCGAACCGAAGCCACCCGAAGAACCGGACTGCTGCTCGAAAACCGCGATCGCAGATCGCGCGCCCCTCCGCCGCCCCCCGCGGCGCGAGGGGCCGCTCGCACCCGTTGGGTGTTTTGCTGGTTTTTTTTCGCTGATTTTTCTCACCCGGCAGGCCCGGTTGGAGTGCCAGTGGCACCCCTATTCCTGGAGGCAACGCAACGGAAGACCGGCCGCACGGATTGTTGTACTTTGCGGATAGAGCCAGGTGGGACTGAAGTCCAAGAAGCGGGCATCGGTGCCAGCTTCGGTCGACGACCAACTGTACCCGGTGTGGCCGACGACATACAATGTACCGTAACCCCTGTTATTCCCCCCGTCGCGGAAGCCCGGGGCCGGTGCCGAGTGACACCGGCGATGAACCACCAGCAGAGAAATTCGGCCTCGGGCGCGGTGCCGCTCGGCGCCCGCTTTACGCGGTCGCTGCCCGCCGAAGACGGCGACTCTGCGAGTCGCGACAAATTCGGAAAATGTTCTCCGACCGCCTACCAAGGCCGAAACACCTAAAGCAGCTCATACCGCTGGTTCCGCAAAGCCGGACGGAAACCCGCGCCACGGATCGCAGCCTCCATGCCCGCGGCATCGATCGTTGTCCGACCCGAAAAATCGGTCGAACTCACCACATTCTCTTCGATCATGATCGACCCCATATCGTTCGCCCCTCCGTGCAAAGCCATCTGTCCCGCAGCCAGACCCGTCGTCAGCCACGATGCCTGGATGTTCGGGATGTTGTCCAACACCAACCGGCTCACCGCCACCATCCGCAAAAACTCCGCCGGATCGGAACCGCCCGAGAGCCCCTCTTCCCGCTCCAGCACCGTTCCCCGCCCTTGGTACGGCCACGCGATAAAGGCCAGGAAACCCGGCGCATCGGCCGGTTTGAGCTCCTGTAAGTCACGGATTTTCAGCAAGTGCAAGATCCTGTGTTCGGGGCTCTCGACATGTCCGTACATCATCGTCGCCGAAGTGCAGAGTCCCATCCTGTGAGCTTCGCGCATCACCGCCAGCCACACATCCGCCGAACACTTCCCCGGCGAGAGTCGACGCCGAATATCGTTATCCAGAATCTCGGCACCGGCTCCCGGCAGAGAATCCAACCCCGCCGCCACCAGCCGCTCCAACACCGTCCGATACCCCTCCGCCGTCTCGCCCAGTCCCGAGATCCGCGCAATATGCGCGATTTCGGGCGGTCCCAAGGCATGTAACCGGACATTCGGAAACTCGCTTTTCAGGGTCGAAAACAACTCCTCGTACCACGCCAAATCCAGCTTCGGATGCAAACCTCCCTGCAGCAGGAGCTGTTCTCCTCCGAGCTCCAGCATCTCTCGGATTTTGGTCCGATACGCCTCCAACGACGTGACATAGGCCCGCTCCCGGTCGGCCAAGCGGCAGTGGAAGCTGCAAAACTTACAGCCGCTCACACAAACATTCGTGATATTGACATTCCGGTCGATTTGCCACGTGACGACCTCCCCCGGATGCCACCGCCTCCGCACCGCATCGGCCACAGCCATCAGTTCGGCCAACGGCGCCTTGTTCCACAGCTCCATCGCCTCGGCAAACCCGAGCCGCTCGCCGCAAACGGCCCGGCGATAGATCTCCGATAAATCGTTCATGCGAAGAAATTCTGTTTTGATTCTACAAAGATAGCGGGCCCCCGGCCAAAAACAAGTCGTGTTCCGCCCCGGGGTGGCGCTCGGCACTCGAGCCGGGCGGAGCCCAACTCTCTCGGGGAGAATCAATCTCTTACCTCTCCCCCGCTCAAGCCGCGGGGGCTCCTACTTTCTGTGATGCGACAGAAAGTAGGCAAAGAACGCATCCAAGGGGACTCCGCCCCCTTGGCTAACTCCCGCTGCTACCCGAACTTGGCCGAAACAACTCTAGCAAAACGCCCGGTGGGCGCGTTGCGGGACCTCCAGGAGCACCCATAGGGCGTCTTACTGGCCTGACGGAAGAGAAATCCCGCCCCAAACACCCCCGAGAGCGCTGGGATAACAGCCGGACTTTTAGATTTATTCCGGGATCGGACGGTAAGACGGTCGGCGGAGTAGCCGGTCGCGGAGCGCGTCGAAGAGAAAGCGTCCGTGTGCCCAGAGTGTCGGGAAGAGGCCGTAGTGTCGTCGCATGATAGTCCACCGTTCTCGCAAGCTCGCTTTGCGGCGTCGGGTCGAGAGTCCTCCTGTGGTAAAACAGCTCAGAATCAGCCCCGTGTCCACGATCGACCGGGCCCGTTCGAGGCAGGCGATGACCCAGTCGATGTCCGCGGCGAGCCGGTAGTGTTCCGTGTCGTAGAGCGGCGCGAGGGTCCGTCGGACGATGAACGACTGGTGGCAGACCACCATCCCGCGGCGGAGCGACCGCCAGGTGAGCCCCCCGTTCCTCGGGAGCGGTTTTTTGCGCAGTCCGAGCTCTCTGCCATCCGGGTCCGTGACCATCGTTTCGCCGTAATAGATGTCGGCCGCCGGGGTATGGGTGTGGCCGAAAATCCGGGTCAGCGTGTCCGGCCGGTAGACCCGGTCTCCGGCATTGACGAACCACAGGTAGTCGCCCGTAGCGGCTCGAATCCCCTTGTTCATGGCGTCGTAGAGTCCCCGGTCGGGTTCACTGACAGCATACGAAACGAGGTTCCGGAACCGTTCGATAACGGCGGGCGTGCGGTCGGTCGACGCGCCGTCGACGACCACCACTTCGAGCTCCGCCGCCGACCGGTCCAACCGGGCCAGGTTCTCGAGCGTGAGTTCCAACTCCCGCGCCGCGTTCCACACCACCGTGATGACCGAAACTTTGACCATAGACGAGTTTTCGGCAAAATTACTATATTTGGGACGATTTTGCGCCGACCGGCGCGAAACCGGACTTTTTTCGAAATCCATACTCATGAGCAATTATAAGACTTCCGTACGTTTATCGCTGTTTGTGGTCGTGGCCGTGTTGGCGGGGACCGTGTTGGGGATCCTGCTGGAGCGGGCCGCTCTGCGGAACGCTTATGAGACTGTACGCCAGGGCGATAAGCTGAGCTGGGCGTTGAGCGAGATCGAACGGCGGTATGTCGATCCGATCACGCGCGATTCGCTGGCCGAACTGGCTGTTCCGGTGCTGTTGCAGGAGCTGGACCCGCACTCGGTCTACATTCCGGCGAGCGAGTTCGCGGCGACGAACGAGCCGTTGGCCGGGACGTTCGACGGGATCGGCGTGATGTTCAACATGTTGACCGACACGGTCCAGATCACGAACGTCATTTCGGGCGGGCCGAGCGCCTCGGCGGGGATCGTGGCCGGCGACCGGATCATCACGGTGAACGACAGCGTGATTGCCGGCGTGAAGATGAATCAGGACAAGGTGGTGGGGCTGTTGCGGGGGCCGCGCGGGACCACGGTTCGGCTGGGGATTCTCCGCGAACCGGCCACGGAACTGTTGCCGATTACCGTTACCCGAGGGGCGATTCCGGTGAAGAGCCTGGAGGCGGCTTTCCTGGTGCCGGGCGAACCGGAGATCGGCTATGTGCGGTTCGGTCGGTTTGCCGCGACGACCTATAACGAGGTGATGGCCGCCCTCGCGGACCTGCGCGAGCAGGGGGCGCGGAAGGTGATCGTCGACCTGCGCGGCAACGGCGGCGGGTACTTGGACCAGGCGATTTTCATCGCCAACGAGTTCTTGGGCGAGGGGCGTAAGATCGTCTACACGGAGGGGGCTGCTTCTCCGCGGGCGGACCAGCATGCGGACGGTCGGGGCCGGTTCCAGGACCTGGAGCTGGCGGTGGTGATCGACGAAAATTCGGCCTCGGCTTCGGAGATCGTGGCCGGAGCCATTCAGGACAACGACCGCGGGACGATCGTCGGCCGACGGTCGTTCGGCAAGGGGCTGGTGCAGGAGCAAATCACGTATCCGGGAGGCGACGGATCGGCCATGCGGCTCACCGTGGCACGGTACTACACGCCGGTGGGTCGGTCGATTCAGAAGCCCTACACGCCGGGGGACGACGAGACCTATTACAGCGAACTGATCCGCCGACAGGAGCACGACGAACTCTTCAGCGCGGACAGCATCCATCAGATTGATTCGTTGCGTTTTACGACCCCTGGCGGGAAGGTGGTTTATGGCGGCGGGGGGATCATGCCGGACGTGTTCGTGCCGGTGGACACGACGGGGTTGACGCCCTACTTCATGAAGTTGTTCCAGAAAAACCTCATATTCCGCTACGCGCAGCGGACGACGGACCGTTACCGGAAGGAGATCAATGCGATGGAGTCGTTGGCGGAGTTGGATCGTTTCTTTGCGGACAAGAATTTGTTTTACGACTTCGTGGCCTTTGCCGACCGCGAGGGGGTGCACCCGACCGAGAGCGAGATGACGCTCTCGAAACCGTTGATCGAGGCGCAGATCCGCGGGTATATCGGTCGGAACACGTCGTTGGACGAGACAGCGTTTTACTATTATATATTCCCGCAGGATCAGACTTTGCTGCGGGCGGCTCGGGTGTTGGGCAGCGGCGTGGGGTCGGGGGATTAGGGCTCGGGGTTCGGGCGGGTGCTGCTGGACACGCCCACCGGGTGTTTTGCCGGGGTTTTCTTTGGCAAAGTTTTCTCGCCCGGCCCATACCGCGCGCCGGGAGGCACCGCCCGCCCGGCGCACCCGTTGGATGTTTTGCCGGGGTTATCT
>CAJTNK010000054.1 GCA_910577885.1 uncultured Rikenella sp.
GTTCATAGAGATTGAGGCGAGAGCGCGTAGTTGATGCCGACGGGACGGAACGGGAAACGAGCGACAAGACAATGGTTTTGTACTTGATCCGTTTTACCGCCTATTGAATTCCAGGGGATCCATCTTGGAATGTCAGATATACGCTTTCGATAACCCCTCATCCACTTAGGTGGCAATAGCGACAGGGTCCCACCTCTTCCCATTCCGAACAGAGAAGTTAAACCTGTCCGCGCCGATGGTACTGCATTCATATGTGGGAGAGTAGGTCGCCGCCTCTTCAAGGGTTCCCCATCGTTTCGATGGGGAACCCTTTCTTTTTTCCGCACCCTTGTCTTCCTCAGCCGAGGTAACCTTTCTTTTTCCCTCTCTGTCTCCGCAGGTCTTTGAGGGATCCCAAAAACCTTTCTCGGGGAAACCCTTTCTTTTTATCCCCCTCACTGTACCGCAGGGTCTCTTTCCGGGGGCCCCATTTTCCTGCAGCACCCGTTCCCCGCCGCTTCCAGCCTCCTCCGCTTCCGGGGCATGCAGAGGGGACTCTTTGAGGCATTTCCCCAGTCCATTGCTTGGTAGGAGCCCCGTTTGTTCCAGTTTTCGGAGAGGCGGTAGGGAGTTTCCGGACCGGAATTTCTCGCTTGCCTTGTACTCGGCCCACTCTCGTCTATTGGTCTTTTCTTCTTTGGGGGATACCGGGACACCTTTTCCCGCCCCCCCCGAACCTTTTCCGCTAACCTTGTTCCCGCCTCGCTCCCAGGGCATTATGACCTATGGAATCTCTTTCGGAGAAGCTCATCCTTTATTCATGGACCTCCTTTTCTTCTGATTCGCAAGGCTTGACAAAATCCACGATGGATTTCATCGGGGATTCCGCCGATAAGCCGAGCATTTTTTGGATGTAATTGTTTAATTGTTTATCTTGCAAAAGATATTGGACCTGAAGGGATAGGGGATAGGAAATATAATTGGCAATGAATCAGATGGTTAATCGAATTCGATCGTTTTGGCTGCTGGCGGTCGGTCTGCTGGCGGTACTTTCGGGAGCGGGGGAACGAGCAGAGGCGCAGAAGAGGGATAGCTTGGACGAAAATTATCGGCGGAGTTCTCTGTGCGTTTTCTTGATCGAGGAAGCTGGGATGCCGATGCGGGATTCGATTCGGATGGCTTTCCTGACCTCGCCGATTCCGGATAAGTATAACGATCATAATGTGGTCGGCGATCGGATTATCGATCGGGGGGTGTATGGCGAGCTGACGGACGCGGATCGGGCGGCTTTTTTGGCAGCGGCCAAGGCCGAGCCGGTGGTCGACGAGGATGGAACGCTGGAGGTGCCGAAGAAAAAAGGAGGAGGGTTCGGCAGTTTCATGAAAGGGATGATCGGCCTGCCGACTTTGACGGGGAGCGCGTCGGATTTGAGCAAGGACGATTACGGGGCGGTGGCTTATCGGTATATCCGGGAGAATGCGGTGGCCAAGCGGTTGGCCGATGGTTGGTTTTTGGAGGGGGATAGCGTTTTCTCGATGCGACGGGTGCAGGAGAGGGGGCTTTATGGGGCGTCGGCTTTCGATATTGAGACGGCCAGGAACTCGGCGCGGGGGAGGGCGATGCTGGAGGATATCGGCGAAGATTTGATCGGGAATACGTTCGTGCTGGTGTCGCGTTATCGGTATATGAGCAAGGATGAGTTGGCGGCCGAGATCGATGCCATTGCGCAGGCGGCTGCGGAGTTGGCGGGGGGAGGCTATGCCTCGTTGGCGGCGTCGGCGGCGACGCTGGCGGTGAAAGCTTCGCTCGGGGCGGGGTATTATGTCAAGAGTACGGCCTATTTGTTCAAACTGCGCTGGAATCCGGAGGTTGCGGGGCGGTTGTATGGTGAGCTGTGGGGCGACCGGGAGGCGTATGATAACTCGGATCTTTTCTCGCTCCGGTATATTGGCAGCGAATCGGCCTGGGCCAATGTCAAAGCCGGGATCTTTACCGATAAGAGCGAGGCGGAACTGATTCGGATTGCCACGATTAATGCCTCGGATGCGACGATCGCCAAGTTGGCCAAGAAGAATGATGTGTTCAAGACCAAAACGCCGTTGATTGTGGACGAGGAAGGGGGGATCTATGCGCGGATCGGGCTGAAAGAGGGGCTCGAGGCGGGCGACCGGTTCGAAGTGCTGGAGCGCGTGTGGGATGAGAAGAAAGGGCGGACCGTTTATGTCAAACGCGGGGAGGTCAAGGTGGCCAAGGACCAAATTTGGGACAATCGGTATATGGCTGACGAGGAGTTGAAGCTCACCGGACGGGAACAGGGATTCGACCGGACCCGTTTTGTCGGGTCGGCGCGGGGATTGTATAGCGGGATGCTGTTGCGGCAGATTAAGTAACGGGGGATTTATTCTTTTTAGAGGTTGAAATATATGAAGATCAAAGGTTTACTTTGGGTAGCGCTGCTCGTGTTGCCGTTGGCGGCCGGGGCGCAGCAACATCGGCGGAAGGTCCGGAAGGCCGATGCCGAGACGCGGGAGTGGAAGTACGAGATCACGCCCGTGTCGGTGGGGGCTAAGGGGAGTGTGGTGGTGGCTGTGTGGAGCGACTCGGCTAATCCGGTGGTGGCGGGGGAACAGGCCAAGAAGAATGCCGTCCATGGCTTGATTTTCAAGGGGATGCCGGCCAATGGGGCGGTGCCGGGGAAGCGGCCGTTGGTGCCGGTGTCCACGGGCGATGAACAGCAGCAGCGGAAGGAGGCGGAGTATTTCGACCGCTTTTTTGAGGACGGGGGGGCGTATATGCGGTTCGTGACCTTGACCAGCGAGGAGCAGCAGGTGACTAAGATTGATCGACGGAAGTATCGGGTGGGGGTGGTTGTCGTGGTGTCGTATGACGAGTTGCGGCGCGAACTCGAGAACCGGGGGATTGTCCGGAAACTCGATGCCGGATTTTAATGTACAACGTGATGTATAGACAAGGATTTGTTCGTATGAAAAGATTAATCTGTGCGGCGGTGTTGGCTGTGGCGACAACCGTCGGATGCTTCGGACAGGCCAAGAAACCGACTTTGATGGTGGTGCCGAGCGATGCGTGGTGCACCAAGAATGGATATGTCAAAACGTATGACAACCAGGGGGTTGCGGAGAGCTATCCGGATTACTGGCAGGCCTTGCGGGAGAATACGGACCTGCAGCTGGTTATCAGTAAGGTGGGGGAGATGATGTCCGAACGGGGTTTTCCGCTCAAGGACTTGGAGGCGACCTTGCGGTCGATCCGGACCGATGCGGCGGAGGATGGCGTGACGATGTCGAAGGAGACGGGCGATGGACTGGCTGAGTCGCCGCTCGAGGCGCTCAAGCGGACGGCCAAGGCGGATATCATTTTGCAGCTGACGTGGACCGTGAATAAAACCGGGCCGAAACAGAGCGTGACTTTTACTTTGCGGGGGTTGGATGCCTATACCGACAAACAGGTGGCGGCGGCTTCCGGGACGGGCAATCCGTCGTTCAGTGCCGAGGTGCCGGTGCTTTTGGAGGAGGGGGTGCTGGCCCATATCGACAACTTTAATTCCCAGTTGCAGGCGCATTTCGATGATCTGTTTGCCAATGGACGGGAGGTTAAGCTGACCTGTCGGCGGTGGAGTGGGAGTGACGTCGACTTCGAATCGGAGTTCGATGGTGAGGAGCTCGGTTTCCTGATTGAAGGCTGGGTGGGGGATAATACGGTGCAGGGGCGATTCTCGACGGCCGAGGCCAGCGAAAATCGGATGGTCTTCGAACAGGTACGGATTCCGGTGATGGCGGAAAATGGACGGGCTATGGATACGCGGCTGTGGGCCAATGGGTTGCGGCGGTATTTGAAGACCAACTACGGTTTGGATGCCAAGCTCGATACCAAGGGGTTGGGCGAGGCTATCATTACGATCGGCGGGAAGTAGGTCGTAAGTGTGGGGGAAGTTTTTGTGGTGTAAGTTATTGATGCAGATTAGGATAGCGGGGGCGAGGCGTTGTGTTTTACCGAAAAAACGAGAGAAAATGATGACGTTGTTCAGAAAAATTACGCTGGCCGTGGCTGGCGGTTTGGCGGCTGTGGCGGTCGGCGTGCCGGGGGAGAGGGCTGTGGCGCAGAATGTCTTGTCGGCCAAGGAGATGGTGGCCCTGACGCCGATGTTGCCGGAACGGGTCACGCTGTCGCGCGAGGCCAAAGAGGTGCTGGCCCAGAAACTCGGACAGATCGTCACGCAGAACGGTTTCGGCTCCGTGTCGGGACAAATGGTTCTCACGGCGCATGCCGTGACGGTCGATAAGTCGGCCACGGGGAGTGTCCCGGTACAGTTTGCGGTTAAGATGGAGGTGACGTTCTATGCGCTCGATTTGATCGAGGGGACGGTGATTGACTCGTATACCGTGTCGGTGCAGGGGGTGGACCCGGCGGAGCACAAGGCCGTGATAAAGGCTTTGGCGCAGATCCGGCCGAAGAGTCCGGCTTTGAGGGGTTTTATGGGGCAGGTGCGGGAACGGATTGTCGACTATTACACGACCCGGATTCCGGCTTTGATTACGAAAGCCCGGACCCTCGAAAAGATGGGCCGGCGGGGTGAGGCGTTGGCTTTGCTGGGTTCGGTGCCGGAACAGGTGGACGAGTACCCGGTGGTGGCGCAGGAGATGCAGCAGATCGCCGAGCGAGGGGGGATGAGTGGGCAGGAGCTGTCGGAACGGGATGCGCTGGTGACGCAGGCGGTGAGAAAAATACTGGCGGATGCGCTGAACCGGTGGTATGTGGATAAATTTCTGGCGGTTGAGTAAACACACACATGATGAAGATCTCTATGAAAAACGGTTTCTGTAGAAGCGGAGTCGTCGCAGTGGCGGCGGCTTGGCTGTTGGCTGCGGGAGGGGGGATGGGGCCGGAGGCGGTGCGGGCGGCCCGGAAGGAGACGGTGAAAGTCGTGGAGCGGAGCGAAAAGAAGGTGCCGGTGTGGGTGGGGAAGATGGAGACGGGGTATATCGTCACATCGGCGGTGGCCGATGATTTGGAGCGGGCGAAAAGCTTGTGTATGGACCAGGTGCGGAGCCAGGTGATCGAGTCGGTGGCACAGAACGTACAGGTGTCGAGCGAGAGCACGTTGTCGCAGGAGACGATGACCGAAGGGATTACCGATTTCGTGGATAATTTTTCGTCGACTTTCAAGACACAGGCGGCGACGGTGCCGTTTTTGAGCGGCATTTCGGCATCGAAGGCCGAGGATTCGTACTGGGAGAAACGTGTGGAGCGGGGGACGGGACGCGTTACGTGGCTCTATGCGGTGAAGTATCCTTTTCCGCGGATCGAGTTGAAACGGCTGGTCGATGCTTTCAATACGCGGGATGCGGAGATGGTGGCGCGGTATGATCGGCTTCGGGAGATGTACGACGGGGGCGGGATCGAGTCGGTGGAGCAGATCGACCGGGCGGTGAGTGAGTTGACGCCGTTGATCGATTATTTCTTCGATGATGTGCGGAAGGGCGATGCGCGGATGTTGCAGCGGAACTATGGGGCGCTGTACGGGCAGGTGTTTTTGAGCGAAGTTTCGGCGCGGCCGGGCGAGTATGTCTACCGGCTGATGCTGGGCGATCGGCCGATCTCGTGCTCTCGGAAGCCGTCGCTGCGGTCGGAGACCCTTGCGCAGCTCCATGCTGAGAAGCGTGGGATGGAGTGGGTGGTGACCTACGACTATTCGACGGCCGATGTGGCGGAGGAGAATGCCATTCAGCTGGCGCAACGGATTGGTTCTTCGACGGTGCGGGAGCGGATCGTGGCGGACCTGAGCGGGACGGTGGTCGAGGTGACGCCGCAGGGAGAGGCGATTCTGCAGGCGGGGGTGCGGACGGATAGCTTGGTGGGCGATGTGGCGGTGCGGATGGCGGTGCGGACCAACCGGAATGACTTGACGGTGAAGAGTATCACTTTGCGGTTGCCGGGGGTGGCGATGCCGGTGACGATCGATGGCGGCGGGATATTGGGGGGAGGAGAGGTAGCGGTGACTTTGCCGGGGCGGTATGAGCGGATGTACGGTGGCGCGGCGAAGGGGGCGAAGGGGGGACGGATGGGGATGTTGCGCGGGACGATCGTTGTGGCGGATGGCGAGGGGAAGGTGCATCGAGTGGCCTTTTCGGCGCCGGCGGTTTGCAATTGGTAGCTTGTTTTCTGGGCGACGGTTCATGAAGCGCGGATCGTGCCCATGTGGTTGATAATAAGAATTAAAAAAAGAATAGACCATGAAAAGATTTCTTAGCGTAGTGATGTGTTCGGTGGCCCTTATTACGGGCTCGGGCGTGGCCTACGGCCAGGCGCAACTCTCGGACAAGGAACTCAAAAAGGAGATGAAAGCGCGGGTCGACAAAGATTGTCGGAAAGAGGCCAAGGCGTTGACCAAGGAGGGGTGGAAAGTGATGCCGGGCAAGCTGCCTTTGGAACGTCAGTTGCAGGAGAGCCGCTATGCCCAGCTGCAGGAAGATGAACGGGGACAGGCCTATTATATCGTCGGGACGCACATGGCCAAAGGCGGGAATTATACGGCAGCGAAGAAGATTGCCGATAGCCGGGCCATGACCGAAATTGCGGAGAAAGTGAGTGCGCAGATCGCGGAACTGGTGAAGGAAAATGTGGCCAATCATGATTATGGCGAAGGGGATATCGAGGTGATCGACAAGTTCGTTTCGTCCAATAAACACTTGGTGAATGCCCGTTTGACGGGTGCTGTTTCGCTGTTGGAGATCTACCGCGAGGTGGAGGCCGGGGCTTATGAAGTTCGGGTGGTGATTGCGGTTCGGACCAAGGAGGCGGTGCGGGCGGCAAAGAGCGCCTATGTGTCGGGGCTGGCCAAGGAGTCGGAAAAACTGGCCGAGGAGCTGGACTCGATCTTGTAACGATGAGGGTTTAGACCGCGATACGCACGGTATCAGAACGATCCGGGAACTTCCACCGAAGTTCCTCGGGTCGTTTTTTGTTGAAAGGCGGCGCCGATGGGGGGGGAAAGCCGGGCGCGCGCTCGGTCGTTTCTGTCGAGCGAAAAAAGTGTAGTGGAAATATCCGGGGAAAGAGGTGCATGCTGGTGTGAAAAGATGTAAATTTGCCTCACACAAACGGACAAAAACCTATGGCATTGGCAGTGATCCTGGGCGGCGGCGAGAGCGGTTATGGCTCCGCCGTGCTGGCTCGGGCAAAAGGATACGACGTGTTGCTCTCCGATGCGGGAGCTGTGAAAGAGCCCTATCGGTCGCGGTTGTTGGCGCAGGGGTTGGCTTTCGAAGAGGGGGGGCACAGCGTGGAGCGGATTTTGGAGGCGGAGTTGGTGGTGAAGAGCCCGGGGATTCCGGAGACCGCGCCGGTGGTGCAGGCGATTCGCGAACGGGGGATTCCCGTGATCTCGGAGATCGAGCTGGCGGGCCGGTACCTCGCACCGCATACGCGAACGGTTTGTATCACCGGGAGTAACGGCAAAACCACCACCACGACCTTGATCCATGAGATGATGCGTCGGGGCGGGTTTCGGGCCGAGCTGGCCGGGAATATCGGACGGAGTCTGGCGTTGCAGGTGGCCGAAACGGAAGCGGCGGAACAACCCGATTGGTATGTGATCGAGTTGAGCAGTTTTCAGCTCGACGGGATGTACGATTTTCGGGCCGACATCGCACTGCTGCTGAACATCACGCCGGATCATCTGGACCGTTACGACCACCGGATGGAGAATTACGTGGCGAGTAAGTTCCGCATTACGAGGAATTTGCGCCCCGAGGACCTCTTTATCTATAACGGCGAGGATCCCGAGACGCTCGCTTACCTGCCGGAGTTTGCGGCGGGAGTGGAGGCGTCGCGGCTGGCTTTTTATGCCAAGGATTTGCCGAAAGGGAAAGGGGGCGGTGTGCATACGGCCGTCTATGATGCCGCCGCCGGGCTGATGCGTTGGGGGACGTTTGCGTTTCCGGCGGCAGAGATGCGGCTGCGGGGATTGCACAACGTAGCCAATGTGTTGGCTGCGGTGGCGGCCTGTCGACGGGCTGGGGTGCCGGACGAGGCCATTGAGCGGACGCTCCGCGAATTCGGAGGGGTGGAACATCGGCTCGAACCGGTTGCGGTGGTCGACGGCGTGGAGTACATCAACGATTCGAAGGCCACGAATGTCGATTCGGTGTGGTATGCCTTGCAGGCGATGACGCGTCCGACGGTCTGGATCGCGGGCGGGACGGACAAGGGAAACGATTATGCGCCGCTGATGCCGCTGGTGCGGGAACATGTCAAGGCGGTCGTTTGCCTGGGGCTCGACAATGCGAAACTCGTGCGTTCGTTTACGGGTGTGGTGCCGGTCTACGACACGGCCTCTTTGGCATCCGCGCTGGCCGCCTGTCGTGAAGTCGCCGAACCGGGCGATACGGTCTTGCTTTCTCCGGCTTGTGCGAGTTTCGACCTCTTCCGAAACTACGAAGACCGCGGCGCCCAATTCAAACAAGCGGTCCGAAACCTAATCCCTTAAAACTTTTTCTTTTTGAATCGAGCAAGTACTGTCGCTTGTTAACTGCGCTTCTCTCATTTTGCTTTCGGCAATTGGCCAACCGGGTTTGGTGACCGGTATGGAACTGTTCTTTTTCTGAAGAAAAAGAACCAAAAAGACTTTCAGATAGCATACGCTACGCCTTAGGCTCCGCAGTCCTTAGGGTTGTGGGTGGGGTTCTTTTAGGCGCGCTATGAGTTTTAGCTCGCATTATGCGCGCCCAAAAAGAATCCCCACCCAAACACCAGGCTGACACGGCCAAAGCATCCCAGCGGGATGCGCTCTAAAGTTTGGCTTTGCCTTCCTCGCGCTACCTCGGCAAAACCCGCAAGCGGTTTCTGCCCTCGGTACGCTGCTCGGTTCTTTGGTACTTTCTGTTCACAGAAAGTACAGTACCCTCCCGTCGCTAAAGACCGTTTACACATTATCCAAGGCAACGCGAGGAAAACGAGGGTAAAAGGGTACGGTGACTTGTCGGGTTTCAAGCAGAGAGTTTAAGGATGTAGAGTTTGGGTAATTTCGTTGAATCGTGCGACCGCCTCGCTCATCGGACCGAAGAATCGTCCGCCGGCGGCATTTTTGTGTCCTCCGCCGTTGAAATGCTCGCGAGCGAAGAGGTTGACGTCGAAGTCGCCCTGTGAGCGGAACGAAATCTTGATGCAGTCGAGTGTCTCGATGAACATGGCCGAGAAGTCGATGCCGTCGATCGACAACGGCATGTTGACGATCCCTTCCGTGTCGCCGATTTGGTGGTTGAATCGTGTTTTTTCGGCGCGGGTGAGGGTGATATAAGCCGTTTTCCGCTCCGTGTCGACTTTCATTTTCTCGGAGAGCAGGTAGCCCACCATTCGCAATCGGCTCTCGCTCTGCGTGTTGAATACCGCGCGGGAGACGTCGATCGGTCGGACCCCTTTTTCGACCAGCACGGCCACTGCCCGGTAGAGTTCCGGGGTCAGATTCCCGTAGCTGAGGTTCCCGGTGTCGGTGACGATACCGACGTACAGCGCAACGGCCATCTCGGCGGTGATCGCCTCCGGCCCCGTCCAGGCACAAATCAGGTCGTAGACCATGTGGGCCGTCGAACAGTACTCCGTGTCGGAGAAACTGAGCTCGTACTCCGGCGGGTTGAGGTGGTGGTCGATCAGCACCCGCGGTGCAATGACATTGGCCTCGATGGCGTCGGTCATCCGGTCCAACCGCCCCACCTGGTTGAAGTCCGCACAGATAATCAAGTCAGCGTCGGCCATATAACTGCGCGCCGTCTCGCACGCTTCGCCGTAGATCTCCACCCGTTCGACTCCGGGCAGAAAATCCAAAAACTTCGGATAGTGGTTCGGCACGAAAAAACGGACCTCATAACCCAACCCCCGCAAAAACGTACTCAACGCAATCCCCGAACCGATCGCATCTCCGTCCGGATTGGTGTGCGACACCACGGCTATCGTCTTCGCTTCGGCGCAAAGTGTCTTTAATTGAATGATTTTTGCGCTTGCAAACGTATTTTTCATAATTTTGGCTTTATAATTGTGCCTTTTTACTCTTAACTGTTCCTTGGCTACGGTACGGAACCGTACCTTTTACCTTCGGTTTCCTCGCGCTACCTCGGCAAAGCGTGCAAGCCCGCTCTGCTCTCGCTGGCAGCGTCGGTTGTTCACAAAAAGAACAGTACCCTCCCGTCGCTAAAGATAGTCAAAGAGGAAGAGGAATAATTAGTAAGCAAAAATAGGATAAACGGGGATGATACGCAAGGTTTTGGGTTTTTACGTGGAGGGGTTTCGTGGGATGAGCCGTTTGGGTCGGACCTTGTGGTGTGTGATTTTGGTGAAGTTGGCGGTGATGTTTTTGGTGTTGCGCGTATTCTTTTTTCCGGCTGAGTTGGGTGGGATGGACGATCGGGAGCGGGCCGAGTGGGTGGGTAACGAGTTGATAGGACGTTAATTGAGTGTCAAAATTATAAAACAAACAAGACGATGCAGTTACTCGACGCAACAAGTTTGGGAGCGGTGGTTGACTGGTCGCGCGCGCAGTTTGC
Source organism: uncultured Rikenella sp. (assembly GCA_910577885.1). Taxonomy (GTDB): domain Bacteria; phylum Bacteroidota; class Bacteroidia; order Bacteroidales; family Rikenellaceae; genus Rikenella. The sequence goes on from CAJTNK010000054.1 coordinate 10,536, forward strand.
GTTGACGGCTATTTACCACTGGTTTTTCGTTCCGTTGACGCTGGGTTTGGGGGTTTTGGTGGCCCTGATGGAGACCCGTTACGTGCGGACCGGAGACGAGTTCTGGCGACGCACCGCCCGGTTCTGGATGAAGCTCTTCGGGGTGAATTTCGCGATCGGCGTGGCCACGGGGTTGATCCTGGAGTTCGAGTTCGGGACCAACTGGAGCAATTACTCGTATTTCGTGGGCGATATTTTCGGTGCGCCGTTGGCGATCGAGGGGATTATGGCCTTTTTCCTGGAGTCGACGTTTATTGCCGTGATGTTCTTCGGATGGGACCGCGTTTCGCGGGGGTTCCACCTGACGGCGACCTGGCTCACGGCCGTGGGGGCGAACCTCTCGGCGCTGTGGATCCTGGTGGCCAATGCCTGGATGCAGTACCCGGCCGGGATGCGATTCAATCCCGAGACGGCCCGGAACGAGATGGTGGATTTTTGGGCGGTTCTGTTCTCGCCCGTGGCGATGAACAAGTTTTTCCATACCGTCACGTCGGCTTTCGTGCTGGCTGCGGTGTTCGTGGTGGGGGTGAGCGCGTGGTACCTGCTGCGCGGGCGGGAGGAGCGATTGGCGCGGCGGAGCATTAAGCTGGCGTCGGTTTTCGGGCTGGTGAGCGCCGTTTGCGTCATTTGGACGGGCGACGGGTCGGCGGTTCAGGTGGCGCGCCACCAGCCGATGAAGCTCGCCGCGATGGAGGACCTGCGCCAGGGGCAGGAGCGTGCTCCTCTGACGCTGGTACCGGGCATCGAGGTGCCGGGGATGCTCTCCGTGCTGGCGCATCACCAGGCGGCGGCTTATGTCGTGGGGATCGACGACCTCACGGCGGGGAATGCGGCTCGCGGTCTGCTGTCGGGCGAGGCGAAGATCGCTCGCGGGCGGCAGGCGATCGAGACTTTCGCGGCCTTCAAGGCGGCCCGTCGGGCCGGAGACCAGGCTGCGGCGGACTCCATCGGCCGGCTTTTCGACCCGACAACGCCCGAGGGACGGGCTTTTCATGACGACTACTTCCGCTATTTCGGCTACGGCTACCTCGACTCGCCGCAACAAACCGTACCGCCCGTTTGGCCGGTCTTCTGGTCGTTCCGCGTGATGGTGGGGCTGGGCGTGTGGTTCGTGGCGCTGTTCGTGTGGATGCTGCTCCTCGAACGCCGCGGACGACTCGGCCGCAGACGGTGGCCGTTGCATTTGGCGCTTTGGTCGATCCCGCTGGCCTACGTCGCCTCGCAGGCCGGCTGGGTCGTGGCCGAACTCGGCCGACAGCCCTGGACCATCCAAGACCTCTTGCCGACGGTCGCAGCGGTCTCGCGCCTCGACGTTGCATCGGTCCAAGTCACCTTCTGGCTCTTCGCCGCTTTGTTCACTCTGCTCCTCATTGCCGAAATCGGAATCATGGTGAGGCAAATCCGAAAAGGACCGACCGATTAACCTTGTAATTATCCCCCTTACCTCTGTCTCCTCGTTCTTTGTATAGGTCTCTGTGAAATAAGTTTTTAGCGACGGGAGGGTACTGTACTTTCTGTGAACAGAAAGTACCAAAGAAACTT